>CAYMKW010000127.1:5869-7482 GCA_964391365.1 uncultured Microthrixaceae bacterium | reverse complement strand
GGGATCGGACGACCTGAGAACAAATCCGACGCGGGGCAGCCCATCAGGTGCCGGCGGCTGACGGGCGCCGGGGCCCGCAGGATGCCGCCCCGCAGTAGCGCCAGTCCAGGATCCGCAGTTCACGGGGATCGGTGGCGGTGCCGTCGATCGAGTCGACCTCGACGAGTGTCTCGGCCCAGACGTCCCCGTCGATCACCGCCTGGATGCGACCGAGTTGCGGGTCGGGCAGGTAGCAGCAGACCGTGCCGACCGACGCGTCGGCGTCGGTCCGGGTGCTGACGATCCGTCCGACCTGCATGTTCCCGACGACGAGTGGCGCGGCCAGCGTGTCGCCGGCTCCCGGGGCGCCGCCCGACCACACGGTCTGCAGCTCGGAGCCACCCATGAGGACGTCACCGAAGACCTGCGCCACGGCGAGCGCTCCCCCGCTGCCGTCGGCGTCGGTGGTGAGCACCGATTCGGGTGGGGCGTCGGTGACCACATCGGTGGCGGCCTCGAGTCCGATGAAGCCGACGTCGGGCACCCGGACGGTGAGGCACTGGCCGTTGGCGTCGTAGAGCGGCTGGGGGTTGGCGAACGGGTCGAACACCGGCGTGAACCGGGCACAGCCGAGCGTGTAGGTGAGCGTCACGTCCAGGTCGGCCACGTCACCGGAACGGAGCAGGTCGTCGGCGCAGTCGGAGCGTTCCAGCAGGTCGATGCGGGTCGGCCGGGACGACCGGCCGTACCCGGCGAGATCGAAGGCACACAGCTCGGTGCCGGCACGTTCCACGCGCACGGCGAGCGATGAGCCGTCACCGGCGTCGCTGACGGCACTGTTGGTCGGTGGAGCGTCGACGGGAACCGACGGTCCGCTGCTGGTGATGACGAGATCCAGGCCACTCAGCTCCACGTCCCGGTCCCGGAAGGTGGGGTCGTCCAGTTCGATGCCGCCGACGGTGATGCTCCGCTGCGAGTTCGCCACGGCCCACGACCCGTACTTGGCCGCCTCGGCCGGGATCCCGGACGACGTCGACGCCACGAACGCAGCGACGTCGGCGTCGTCGTAGGACAGTGCCCCGGTGGGGTTGGTCCAGCCGTCGGCGGTCGCCGAGTCGCCGCCGGCCCGTTCCGAGTTGACCTGCAGGTGCAGGTCCCAGATGCCCAGTCGGATCTGAGGGCCGGGAACGATGGCGACGTCGCGGCCGTAGCGGAACGTGACCACGAACCGGGCGCCGTCCAGCACGGTGGCGGGCTGTCCGACCAGGGCGGGTGCGCAGGCGCCCAGGTCGATCGCAGTGCCCAACCCGGGAGTTCGTCCGAGCGCCGTGTAGTTGCACGTGAAGTTCGACCCCGGCGACCTGACGTTCGTTACACGAACCTCCACGTTGCGGTCCTGGGGTTGGGTCTTCGGGGTCTCGATGGTGTTGAAGACGAGTTGCACCTGTTCAATGGGGACCGCCGGCAGGTTGGTCGTCGTGAACTGCACGTTGCGCCTGCGGCAGAGGCCCTGGGGCGATTCCACGATGATCGGCGGGAACCCGCAGGTCTGCGGGAACGTGGCGTAGGAGGGTGTGGCGGGACTGACGACGCCCGACACCGGCGTGAAGTTCGACGCGGTCACCGTGACCTCC
>CAYMKW010000127.1:0-5859 GCA_964391365.1 uncultured Microthrixaceae bacterium | reverse complement strand
AAGACGAGTTGCACCTGTTCCATGGGGACCGCCGGCAGGTTGGTCGTCGTGAACTGCACGTTGCGGGCTCGACAGGCCCCGGGAGGGTTCTGGAAGGCGCAGGTCTGCGGGAACGTGGCGTAGGAGGGTGTGGCGGGGCTGGTGATCCCGGCGGGTGATGTGAAGTTCGACGAGGTCACCGTGACCTCCGGCTCCACGGCGGCGTTCGGGATCTGCGTCACGGCGGCCCGACCGTCGGCCGGGCAGACCGCCAGGCGTCCGGCCCGGTGCCGCAGCGCCGTGCGACCCGACAGCTCGACGCTCGTCCCCGACGACGCCCGATCGCACAACGGCACCGGTGCCCCGCCCAGCCCTGCGGCCGACGGCACGCCGAAGACGACCGTCACGGCCGGGTTGTCGATGACCAGGGCGCCCCGATCCACTCCGGCGTCGGGGTCGTTGGCGTCGAACTGCACGAGGCTGTCGGCGGGGGTCGGACCGGGGGTGAAGGTGAACGTGGTGGCGCCGCAGGTCTCGAACAGGGTGTTGAGCTTCTCCACCGCGGCCGGCCCGTAGTAGCCGGGCGAGAACGTGGTGGTGGCGCAGGTGGCGGCGGACAGGTTCACCGCGTTGCGCAGCGGCGAGCGGCCCTGGTCCCGGGGCAGTGGGGCGTCCACGAGCGGCGTTCCGTTCGGCTGCACGAACCCGCACTGGGGCGTGGCGTTGCGGTCCGCGACCCGCTGCGGGTCACCGGCGGCGGCGAGCGGCCCGCAGTCGGTGGACGCCTGGTCGCCGACGCCCACACCGGCGAGCCCCTGCCGGTACTGGCCCAACACCTGGTAGGCGGGGCCACCACCCGCGTTGGGTCCGGTGGCTCCGCCGCGCACCGTGACGTCGGCGTCGAAGCGCAGCGGCGGTCCGTCACCGGTCTGCAGCGCACCCTGGCCCTGATCGGCGACGAACACGCCGGGTCCGCCGAAGTCGGCATCTGCGTCGTCGACGAGTTCGGCGCCGGTGCCGGTGACGCACTCGACGTCCACGGTCACCGGGCCGCTGCCGTCGGTGAAGGTGGTCTGCGAGCCAGCGGGGATGCTGTCGCAGGGCTGCGCAGCCCCGTCGGCCACGGCCGTGAGCGCCGCCTCCAGGGCGCCGTCGGCGGCCCGGTTGCGTTCGTTCGCCTCCCGCTGCACGGTCGTGACCTTGGAGGTGGTGAACGCCAGGCCGAGCAGGGCGATGATCGTCAGGAACGTGAGGGCGATCACCCCGAGGGCGACCATGAGCACGTAGCCGTCCTGGCCGCGCCGGTCCCGCCCGTCGAGCCGACGGCGGACCACCTCCAGGGCGCGCTGGATGCTCACAGCTCGGCCACCTCGACGACCTCGGTCGCCTGGCTGACGAGCCCGTCGGCGTCGGTCACGGTGAGCGTGACGGTGTAGGTGCCCGGGGTCTCGAACGTGTACAGCGGGGCGACGTCGGTGGAGGTGCACGACGGGTTGCCGCAGCCGAAGTCCCAGCGGCGGGACACGATGGCACCGTCGGGGTCGGTGGAGTCCTCGGAGGTGAACGTCACGATCTTGGGGACGTCGCCACCGCTCGCGGTCACCCGGATGGATGCCACGGGCACCCGGCCGATGCGGAACCGGTAGCGCTCTCGTTCGACCGGGTTGGCGCCGGGTGCGGTCTGGAAGGCCACCAGGTCGAAGTCGCCGGAGTCGCCCGCCTGGAAGTCCAGCTGGCAGGACGCGGCGGACCCGTCGCAGTTGGCGAAGGGGGTGTCGCCGTTCGCCGGGCTGCCACCGGCACGGAACAGGGCGAGGGCGTTCACCTCGGGTGGCGCGCCGGCCCGCAGCCCGAACGTGGCCGACACCGTCCGGCCCACACCCACCCCGCCGAGCAACGGCCTCGGGTTGCCGCCGACCAGCACCGGTAGCGGCGACACGGTGATCAGCGGTTCGTTCGACGGCTGCCCGGCTGCCGTCAACGACACCGAGGAGAAGACGGTGTCGGAACCGCCCTGGTCGTCGGCAACGGTGAGACGCACCTGCCGTTCGCCGAGCTCGACGCCTTCGGGCACGACGACCTGCGCGGTCTGCCCCTGGACGGGGCTGAACCCGTCGCCCAGGTCCCAGGTCCAGGTGAGCGGGTCGCCGTCGGGGTCGGTGGAGCCGGTGTCGGTCAGGGTGATGGTCCCGCCGACGGGGACCGACGTCGGGTCGACCTGCGGGGCGGCGGCCTGCGGCGAACGGTTGAGGACCTCGATGTTGACGGTGGCACTGCCGGTTCCGGATCCGTCGGAGGCGGCGAGTCCGACCCCGATCACTCCGACCGAGGCGAACGTGCAGGCCCGGACGGCGGGATCGTCACCGACCGGTGTGCACGACGCGCCGGTCGGGTCGGTCCAGGTGAAGGTGAGCGGGTCGCCGCTGGTCTGGTTGATCGACGCCCGGGCGTCGATGGTGAACGTGGTGTCCCGGTAGCCCTTGAACGGGGTGACGACCGCCTTGGCGATGGGCTGCCGGCTGCCGGGTCGGGTCGGGTCGTCGGCGCCACCGGAGTCGTCGGTCGCCCGGCGGGTGGCGGCGACCTGCACGGGAACACCGGACACGGCCGGGGTGGTCGACATGGCCACCCGGGTGGCACCCAGCCCGCAGGTGGATCCGGCCGGGCCGGTGCAGGCGGCCACGGTGGAGCCGGGGGTGATGTTGCGGAACAGCTCGGTCCCCTGCACGGGCCCGGCCGCATCGTTCGGGTCGCAGGTGCGGCGCCACAGGCTGGTGGCGCTGCCGGTGGCCGACGACGGCGCCTCTGCGTAGACGATCCGCTGCGGGTCGGAGCCGGCGGAGATCAGCACGAGCACCGCCCGGCCGTCCTGGCCGGGGCCGGGACCGCAGTCCTCGAGCGTGGACAGCTGGCCGGTGGACGTCACCGATCGGGCCCCGGCGACGTCCCGGGGGAAGTAGGCGTTGAGCAGGCCGGTCTCGTTGGAACGGCCGAGCTGGTCGGTGACGGTGGCGGTGGCCTTCAGCGTGGTGTTGAGCCAGCTCAACATGGGTACGGCGATGACGATGGCGACGACCGACGCGACGAGCACCTCGATCAGCGTGGCGCCCGTCTGGCTGCGGGAGCGGTGCCGGATCACGGCCCGACCCCGGCGACCGGCCGGCGCACGACGATCTGCGCGGTCGTGGAGGCGTCGTCGGTGGCGACGTCCACGGTGATCCGCTGGGCGCCGGCGTCGGCGGCCGTGCCACCGGCTCCGGTCGGGCAGGTGGCGCCGAACGTGCCGAACCCGCCGGGGTCGGGCTGCCAGTGTTCGACGGCGGTGACGGTGGCGGTGCCGTTGGTGGGTGCGGTCCACCCGGCGGGCGGGTTGGCCAGGTCGTAGTCGGCGGGGGTGGCGCAGTCCTCGTAGGGGATGACCTTGAGCGATTCGGTCCAGGCGGTGACGGCGGCCTGGAGCTTCTGGGTCTGGGCGTTGGCCCGGCTGGTGCCGAGCAGCGACAGCATCCCCGAGGCGAGCGCCAGGACGACGGTCGACAGGAGCGCCACGGCGACGAGCGACTCGACCAGCCCCACGCCGGCCTGGCCGGCGGGAACCGGGCGAACCGGGCGACGGGCGGCGACACGGAGCGGGGCGCGACGGGCCGAACGGTCGGCCTGCCCCAGCTGCGTGCGGTGGCGCAGCTCCATGTGTTCGCTCCCTGTGTGGCGTGTGATCCCGGGCCTCCCGGGCCCGGTTCCACGGCGGGTCGTGGACCCGCCCAGCCTCACGGACCCCCGGTCGGGGTGTCAACGACAGGCTAGGGGCAGAACAACCCGTTCCAAAGGGTTCGCTCAGGCGGTGCCGGTGCCGCCGAACGCCTCCAGGATGGGGGCGGCGAGCACGATCGCCGTGTAGCCGCCCAGGACGATCGACGGGCCGAACGGCACCTGCGCCTTGCGACCGCGGGCCCCGAGGGCGCCGATCCCGATGATGACCCCCAGGACGGCCGCCAGGAACAGGGCGACGGCGACCAGGATCCCGGCGGCGAGCGCCGAACCGTCGGCGTAGAAGCCGACGGTCCAGCCGACGAGCACGCTCAGGCGGACGTCACCGAACCCCATGCCGCGGGGGTGGATGAACCAGATGGCGAACAGCGGCCCGGCGAACACCGCCAGGCCGACGGCGCAGCCGACGAGCAGGTCCCAGCGGCCGAGCAGCCCGGCGGCGACGACGCACACGGCGACCTCGACGAAGAACGTGGGCCAGATGATCCGGGTGGGGACGATGAACGTGCGCAGGTCGATCACGGCGAGCGCCACGGCGGGCGGGATCAGCACCGCCACGGGCAGGAGCGCCCAGCTCCACCCGAACCGCCAGAACGTGAGGGCGAACAGCAGCGGGACGAGCAGTTCGACGAGCAGGTGGAACGCCGGGATCCGGTCGCTGCACTCCCGGCACCGTCCCCGCAGCAGCAGGTAGGACAGCACCGGGATGTTGTCGGTGCTGCGCACGTCGGCGTCGCAGGAGTCGCAGCGGCTGCGGCCGGCGGCCACCTCACGCCAGGTACGGGTCCCCCACCGGTCGCCGTACTCGTCGGGTTCGTCGAGCTCGTAGGGCATCCGGTCGATCACCACGCAGGTGAACGAACCGACGGCGGCCGCCAGCAGCAGCGCGGCGGCGAACAGGACCCAGGCGGTGGGGCTCAACTGGCGGGGGTGGACTGGCGGACCATGTTGGCCATGCCGGCGATGTCCTCGGGGTGGACCGACGCGGCCACGGCGTCCTCGTAGGTGATGGTGCCGGCGGCGACGAGCGACGCCAGGTGCTGTTCGAGCACCATCATCCCGGCCTCCTGGCCGGTGGCGAGGATGTTGCGGAGCTGGCGGACCTTGTTCTCGCGGATCAGGTTGGTGACCGCCGGGGTGCCCATGAGCACCTCGTAGGCCGCCACCCGGCCGCCACCGACGCGGGGCACGAGCCGCTGGGAGATGACCGCGGCGAGCGACATGGAGAACTGGGTGCGGATCTGGTCCTGCTGGTCGGCGGGGAACACGTCGACGACGCGGTCGATGGTCTGGGAGGCGTCGTTGGTGTGGACGGTGCCGAACACCAGGTGGCCGGTCTCGGCCAGGGTGAGGGTCAGCGAGATGGTCTCCAGGTCGCGCATCTCGCCGACCAGGACGACGTCGGGGTCCTCACGGAGGGCGGCACGGAGCGCCTCGGAGAAGCTGGTGCAGTCCTCGCCGACCTCACGCTGGTTGACGAGCGCCGTGCGGGACGGGTGGATGTACTCGATCGGGTCCTCGATGGTGAGGATGTGCACCGGGCGGGTCTGGTTGATGTAGTTGATCATCGCCGCGAGCGTCGTGGACTTGCCCGAACCGGTGGGACCGGTGACGAGCACCAGCCCGTGGGGGCGGTTGAGCAGGCCGGCGGTGCTGGCCGGCAGGCCGAGCTGGTCGGGCGAGGGGATCTCGGTGGGGATCAGCCGGAGCGCCAGGGCGGGCCGGTCGATCTGGAAGAAGGCGTTGGCCCGGAACCGGGCGGTGCCACCCCAGGTGAACGCGAAGTCCAGCTGCCGTTCGTCCTCGAAGGTGTCCCGGTCCCTGCCGTGGATCAGACCCTCCAGGATCGCGACCAGCGTGGGCTCGTCCACCGGCGGCTGGTCGGGGATGGCGTAGAGGGCGCCGTCGATGCGGACCCGGGGCTCGGTGCCGACTGCGAGGTGCAGGTCGGTGGCCTGCGTGTCCCACAGGTAGCGCAGGTACGGGTCCAGGACGGTCGTGTCGGTCGCGGTGGCCACGTGGTGCTCCTGTGATCGCCCGGATGCTCAGCACCGGTGTGCGTTGGTCGCCCGCCCCTCCGACCGGCGACCGGGTCCACGTTACGCGACGTGG
>CAYMKW010000126.1:2051-7855 GCA_964391365.1 uncultured Microthrixaceae bacterium | reverse complement strand
TCATGGGCATCGACGCCACCTTCGGGATGGCCTTCGCCAAGTCGCAGCTCGCCGCCGGCGACCGGATGCCCCAGTCGGGGACGGTGTTCATGTCGCTGGCCGACCGGGACAAGCCCGTCGGTCTGCGGGCGGCCCGACGGTTCCACGAGCTCGGCTTCGAACTCGTCGCCACGGCCGGGACCGCCGCCCACCTGCGGGCCGAGGGGATCCCGGTCGCCGAGGTCGTGGCCAAGCTCCAGCGGGCCGCCGGCGACCCCGAGGACGGCCTCGACGGCGTCGAGATGATCGAGAGCGGCCGCATCGATCTCGTGGTCAACAGTCCCCGTGGTCGGGGGCCTCGGGCCGATGGTGCCCACCTCCGGCACGCCGCCGGGAGTGCCGGGATCCCGTTGCTCACCACGGCGGCTGCCGCACTGGCGGCGGCGAACGGTCTGGCGGAGTGGACGACGAGGGACCTCGGCGTCCGGAGCCTCCAGTCGTTCCATGCCGATCCCGGCCCTCCGGCCGGCGGTGCCGATCCCGGCCCTCCGGCCGGCGGTGCCGATCCCGGCCCTCCGGCCGGGCGAGCGGGCGCCGAGTCGTGAGGAGTCGCCGCCGGCGACCTGCCCGTGCCGGTGGAGTCGACCTCCGGACCTCGGTCGGCCACGTCGAGCTGGCGAACCCCGTGGCCACGGCCTCGGGCACGGCGGGACACGGTGCCGAGCTGTCCGACTTCGTGGATCTGGCCGGACTCGGGGCCGTCGTGGTCAAGTCCCTCTCCTCGGAGCCGTGGCCGGGCAACCCCGCCCCGCGGGTGCACGCCACCACCGGCGGGATGCTCAACAGCGTCGGACTCCAGGGGCCGGGTGTCGCTGCGTGGCGACGGGACTCCCTCCCCGGACTGATCGACGCGGGCGCGACCGTCGTCGCGAGCATCTGGGGGCGGAGCATCGAGGACTACGCCGCCGCCGCTGCCGCACTGGCGGACTGCCCGGCGCAGGTCGTGGCGGTCGAGGTGAACCTGTCGTGTCCCAACCTGGGCGGAGGTTCGCACCTGTTCGCTCACGACCCGGAGGCATCCGCCGCCGTCATCACCGCCTGCGCGGCCGCCGGTCGTCCGCTGTGGGCGAAGCTCAGTCCCAACACCGACCGCCTGGTCGAGGTCGCTGCGGCCGTGGCCGAGGCCGGTGCCGACGCGGTCACGCTGGTGAACACCCTGCTGGGCATGGTCGTCGACACCGAGACCCGCCAACCCGTCCTGGGCGCCGGCGGAGGCGGGCTCTCCGGCCCGGCGATCCACCCGGTCGCCGTGCGGGCGGTCTACACCGTGCACCACGCGCTGCCGGATCTGCCGATCGTGGGCGTGGGCGGGGTGGCCAGCGGTGTCGATGCCGTGGAGTTCCTGTTGGCGGGCGCCTCGGCGGTCCAGGTGGGAACGGCGACGTTCGCCGACCCGCGTTCGGTCCAGCGGGTCCTGGATGAACTGGCATCGTGGTGCGTCAGGCACGGCGTGGCTACGGTGACGGAACTGATCGGAGGAGCGCATGGTTGACGCAGGGGCCCCGGGCCGGACCGGGGTGGAGGTGAGCGACGAGACCCGCCGTCGACTGGCGCTGGTCCTCGACGTGGACGACCTCGTGGCGGCGAACCGCCTGGCCGCATCGCTGGTCGACTACTTCGGTGTGGCCAAGGTCGGCCTCGAGCTGTTCAGCGCTGCCGGACCGGACGCGATCGGTTCCCTGCGCGACCTGGGGTACCAGGTCTTCCTGGACCTGAAGATGTGGGACATCCCGACGACGGTCAACCGGTCCTGTCGAGTGCTGGGTGCCCTGGGTGTGGAGTACCTCACGCTCCACGCCATGGGTGGCGTCGACATGCTGCGGGCCGGCGTCGAGGGTCTGGCCGAGGGCGCGGACCGGGCCGGACTGCCGGCGCCCTGTGCGCTCGGCGTGACCGTGCTCACCAGTGACGACTCCGCTCCCGACCACGTGGTGCCGAACCGGGTCCGGGTGGCGGTGGAAGGCGGTTGTGGGGGCCTCGTGCTCGCCGCGTCGGACCTGCAGACCGCCTGGGACCTGGCTCCACGGCTCAAGCGCGTGGTTCCGGGAATCCGTCTGCCCGGAGCGGAACTCAACGATCAGGCCCGGTGGGCGACCCCTCAGGAGGCGGCGGCCAACGGAGCCGACCTGCTCGTCATCGGCAGGACCGTCACGCACGCCGAGGACCCGGTCGCCGCTGCGGCCGCGGTTGCGACCGCGATCTGACAGCGGTGGAGCCGGCGAGCGCCGACGAACTGCATCGGGCCGCCCTCGACTGGGCCGCCTCCGTCCGTGAGGATCGGGCGGAGCTGGCCGAGCGGCTGGGCTCGGGGGGACTCTCGCTCGGCCACTGTCTGGACGCAGCGTCGTCCGCCCCCTGGGGTCGCACCACGGTGCTGTTCATCCTCGAGTCGCTGCCCGACGCACGGAAGTCCGACACCCGCCGGGCGCTGGGCCGGCTCGGTGTCGATGGTTCCCTGGCCGTTGGGGAACTGTCCCCGGTGCAGCGGCAGCGTCTCGTCGCCGAGTTCCCGCTCGGGTTCCCGGGGGTTCGACCGTGACCGCAGGCGCGCTCCCGCCCGGTACGGCTGTCGTCGTGGTCTCGGGGCCCGGTGGCGTCGGGAAGGGCACGATCGTCGAACGACTCGTGTCCGACGACCCCGGCCTGTGGCTGTCGCGTTCGTGGACGACCCGAGCACGCCGGGAGGGGGAGTCACCCGAGGCCTACCACTTCACATCCCGGGCCGAGTTCGAGGCGCACGCCGCCTCCGGCGGGTTCCTCGAGTGGGTGTCGTTCCTCGACTACCTGCAGGGGAGTCCGCTCCCGGATCCGCCCCCGGGCTGCGACGTGCTGTTCGAGATCGACGTCCACGGTGCCGAGCTGGTGCAGCGCCGATACCCGGATGCGCTCCTGATCTTCATCCAGGCCCCCGACGCAGCCGCCCAGGAAGCCCGTCTGCGAGGCCGGGGCGACGATGACGACCGGGTCGTGCAGCGTCTGGCGAAGGCGGCCGAGGAGTCGGAGGTCGCAGATCGTCTGGGGATGGTCCGGGTCATCAACGACGACCTGGACGATGCGGTGGACGAGGTGCGTCGGCTGGTCGATGCGGCACGCCGTCGCGCCCGGGCGCAGCGGACCGCCCCCTGAGGGGCCTCCCCGCGACGCCTCTGCTACCATCGCCGGGTCCCAGCGGGCTGCTTCGGCGGCCCTGCAGGGAGTCGCCGCAGACCAGCACTGGAGCAAGCGTGGCCGAGAGCACGAACTCGATGATGTCGCCCCCCGTGGAGGAGTTGCTCGGCCGTGCCGGGTCGAAGTTCTCCCTCGTGACCCTCGGTGCCCGCCGGGCCCGGGACATCAACACGTACTACAACCAGCTCGGTGATGCCCTGGGGACCGTGGTGCCACCGCAGGTGACCTCCACCGCCCGCAAGCCGCTGTCGATCGCCTTCGAGGAGATCGATGCGGACAAGATCGAGGGCGTTGGCGGAGCCACGGGCAAGGAGATCCCAGAGTCGCTCCGCCGTGTGACCGAGGTCGAGGGTGAGTTCGGACTCGAGGAGGCCCTCCCCACCGGCCCGGTCGAGGCCGAGGACTGAGCGGGACGTCCACGGTGTCGGCACTCGCCGGCCGTCGCATCGTCCTCGGCGTCTGCGGCGGGATCGCCGCGTACAAGGCGGTCGAGGTGTGTCGTCGACTCGTCGATGACGGTGCGCACGTCGTGCCCGTCATGACGGAGTCGGCGACCAGGTTCGTCGGTCAGGTGACGCTCTCGGCGCTGGCGTCCGAGCCTGTCCGCACCTCCCTCTGGGACGACGGCGATCCGATCCCTCACACTCGGTTGGGTCAGTCCGCCGACCTGGTGCTGGTCGCTCCGGCGACCGCCCGCCTGCTCGCGGCGCTGGCCACCGGCTACTCCCACGACCTGTTGACCAACACGCTGCTCGCCACGCGGGCCCCCGTCGTGGTCTGTCCGGCCATGCACACCGAGATGTGGGAGCCCCCGGCGGTCCGCGACAACGTGGACACGCTCCGGTCCCGCGGCGTGGTCGTCGTCGAACCCGAGTCCGGGCGACTGGCGGGCGGTGATGTGGGCGCCGGTCGACTGGCCGACCCGGAGTCAATCGTGTCGGCCGTGGAGCGCGTCCTCGGTCCGGGAGCCCGGGATCTGGCGGGACTGCGCGTGCTGGTGACCGCCGGGGGGACCCGGGAGCCGATCGATCCGGTCCGGTTCCTCGGCAACCGTTCCTCGGGCCGGCAGGGCCATGCGCTCGCCGACGAGGCCGCGGCACGCGGCGCCGAGGTCACGATCATCACGACCACCTCGCTGCCGGTTCGGCCGGGCGTGCACGTGGTGTCGGTGGCGACGGCGGACGAGATGCACCGGGCGGTGGGGGAGCACGCGTCGTCCTCGGACGTCGTCGTGATGGCGGCCGCCGTCGCCGATTTCACCCCGGTGTCCCCGGCTTCGACGAAACTGAAGAAGGCCGACGGTGTCCCGTTGGTCGAGTTGCGCCCGACCATCGACATCCTCGCTGAGCTCGGCCGCACCCGCCACGAGGGCCAGACGGTGGTCGGGTTCGCTGCTGAGACCGACGAGGTCGAGCAGCACGCCCGGTCCAAGCTCGAGTCGAAGGGGGCGGACCTGCTCGTCGTGAACGACGTCTCCGCCGCGGGTGTGGGCTTCGAGCACGAGACCAACGAGGTCCGGATCCTGGACCGGTCGGGGGACGTTCGCCACGTCCCGCTCACGACCAAGTCTAAGGTGGCGGCCGCTGTGCTCGACGCCGTGCTCGAGGTCCGCACGAGCGGACGACTCGGACAGGTCGGCTGAGGCCCGTCGGGCGGCAGTGGGTCCCCCAGGGGACCGTCGGATGTCCCGCGTGCGCGGGGCACGAACACCACCGTGCGACGGTGGCCAACAGGGAGCGAAGATGACCAAGTGGACGTTCACCTCGGAATCCGTGACCGAGGGACACCCGGACAAGATGGCCGATCAGATCTCGGACGCCATCCTCGACGGGATCCTGGCGCAGGACCCGGCCGCCCGGGTCGCCTGCGAGACCTTCGTGACGACCGGTCTCGCCATCGTCGGCGGTGAGATCACCACCGACGCCTACCTCGACATCCCGGGCACCGTCCGCCAGACGATCTGTGAGATCGGCTACGACAACGAGAGCTTCGGCTACGACGGTCACACCTGCGGAGTCATGGTCGCCATCGACCCGCAGTCGCCCGACATCGCCCAGGGCGTGGACGACTCCGAGGAGGTCCGCTCCGGTTCCGCGGGCGAGGAGGACGACCTCGACAAGCAGGGCGCCGGCGACCAGGGAATGATGTTCGGCTACGCCTGCGACGAGACCGACGTCCTGATGCCGATGCCGATCAACGTCGCCCACCGGATGGCCGAGCGGCTCGCCGAGGTCCGCAAGGCCGGGACGATCCCGTACCTCCGCCCCGACGGCAAGACCCAGGTGACCTTCGACTACGAGGGGGGTCGTCCCGTGGCCCTCCGGACGGTCCTCATCTCGACCCAGCACAACGACGGCGTCGACCGTGACCGCGACATCCGCCCCGACCTGATCGAGCACGTGATCAAGCCGGTCGTCCCCGAGCAGTTCGCAGACGACGACTACGAGGTGTTCGTGAACCCGACCGGCCGGTTCGTCATCGGCGGCCCGGTGGGCGACGCCGGACTGACGGGGCGCAAGATCATCGTCGACACCTACGGTGGTGCAGCTCGACACGGTGGGGGCGCGTTCTCCGGCAAGGACCCCTCCAAGGTGGAC
>CAYMKW010000126.1:0-2041 GCA_964391365.1 uncultured Microthrixaceae bacterium | reverse complement strand
CCGCTCGGCCGCCTACGCCGCCCGCTGGGTCGCGAAGAACGTGGTGGCGGCCGGTGCGGCCTCGCGGTGCGAGGTGCAGGTGGCCTACGAGATCGGCGTTGCGCACCCGGTGTCGATCCTCGTCGAGACCTTCGGGACCAACACGGTCGACCCCGAGGCCCTCGACGCTGCGGTTCGGGCGGTGTTCGACCTGCGCCCAGCGGCGATCGTCCGGGACCTCGACCTCCGGCGACCGGTGTTCAAGCAGACGGCGGCCTACGGTCACTTCGGCCGCTCCGGCGACGGCTTCACCTGGGAGCGAACCGACCGGGTGGACGCGCTCCGCTCGGAACTGGGCCTCGGCTGAGCGAGCGGCCCGGGGCCGCAGCCTCCGGTCGACGAGGTCCCTGAGGTGACGTCGCCGCGCACCGTGTCGGTGCACGTCGACGTCCCCGCCGTGGACCGGGCGTTCGACTACCGCGTTCCTGACGAACTCGCGGACCGGATCGTCCCGGGAACCATCGTGCGCGTGGACCTGGCCGGACGGCGGGTCCGCGGCTGGGTCGTCGCCCTCGACCCCGAGTCCCCGCCGGGGGTCACGCTCGCTCCGTTGCGGCAGGTCAGCGGCATCGGTCCGGACGCCAATGTCCAGGCGCTGTGTCGCTGGGCGGCGTGGCGGTGGGCCGGGAGGACGGCGACGTTCCTCCGGCTGGCGTCGCCGGAGCGCCGGGTGTCGACGGTGGTCAGGCAGGAGCACCGCCCACCTCGTGTCCGCGGTCACGAGCGGGCGACGGAGCTGCTGGAGCGTGGGGAGGGGGTCCACCTGCTCGAGTACCCGGTGGACGGGGACCCGGTCGATGTGGCCCTCGCGGCGGCGGAGCTCGGCCAGTCGATCGTCGTCGCTCCCTCGGCCACCACGGTGACGCGCGTGGGAACGGGCCTGCGCCGGGCCGGTGCATTCGCCGCGCGTTGGCCCCGTGACTTCGCTGCTGCTGCCGCTGGGGCAACCGTGGTGGGCGGCAGGGGCGCGGTGTTCGCCCCGGCGCCGGTGCTGCGGTCGATCGTCGTGATCGACGAACACGACGAGCGTCTGCAGAACGAGGCGTCCCCGACCTGGAACGCTCGCGAGCTCGCGATCGAACGGGCACGGCGAGCGGGTGTGCCCTGTCTCCTCGTCTCGCCCGTGCCGTCGCTCGAGGCCCGTCGAGCCGCCGCTTCCGGGCCGGTCGTGGATCGGGCGGCGTTCCGGGCCGGTTGGCCAACGGTGCGGGTGGTCGACCGACGTGAGGAGGACCGGGGTCGCTCGGGACTGTTCGCCCCCGCCCTCGTGGAGCAGATCCGCCTCACCCTCGACGCCGGCGAACGGGTCGTCTGCGTGCTCAACCGGACCGGACGCGCCCGGCTCCTGGCCTGTCGGACCTGCGGTGGACTGCTCGACTGCGAGCTCTGCGGTGCGACGGTGCGCCAGGACGACGCGGGCGAACTGGTGTGTGCCCGGTGTGACACCCGTCGCCCGCGGGTCTGCCGGGCCTGTGGCTCGACCGCCACGGCGAACCTCCGCCCGGGAGTCAGCACCGTTCGTGAGCAGTTGGAGGCGTTGGTGCGGGAGCCGGTGTGCTCCCTGACCGGCGGTGAGCGACCGGGACCCTCGGACCCGGCGCTCGACCGTGCCCGGGTGGTGGTCGGGACGGAGGCGGTCCTCCACCGTGTGGATCGAGCCGGCCTGGTCGCCTTCCTCGAGTTCGACGCCGAGCTCCTCGCTCCCCGGTACCGGGCGGCCGAGCAGGCCCTGGCCCTGGTCGTCGCCGCCGGACGACTCACCGGTGGTCGGGGCCGATCGCTCGGGTCGGTGCTCCTGCAGACACGCGCCCCGGAGCACCCCGTGGTCCGGGCATCCGTCCGAGCGGACCCCGACGAGCTGGCGGAGGCGGAGTGGGATCGCCGCGTCGCGCTCGCCGATCCACCGGCGGCGACCTTGGCCGTCGTCGGTCGCGAGGCCGCCCCCGAGTTCATGGTCCGTCTCGAACTGCCTGCAGGTGTGGAGCAGGTCGGCCCGGATGAG
>CAYMKW010000125.1:0-7868 GCA_964391365.1 uncultured Microthrixaceae bacterium | reverse complement strand
CCCGCCGCCGCCCGGCGCAGCGCCGCCGCCCGGCGCAGCGCCGCCGCCCGGCGCCTACCCGCCGCCCCCTGGTTCGTTCGCCCCGCCGCCTGCGCAGCCGTACGTGCCGGGCGTGGCCACCACCGACCAGAACACGCTGGCCGTCACCTCGCTCGTCTGCGGCATCGTGACGCTCGTGCTGGCGCTGTGCTGCTGGCCGCTCGGTCTCGTCTCGGCGATCGCCGCCCTGATCACGGGCTACCTGGGACTCAGGAAGGCCGACGAACTCGGTGGCAACGGCAAGGGGATGGCGATCGCCGGCCTGGTCATGGGCGGCATCGGCATCCTGGTGGCCGTGCTGTTCGGACTGCTGTTCGGTGTCTCGCTGCTGGGCGGCACGACGTCCGGACTCAACTGAGACGTCCGCAGCCCGGGATCCCGACGGTGGCCCGGCGGCTCAGGCGCCGATGAGGGCGTCCAGGTGCGTCTCGGGCAGGTCGGCCGCGGTCCGTTCGTGTCGAACCGACGACTGGTACGCCTCGACCTGGGACTCGAGCACGTTCGCCGGCGTGTCGAGGTGGGCGCCGATCGTGGCGGCGACGGCGGCGGCGGCGTCCGCCGAGTCGTCGCGTGCGAGCAGCCGGGACCGGGTGCGCCGGTTGAGGATGTCGTCGACGTCGCCCGCCATCTCGTGGCGCACGGCGTACTCGACCTCGGCGCGGGTGTAGGGGAGTCCGGACACCACGGGTTCGAGCAGTGACGGGTCCTGCTGGATCGCCGCCATGAGCTCGCGGGCCTCACCGCCGTAGCGGTTGGCGAGGTGCTCGACGACGTCGAGGGGGACGGCCGGGAACGCCTCGGCGGCCAGGCCGATCGTGTCGTAGCCGGCGGTGCCGCGCAGCCGCAGCCGCTTGGTGGAACTGCCGGGGTAGCCGGCGAATCCGCTCCCGGCGGCCAGCACCGACTCGACCACCTCGTCGACGGTGTCGGCAGCCATCTCCCGGTAGGTCGTCAGCTTGCCGCCGGTGATCGTGACGACACCCGAGTCGGAGGTCGCCACCTTGTGGCGTCGGGACAGGTCGGCGGTGCGGCCCGACGACGCCGACTTGACCAGCGGTCGCAGGCCGGCCCAGGTGCCGACCACGTCCTCCGGGGTGATCTCGGTCGTGCACGAGAAGTTCAGCGCCGACAGCAGGTACTCGACGTCCTCGGCGGTGCACTGGGGGTCGTCGACCGGCCCGTCGTAGTCGGTGTCGGTGGTTCCGATGTAGGTGAACCGACCGTTGGGCACCACGAACACGGAACGTCGGTCCGACGGGACGGGCACGACGGCGGCGATCTGGTTGCGGACCTTCTCCCACGGCACGGTGAGGTGGATCCCCTTGGCCGGCCGGATGGAGTCGGGGTCGACGCCCTCGTCCATGGTCCGGACGTCGTCGGCCCACACCCCGGCGGCGTTGACCACCGATCGCGCCCGCACCGTGAACTCCTCGCCGTCGGCCACGACGTGCACACCGTCGGCCCGGCCCCGGGCGTCCTTGGAGATCCCCACGGCGCCGACCCGGTTGGCGACGACCGCACCGAAGTCGAGCGCCGCGGTCCGCAGGACGGTGAGCACGAGGCGGGCGTCATCGGCGGCGGCGTCGTAGTACAGGTACGCCGAGACCAGCCGTTCCGTGGGCAGGGTCGGCATGTAGCTCAGCGCCTCGTCGTGGCTGAGCCGCTGGTGGATCCGTCCGACCCGCCAGCCGCCGGTGACGTCGTAGCCCCACATGGCGGTGCCGAGCAGTCGCGAGATCTTGGCCGGGATCACCCCGCCCTTGCCGAACATCGGGATCAGGAACGGGAGCGTCTTGACCAGGTGCGGAGCGTTGCGGAGCAGGCGCTGGCGTTCGGCGAGCGCCTCGTAGACCAGGCCGATCTCGCCCTGCTGCAGGTAGCGGAGGCCGCCGTGGACGAGCTTGGAGGACTTCGACGAGGTACCCGAGGCGAAGTCGTCGCGTTCGATCAGGGCGGCGCGCATGCCGCGGGCGGCGGCGTCGAGCAGGACACCGGCGCCGGTGATGCCGCCGCCGACGACCAAGAGGTCGAACTCCCGGTCGCGGAGGGCGTCGATGGACTCGGCACGGACGAACGGCTGGTGCGGCACCCAGCAAGGATACGCCGGGGGCTCCGAAACGTGGATGTGAACGCCCGATGACGCAGGGCATCTCGCTTGGACACGACAGACGGCGGTTGCCAGAATCCGCCCATGGACACCGTGTGGGCCTCCGAGGCCGCCTGTCGGGGCCTCGACCCGATGATCTTCTACCCGGCCACCGACGAGGAGGCCGAGACCGCCAAGGAGATCTGCGCTGCGTGTCCCGTCCAGGCGGAGTGCCTCGAGCACGCCATCGACGAGCGGGAGCACAACGGCGTGTGGGGCGGGGCCACCGAGCGGGAGCGCCAGCGGATCATCCGCCGTCGTCGCCGGC
This sequence comes from uncultured Microthrixaceae bacterium, assembly GCA_964391365.1. Classification (GTDB taxonomy): domain Bacteria; phylum Actinomycetota; class Acidimicrobiia; order Acidimicrobiales; family Microtrichaceae; genus SXMI01. Next base: position 5,415 of record CAYMKW010000125.1, on the reverse strand, counting down.
AGCGGGCGCTCGCCAAGTCCTCCGCCTCGGTGGGCTGAGCCGAGTGGGAGCGTTCGGCGCGGCCGGGGCGTGGCCCGGCGTCCTCCGTCGCCTCGTCGCCGGTGAGGACCTGGACGCCGCCACCTGTCGGGCCGCGCTCGAACGGATCCTCGCCGGCGAGGCCACCGAGGCCCAGGTCGCGGCGTTCGCCGTGGCGCTCCGTTCCAAGGGGGAGGCCTCGGCCGAGGTCGTCGGGCTCGTCGACGCGATGCTCGACGCAGCGGCGCCCCTGCCCCTCGACGACCCGGCCGGCACGGTCGACGTCGTCGGCACCGGTGGCTCGGCGGCGCTCGGCGGCCGGGCGTTCAACGTCTCGACCATGGCCTCGGTCGTCGCCGCGGCCGCCGGGGCGACCGTCTGCAAGCACGGCAACCGGGCGGCGTCGTCCACCTCGGGGTCGACCGACCTGCTCGAGGCGCTCGGCGTCGAGGTCGACCTGGATGGAGCGGGCGTCGTCGCCTGCGTTCGCGAGGCCGGCGTCGGGTTCGCCTTCGCCCGGATGTTCCACCCCGCCATGCGCCACGTCGCCCCCGTCCGGGCGCAGCTCGGCATCCCGACGGTGTTCAACGTGCTCGGTCCGCTCTCTCACCCGGGCCATGTGCGCCGGCAGGTGCTCGGTGTCGCCGACCTCCGGCTGGTCGAGCTGGTCGCCGACGTGCTCGCTGCCCGCGGGGCGATCCACTCGTGGGTGGTCCGCGGCGAGGACGGCCTGGACGAGCTGACGACCACGACCGCGACGACGGTCCTGCGGATCCGGGACGGCGAGGTCGTCGACCGGTCGAGCGTCACGCCTGAGTCGGTGGGTCTCCGTCGGGCCACACTGGACCAACTCGCCGTCGGCGACCCGGCGGCCAACGCCCGGGCGGCCGGCGAGGTGCTGGCCGGTGAACCCGGCCCGATCCGGGACACCGTCCTGTTGAACGCCGGTGCGGCCCTGGTGGTCGCCGACGTGGTGGAGACACTGGCGGACGGGGTGGAGCGGGCGGCGGCCGCCGTCGACGACGGTCGGGCCGCCCGGACACTCGGAGCGCTGGTGGCGGCGAGTCGCGCCGTCAGGCCGCCGGACGACGGCGAGCGCTGAGCCTCCGGTCCCTGGCCGCTCGGTTGGGTGCCGGTGCCGGCCGGACCTCGGCCACACCTGGCCACACCGACGCGAACGGGGACTCGGCGTGGACCAGTCGGACCCGATCGGCGTGACGCTGCAGCCAGCCGGCCACGACCAGTAGTTCGTCGGCCAGCTCCAGCGGCACCGGCCGGCCCGGCTCCGGGAGCGCGGCCGGCTGCATCTCGACGGTCCGTGCCGCGTCGTCCGACCGGTCGTCCCACAACATGGCCCGGTCGGGGTCACCGGGAGGCCAGGCCCGCCACAGGACGCCGTGGCGGAGCTCGAGCGCCTCGCCGTGCTCGAGGTGGACGACCATCCTGCCGCTGTTGACCAGCGCGTCCAGGTCCCGTTGCCGTCGGAGCGCGGCGCACAGGTCGGCGAGTCGTTCGCGCACGTTCGCCGCCTCCTCGAACCGCTCGGCGGCGGCGAGCGAGCGCATGCGTTCGTGCAGCGGTTGGACGAGCACCTCCGGCCGCCCCGTCAGCCCGGCGACGACCAGATCGACGGCCCGGCGGTAGTCGGCCGGGTCCACCCCGCCGGCGCAGGGGCAGCTGGCCACACCGAGCTGGGCGGCCGTGCACGGCGCCGGACGTGGTTTGCCCGCCCGGACCGGGGCGGCGCAGCGCCGCAGGGGGGCGACGGTCTCGATGGCCTCGATGACGTTGCGGGCCTGGGCGCGCGAACGGAGCGGCCCCAGGTAGACGGCGCCGTCGTCCCGGGGTGAGCGGACCACCGAGAGTCGGGGGAACGTCTCGCCCAGGGTCAGCTTGAGGTACGGCGCCTGCTGCCAGCGGGTGCCCCGTCGGTTGTACCGGGGGAGGAGGTCGCGGATCAGGCGGGTCTCGAGGACCTCGGCCTCGAGTGTCGAGGGGCAGACCTTGTGGTCGATCCGCTCCGTCGCCCGCAGCAGCGCGCCGACCTTGCGGCGCTCATCGGTCGAGAAGTAGCTGCGCACCCGGGCCCGCAGGTTGGTGGCCTTGCCGACGTAGAGCACCCGTCCGGCCCGGTCGCGGAACAGGTAGACCCCGGAGGTGCGGGGCAGCCGGTCGGTGAGGGCCAGCTTCCCGGCGGAAGGGTGGCCGGCGATCCCGGGCAGGCCGGCCAGGTCGTCCAGGCCGCGGACGCCGAACCGGCCGGCCCGATCCAACAGCACGTGGAGCAGGTCGGCCGTCGCCAGCGCGTCGTCCAGGGCCCGGTGCGAGGGCCGGTGGGGGAGTCGCAGGTGGCTGGCCAGGGTGCCCAGCTTGCAGTTCGGCACCTCGTCCCGGAGGAGCCTCCGGGCCAGCGCCACCGTGCAGACCGATCGCGGCCGCAGGGCGGGGTGGCCCGCCCGCTCGAGCGCCGCCTCCAGGAACCCCAGGTCGAAGCGGACGTTGTGTCCGACCACGACCGCGTCGCCGATGAACTCGAGCAGGGAGGGGAGGACGGACTCGATCCGTGGCGCCCGGGCGACCATCGACTCGGTGATGCCCGTGAGCACCGTGATGGACGGCGGGATGGCACGCCCCGGGTTGACCAGGGTGGCGAAGGTGCCGGTGCACTCCCCGCCGCGGATCCGCACCGCCCCGACCTCGGTCAGGAGGTCCGTGCCGGGGGAGCCGCCGGTCGTCGCGACGTCGATGACGACGAACGTCGTGTCGACCAGGGGGGTGCCCAGGTCGTCGAGCGACCCCTGACGTGCGTTGGCTCCGTCCCGATCGTGTGCGCCCACGTCACGATGACAGACGAACAGGTGTTCGCTGTCAAGGACCCTCCCCTCCACGGCTACGATCCGGCCGTGACCGACCGGACCGACAACGAACCGGGCGCCCCCGTCGTCCGCTATCGCTGCACCGCCTGCGGCAACCTCACGCGATTCGACGTGACGAGCACCCGCCGGTCACGTGCGTTCCACCACTACTCCGTGGGTGGGGAACTCCAGGTCGAGGACGAGGTGGTGCTCGACGAGGACGTCGAGTCCGTCGTGTGCCACTGGTGCGGCACGGGTGATGCGGTCGTCGTGCTCGACGCCGCCGACGCCGCCGAGTTGGCCGCGAGCGACGGCTGAGTCGGGGGCGACCGTCGACGCGGAGGCCCGCCTGCTGGTCCCCACCGTCGAGCTGGCGCTCGCCGTGGCCCGGACGTCGGGTACCGAGCCGGGGGGCGCTCCACCGCCGGCACCGTTGCGCCCGCTCCTCGGGTTCCGCGGACGGACAGCCGAACGAACCGTCGCGACGGTCCGGGAGGTCCTGGACGCCGACCCCGCTTTCCGGGAGCGGGTCGCCCGAGCCCTCGACGAGGTCACCGATCCCGACCCCGTCGCCGTGCTGGTGCTGAGACGGCCCGACGGGTGGGAGGCGGAGTTCGCCGAGCGTGTCGAACGAGCCAGGAGCGAACGCTCCGAGCAGCGGGCCGCGGCGCAGGACTCGGCCCTGCAGCGTCGCCTCGACGGGGTCCGGTCCGCGCTCGCCGAACGCGAGTCGGAGCTCGCGGCCCGGGCCGACGAGCTCCGGGCCGTCCGTTCCGACCTGGAGCGTGAGCGATCCAGGCGCGTCGAGGTGGAGCGGGAGATCGCCGAGCGGTCCGCCGGGTACGACGCGCTGGTCGCCGAGCGGGACCGGGCCGTCCGTGAACTGGCCGATGCCCGGCGGGAGACCGCCGCCGTCCACGCCGAGCTGCAGGCTGTCCGGGCCGAGCCGCAGGAGGTGCTCGACCCGGTGGTCGAGGCGGCTCGACGCAGCGCCCTGGACGAGCTCGTCCGGCTGCTCGACGACCTCGACCGGGCCGCCGGCGCCCTCCGGATCAGCCTCGAGCCTCCCGAGGCACCGGGCACCGGCGCCGCGCCGAGCGGGTCAGGGCCGGCGCCCCGGGTCCGGCGCCGCCGGGTGCCGGTGCAACTGCGGCGCGGGGTGGTCGAGGGAACCGTCGAGGGCGTGGAGCAGTTGCTGCGCGTTCCGGGTGTGGTCGTGCTGGTCGACGGCTACAACCTGTCCATGTCGGCGTGGCCGGACCTGGGCCCCGCCGAGCAGCGCGAGCAGGTCGTCCGGTTGCTCACCGACCTGCGGTCGCGCACCGGCGCCGAGGTCCACGTCGTGTTCGACGGTGGTGACGTCGGCGAACGCCCGGCCGTGCACGTGCCGCTCGGCGTCCGGACGCACTTCAGTCCGGTGGGCGTGGAGGCGGACGACGTCCTGATCGGCGTGGTGCCGACGCTCCCGGTCGACCGGGCGGTCGTGGTCGTCAGCTCGGACCGGCGGGTCCGCGATGGTGTCCGCCCGTTCGGGGCGAACGTCCTCAGGAGCGCCGAGCTGCTGCGGTGGGCGCGGGGCGCCCGCTGACCGGTCGTCGCTCCGGGGTGGCCGGCGCGTCGTCCGGTGCCCCGGAACCGTCCGCGTTCGCGTCCTCGCCCGCCACGTCGAGCAGGACCTCGCGTTCGTGCACGACGCCGTCGAGCAGTGCGGCGCGGAGTCGGGTCACGACGTCGGCCCAGGGGTGTCCGTCGAGCTGATCCTCGACCGCGGCGATGGAGCTGGCGAGCTCGCTCGCCTGGGTGGTGCTCAGGACGACGGGCACGGACCGGGTCGAGCGCCACCAGACGAGCAGGCCCTCGAGCACCGGGTCCTGGACGGGTGTCCGCCGGAGTCCGAGTTCGATGTCGACGTCGACGCGGCGGGTGATCCACGTGACGTCCCGATCGTCGCAGCGCAACAGGGTCGTGACCCGCCCGATCCGGCCGCGCAGGTCGACGCCCGCAGCGAACGTCTCGGGATCCAGACTCGGCGGTGCGGCGGCCGCTGTGACCCAGGCGGCGGCCCGCTTGGCGGCCGGGCCGCCGGACGCCACGTAGGCCCCCAGCAGGACACCCGTCAACGTCTCGACGCTCGCCCGATCGCGCACCGAGACCGAGCTGCTGCCGATGGTCAGCGCGTCGTGGGCGACCCCGCCTGCGGGCACCAGTTCGGGTTCGGGCACCAGGACGGGTTCGGGTTCGACCTCGGGTTCCGGTTCCGGTGCCGGTTCAGGTTCGACGTCCGCAACCAGAGCGACCGGCTCGAGCACGGGCACCGGTTCCGGCTCCGGCTCGGGCTCGGGCTCCGGCTCGGCGACCTCGACCGGTTCAGGCTCCGGTTCCGGTTCGGGTTCGACCACTGCGACGGGCTCGAGGACGACCGGCACCGCCTCCGGCTCGGGCACCGCTTCGGGCACCGGCGTCGCCGGGCTGCCCGGTCCGGCCAGGCGGACCCGTTGGACGATGCGACCGCTCTGCTCGATCAGCATCGTGGCGCCGACGA
>CAYMKW010000124.1:0-8059 GCA_964391365.1 uncultured Microthrixaceae bacterium | reverse complement strand
CCCGGTCGTCGATGCGCCGTCGGGGACCCCACACCCGCCTGCGGTGCCGCCCTGGGTGGCGAACCCGCCGCCCGCTCCGGCGACCTGGAATGCCCGGGACCCGTTCGCGGTGATCGTCCCGCCGGCGTTGCGGGTGTCGACCACCCGGCACGGCGCGGCGAGCGGCACGTAGGACGAGCCGGTGGTGGGTGCGAAGTAGCCCTGGATGTCGACGATCACGTGGATCGTCCCCCCGAAGTTCGCGACCCCCAGGTCGTTCGTGACCGCGGTGTTGAGCGGCACGGTGCCGGTGTTCGTGATGCCCCGACCGACGGTGTAGTTGAGGAACGCCGCGTTCACACTCGACCCGGCGGGGAACGCGCGGACGAACCCGTTCGCACCCGATGGTGTGACCGCGGTGATCGACACCTCGACCGCGGCGGCCGTCGACGGCACCCCACACCCCGACGCGTTCCCACCCTGGGCGGCGAACGTCGTGCTCCCTCGCATCCGGAAGTCCCGAGTGCCACCCGCTCCGAGCGTCCCGCCGGCGTTGCGGGTGTCGACCGCCCGACACGGCGCTGCGAGCGCCGTGTAGCCCAGACCACCAGCTACCGGCGCAGCCGATGCCACCGGTGCCGCGACCGGCGAACCGACCGGCGCGACCCCCTCGACCACTACCGCCGAGAACCCCAGCAACGACCCCACCAGCGCGACCGCTGCCAGCACCGACACCCACCGTCGCCGGACGTTCACCACGTTCCCTCCACAACACCACCCAGCACGTCGCCGAAGCCGAGTTCTCTCACCGGGGCGTCACACGACACCCAGAACCCACACCGAACCTGCAGGCAGCCACCCACCGGGCGGAGCGTAACCGACACCATGTCGGTGCGCTCCTCGGCTCCGGATGTCTTTCTCGCGCCGAGCGCTGGATGCGGACCGGAGCGGAGCGAGCGCAGGTCCGTGGCTGCGCAGGCAGGATCACCCAGCCGGTTCCCGGTCGTTCCTAGGGTAGGAATCCTCTATGGGGCAGGTCGCAGCGACACCCGCCGGGCACCTCAGCGTCACCGGGTCCGTCTCGGGTGAGGTCCACGACGACTTCGACGACGTGCGGGCCACGTTCCGCAAGCAGCTCGCCCGGACCACCGGCGGGGCGGCGGTCAGCATCTACCACCGGGGCGTCAAGGTGGTCGACCTGTGGGGCGGCACCAAGGAGGAGACGGCCGACGCCGAGCGCGTGCCGTGGCAGCGCGACACGCTGGCCATGTGCTTCTCCACCACCAAGGGGGTGGTGTCCACGGCGGTGCACGTGCTCGTCGACCGGGGACTGATCGACGTCGACGCACCGGTCGCCGACTACTGGCCCGAGTTCGCCCAGGCCCGCAAGGAACGGCTCACCGTCGCCCACGTGCTGACCCACTCCGCCGGGTTGCACCGGATCCGAAGCCTGGTGCCCGACGCCTCGGCGATGCTCGACTGGGAGCGGATGACCGACGCCCTGGCGGCGGCCACGCCGGCGTACCGGCCGGGCAGCCGCCACGGCTACCACGCCCTGACCTACGGGTGGCTCGCCGGTGAGCTCGTCCGCCGGGTCACGGGGCGGAGCGTCGGGGACTTCGTCCGCACGGACCTGGCCGAGCCGCTCGGACTCGACGGGCTCAGCGTGGGACTGCCTGCGGCGCAGCGTTTCCGGGTGGCTCCGCTCGAACCGGTGATGCTCCCCCGGTCGCCGTGGAAGCCGCTCCGGCGCATCGAGAAGCGGGTGTCCAAGCAGATGGGCAAGGTCGTCTCGGCGCTGCCGGGCCCGGTCAACACCCGCCGTCTGGCCAACGCGCTCGCACCCCGGGGGGTCGACGAGGTGCTCGGTGCCCCCGAGGTGATGGACGCCGAGATCCCGGCCGCCAACGGCTTCTTCACCGCCCGGTCGCTCGCCAAGCTCTACGCGGCGCTCGCCGGCGGGGGCACCGTCGACGGTGTCCGGGTCGTGTCACCCGAGCAGGTCGAGGCCATGTCGCAGGTTCACGGGCACGGTCCGGACCTGGTGCTGGTCATGCCGATGGACTGGCGCCTCGGCTACCACCGGGTGTTCACCACCAGCGGCACGGTCGGCACGGCGTTCGGCCACTTCGGCCTGGGCGGGTCGGGTGCGTGGTGCGATCCGACCCGGGAGCTGAGCGTCGCCTACGTCTGCAACCGCGGCAGCGGCACCCCCGTGGGTGACCTGCGGATCGCGCAGATCGGTGCCGCGGCGATCCGCTGCGCCGACCGACGTCGCTGAAGTTCGCTCGGACCTGACCCGCTCACGTTGTGAGTGCCGGCCGTCGGTCGCCTGCAGAGCTGTGATCCGGCGCTCAGGGCATGCCGAACCCGACAGTCGGGTTGAGACCGTTCGTGGTGGTGGCGTCCCCGACCTGATCGTGTCACGCACACCCGTCGCCGAACCGGCGCGACCTGCTCACGACAGTCCTGTCACCCCGGTCGGGACCGGGCTGTCGGTCGCCGATCCGTTCCCGAGGCGGCCTGTAGCGGCCACTCCCCAGCAGTAGGCCGATCCGGAGGCGACGCTGTCCGCTGCGGTCGACGCACACGACACTGCGTCGCCGGCGGCCACGGTCGTGGCCGGGTCCAACGGGCCGGCGACGACCGGCGAGGAGCTGTTCGCGGTGGAGTTGTTGCCGAGCGCACCACCGGTCCCCGATCCGACGCAGCGCACGGTCGCATCGGCCAGTAGGAAGCAGGTGTGGTCGACGCCGCCGGCGGTGCCGATCGCGACCAAGGAACCCTGCACAGCGGTCGGTGAGCTGCGGTTCGAGTTGGTTCCGTCGCCGAGCTGCCCGACGCTGTTCAGGCCCCAGCAGACGGGTGCCCCTCCGTACTCGGTGGCGCAGGTGTGCAGTGTGCCGCTGGCGATCTCGGTGATGCCGTTGGTGGTGTCGATGGGAGCGGGAGTGGATCGACTCGAGCCGGCGGCACCGTCGCCGAGCTGGCCCAGGTCGTCGACCCCCCAGCACTCGGCGACGCCGCCCAGGGTGGTGGCGCAGGAGAACTCGCTCCCGGCGCTCACGTGCGTGGCGCCGTCGAGTCCGCTGACCGTGACCGGGGTGGTGCTGTTCGTCGACAGTCCGTCGCCGAGCTCACCCGATGTCCCCGACCCCCAGCACCGGACTGTGCCATCGGTTCGGGCCGCGCACGTGTGGGTGGATCCGGCGGCGACCTCGACGACCTCGTCGAGTCCGGTCACCGACACAGGGACCGGTGATCCCACCCCGGCGCCCGTGTTGCCCAGCTGGCCGCTCGTGTTCGACCCCCAGCACCGGACCGTCCGGTCCGACAGCACGGCGCACGTGTGTGACGCCCCGACGCTCACCGAAGTCGCTGTGGAGATGCCGGTCACGCTCACCGGAGTCGTCCGGGTGGAGGTCGAACCGTCGCCCAGCTGGCCGCTGGCGTTCGCGCCCCAGCACTCCAGGGTCCCGTCCGCCAGGTTCGCGCAGCCGTGGGTCGAGACGTCCACGCCGACGACGCCGTCGTGGCCGCTCACGGCCACGGGGGCCGGGCGGTTCTGGGTGGTTCCATCGCCCAGGGCGCCACCGTCGTTGCGACCCCAGCACGACGTTGCGCCCGATGCGACGACCGCGCAGCTGAAGTCCAACGATCCGAGGAGCGCGGTCGTGCCGCCGAGACCGGTCACGTTCGAGTTCGGGCTCGTGCTCAGGGACAGCGTGCCGTTGCCGAGGGCACCGGTCCCGTTCGACCCCCAACAGCTGGCTGCACCCGTGGCGAGCAGGGCACACGTGTGGTTGTCGCCTGCGGCGATGGATGTGACCCCGTTGAGGTTCAGGACCGCCGTCGGGGTCGTGGCGTTGACCAGCGAGCCATTGCCCAGCCGCCCCGTCCCGCCATCACCCCAGCAGGCGGCCGTGCCGTCGGTGAGCACTGCGCAGGAGCTCGCCGCTCCGACGTCGATCGACGCGCCGTCGATCAGGCCGACGACCGGCACCGGGACGCTCGTGTCGACGGTTGAGCCGTCACCGACCTGTCCGGAGGCGTTGTCGCCCCAGCACTCGGCGGAACCGTCGCGCCGGAGCGCGCACGCATGATCGCCCGACGTGGAGACATCCACCGCGTCGCCCAGTCCGGTCACGTCGCCCGGCTGACCCAGACCACCGGTGGTGCCCCGGCCGAGCTGGCCGTCGATGTTCCTGCCCCAGCAGCTGACCATGCCGCTGCCGCGGAGCGCACAGGTGTTGTCACCGCCGGAAGTGATGCGGACCACGTCGGTGAGCCCGGCGACGGACACCGGCACCGGGCTGTCGGATCCCGGGAGGCCGCCGAGCTGGCCGACGTTGTTGAACCCCCAGCAGCTGATGGTTCCCCCGGTGCGCAACGCACAGGTGTGGTTGCTCCCGGCCGAGAGTTGCACGGCGTCGTGGACGCCGACGACCCGGCGGGGTGTTCGACGTTCGGTGAAGCCGCCGTCGCCGGCCTGACCGCGACTGTTCGCGCCCGTGCACCAGACGTCGCCGGTCGACCGGAGTTCACATGAGTGATCGTTGCCGCCGACCACCTGCTCGGCGACGGTCGGATCCGACGCGGGCGGCTCGAAGTAGCCAAGGACGTCGACGATGTAGTTGGCGGTACCGCCGAAGTTCCTCAACGCCAGGTCCTGGAGGCCTCCACCGGCGAGCGGCACCGTCCCGGTGTTGGTGATGCCACCGATCGCCGTGTAGTTGAGGAACGTTGCGGCGGGGACCGTGCCGGCGGGCGCAGGCCGGGTGAATCCCGCTCCCTGCGGTGAGACCGCAGTGATCGATGCCTCCACAGCGGTGGCCCGCTGCGGAATCCCGCAGCCGGTGGGGCTCGGGCCTCCCTGACGGGCGAATTCGCCGCGAACCCCGGCGGTCTGGAACGTCCGGGTCAGGTCGGGGGCGAACGGCCCCCCGGCGTTGCGGCTGTCAACCGTCCGGCACGGGGTGACGGTCTGGTAGCGGGTGCCGCCTCCGCCGGCCGTGAAGTAGCCCTGCACGTCGACGATCACGTGGATCGTCCCGCCGAGGTTCTGGACGAACACGTCGAGGTCCTGGGTGTTCCCGGGGGTGATCGTCCCGGTGTTGGTGATGCCGGTCGCGTCGTTGTAGTTGATGAACGTGGTCGTGGGGATCGTGCCGTCGTTGGGGGCGACCCGCACGAACCCGGTTCCGACCGGCGAGGTGACGGTCACCGAGACCTCGATGCCGAACACCCCGTCGGGCACGTCGCACCCGTTGGTGGTCCCTCCCTGGGCGGCGAAGTTGGACCCGCTCCCGGCCACCTGGAAGCTCCGTGAGGTGCCACCGGCGAGCGTGCCGCCTGCGTTCCGGGTGTCGACGACCCGGCAGGGGGCCTCGAGCGGGACGTAACTGCTGCCCGTCGACGGCTCGAAGTAGCCCTGGACGTCCACGATGACGTGGATCGTCCCGCCGAAGTTCGTGATCCCCAGATCCTGGGTCTGGGCCGTGTTGAGCGGGACGGTTCCGGTGTTCGTGATCCCGCGACCGTTCGTGTAGTTGATGAACGTCGCCGTGGGAACCGTGCCTCCGGCCGGGTAGGCGCGGACGAAGCCCGTGCCGGAAGGACTCACCGCCGTGATGGACACCTCGACGGCCTGCGCTGTGGCGGGCACGCCGCAGCCGGTGCCGCTGCCGCCCTGACCGGCGAGTGAGGTGCTGCCACGGATCTGGAAGCTCCGGGTCTCGTTCGCGACCAGATCGCCCCCGGGTACGCCGATGGCCCGGGTGTCGACCGCTCGGCAGGGGGCGGGGAGCGCCGTGTAGCCCAGACCACCCTCCACCGGCGCCGCGTCCGCAGGTGGTGCGCTCGGGCCGACTCCGTCGACCGCAGCGGCGACCACGCCCAGGGCTGATCCGAGCACTGCGACCGCCACGAGGGCGACGGTGGCCCGACCCGGGACGGGCCAGTGCCTCGCCCGAAAGCTCGTCGTTGTTCGCTCCGCCCGCCCGTGCATCGGCCGACCTCCACTCGCTCCGAGGCCCACTCTCCCCGGCCGGGGGGACCTCGTCGCTCGGAACGATACCGGCCGTGTGCAGGTGGTGTCGTTCGGTCGTCGACGGTGGGCGCCGACCGTGGGGTGCGGCTCGTGTTACGGAGTGACGGTGACGGTGGCGAGCCCGGGGACCTCAGCTGTGGCCGGGATCCGCTCGAGGGCGGCGGTGTCATCGCGCAGCGTGCCGTCCCAGAACGCCAGCGACGTGTCGACGACCACCTGGTCGTGGGGTGACGGCGTGTTCTCGAACGGCCAGGAGTGGTTGCCGTCGGTCAGGGTCACCGCCCAGGTCGGGCCGGGCAACTGGGCCACCGCCTCCTGTTGGACCGCGAACGGGATGGCCGTGTCGGCCGTGCCGGCGAAGACCAGGACCGGGAACTCGCGGTCGAACGCGAACTCACCGCCGGGCTGGGGGTAGAGGAACGCCGACATCAGCACCGCGGACCTGAACCGTTCGTCGACGCAGCAGGGGTGGAACAACTTGGCGTACGTCGTGGCACCTCCGAGCGACAGGCCGGAGATGCCGAGACGGTTCGGGTCGATCAGGCCCTCGAGCGCTCCGCCCGGCCGGTTCATGGCGAGTACCTGATCGGTGACGAACCGCAGGTCGGCGGGCTGCTGCACCACGTCGCCGACGTCGCGCTGCTCGGCGGGGACGGCATCGGTGGTGAGTGGGAAGTTGGGCGCTACGACCACGTAGCCGGCCCGGGACCAGGCTGACAGCAACTCCGAGAACTTGCCGGAGTTCCCGGCCAGGCCGTGCGCGTGGACGATCATGGGGAACGGCCCGGTCCCCCCGGGGATGTGGATGTCGGTCGGCAGGACACGGCCGGGCGTGGTGCCCGTCGGTCGTGACGGGTCGGTGAAGACCTCGGTGCGCATGGTGGTGGTCCCGTCCCCTGTTCCGATCGTCGTGGATGCAGCCGTGGTGGCCGGAGCGCTGGTCGGCGACCCGCCTCCGTTGGTGTCTCCGGTCGTGGATCCCGAGTTGGACCCACAGCCGCCCAGGACGACCGCTGCAGTGATGGATGTCACGAGCATGCAGACGGCGGGCGCAACGCGACGGAATCCCGGCATGGTCGGAGACTACGCGCCGGAGCCGGGCGCTCCGAGACCGGGACCACACGGGGACCCGGACCCCGCGAGGCTGAAGGCCCACGCCTGCGTCAGGTCCGGCCGGTACACCTTCAACAGCCTCCACCGGAGGCTGACCTCCACGTACTGCCCGCCGCTCCAGTCCACAGCGGACCTGATGCGGCCGGGATCGTGGTTCCAGCGCCGGTGCACCTGGCCGTCGGCCTCGAACGTCACCCAGCCATCGTCCTCGATCGAGCGCAGGTCGACGAGCCGGGCAGCACGCAGCGGGTCCGACTCCTGGCAGCACAGCCGGACCTGGATGAAGTGCGGGTCGTGGCCCGGGTGGTGGAGGCCGCAGCGGATCGGCGGCCCCGGCGGTTCGATGCGGTTCGGGGTGAGGTGCTCGCTCACTCGTCGCTCTCCTGGTCGATCGATCGGGTCCGGTCGAACTCGGTCGGGCCCGGGGGAATGGGGCGACCCCCGGGCCCGACCTCACCGGCGAACCGGTGGTCAGCCCCGCTCGGCGCGGTCCGACTCCGCTGGCTTGTCCTCTCCCCAGACCTCCAGCTCGGAATCCACCACACCGGTGCGGTGCTGCTCTCGAACCCTCCCAGACGCCTGTGACAGCGACGTGAAGGCGAAATCGCAGCCGAGGGCATCGGCCCGGAACGACTGGACGTTGCCGGCGCGATAGCCGAGGTCGCCCGCCTCGCCGTAGACATCCAGCGCGGCGCTCAGGAACACGAACGTCCAACCGGCGGCCTCGCGTTCGGTGATGAGGTCCCTGATCCCCGAGACCGTGAACTCCCGGCTCGAGTTCTCGTGCCCGTCGGTGATCGAGACCACGACCACACCCTCAGCGGGCAGGCCGTGGGCGGCCCGCTCCTGCTCCCGACGGCGGGCCATGGCGACCACCCGGCCCGTGGCGTCGAGGAGCGGGGTCATGCCCCGGGGGGG
>CAYMKW010000123.1:0-8108 GCA_964391365.1 uncultured Microthrixaceae bacterium | reverse complement strand
CGCCGAAGGGGACCGGTGGCGGAGGAACGCGACCGCACCGCCCGTCGCCGCTGCGGCGGCGCCGAGGATGCCCAGCCGTCGGGGCCAATGCCGACGGCGGCCCGCCTCGTTCGGGGCGGCCGGAACCGCCTCAGTGGTCGCCACGGGAGTGCCTCGACTCGACGTGGGCGTCGCTGCCCGGGAAGAAGAGACGTTCGCCCTCCTCGTCGTCCCACTGGATCGTGAACGGTGGGACGCCGCCTGGGTGAGTGGCGAGGATCAACCCCTTCCGTTCCGGCTCCCCGACCCGGTGGCCGCTGATGATGATGCGGTCGCCCTCCTCGGCGACGAGTTCGCCCTGTCCGTTGTGGTGCTGAACCATCGGGTCACGCTCCTCGGTGATCGGCTCGGTGGTGGTGTCCACCGGGCACGTCGAACCGACTCAGTGGGATCGACAGGGACCCAGGTCCCGAGGCGCGTCCCTGCGTCGGGTCGCTCGACTCAGGGTGCGTAGGTGACGACGAGCGGGGCGTGGTCCGACCAGCGCTCCGCGTAGCTCGCGGCGCGATCGACCCGGGCGCCGGTGGCACTCGCCGCGAACTCGGGCGTGGCGAACTGGTAGTCGATCCGCCAGCCGGTGTCGTTGTCGAAGGCCTGGCCCCGGTACGACCACCAGGTGTAGGGCACGTGCTCGTCGTCGGACAGGGACCGGGCGACGTCGACCCAGCCGAGGTCCTCGGTCCAGCGGTCGAAGCGGGCCCGCTCGTCGGGGTGACAGCCCGCCTTGTTGCGGTTGCCCTTCCAGTTCCGAAGGTCGCTGTCCCGGTGGGCGACGTTCAGGTCACCGGTGAACAGCACGTGGCGGCCGTCGGCCCGCAGGTCCTGCAGCCGGTCGGTCGCGGCGTCGAACCAGGCGAGCTTCTCGGCCATCCGGGCCGGGTCGTCGGCATCGCCGGTGTGCGCGTACGCGGACACGACGGTGAGTGTGTGCCCGTCCGGAAGCTCCAGGTCCGCCTCCAGCCAGCGGCCCGTCGCCGAGAAGCAGGGGACGTCGTCGCCGGCGTCGGTGCGGGTGAAGGGCAGGCGACTCAGTACGGCCACGCCCGCCCTCCCCTTGGCGCTGGCTTCGGTGTGGGCGACGTGCCAGCCCGGTCCGAGGACCTGCTCCACCAGGTCGGCGACCAGTTCGTCGGGCGCCCGGACCTCCTGGAGGGTCACGACGTCGGCACCGCTACCGGCCGCCCAGCCGGCCATGTCCTTGCGGGCCGCGGCCCGGAGCCCGTTGACGTTGACGGTGGCGACGGTGAGTGTCGATCGACGGCGGGGCACGGCGGCGCAGGGTACCGGACCGCGCTGCGGTTGCCGGGCGACTCAGCCGACCGGCGTCGGCTCGCCCCAGGGCTGCAGGCCGACCAGGTCGGCGATCTCGATCCAGCCCTCGTCGATCCCGCCGTTCGCCGCGTCCGCAATACGCCAGTGCATCCCCTGCCGATGCAGGGGCTGGGACTCGAGGAACAGGCACCGGACGTCGCCCGGCGCGAAGTCGCACTGGTCCTGGATGGCGGCGAGCAACTGCTCGTGGTGCAGGTGACCGTCGCCGAAGTTCCAGCCCAGGACCAGGCCGGCCACCTGCTCGCCGTCGATCGACTCGAAGGCGTCCTGACCCTTCGCGGCCACCTCCGCATCGGTCGCTGCGAGGTCCTCGAACATCCGGGGCGTGAGCACCGCCAGCGCCCGGCCGTGCAGGTGCATGGCTCGCATGGCGTAGCCGCGGGCCATGGTGACGTCGAACGTGCCGGGCTCGATCTGACCCTCGAGCTGGATGCGGGGCAGGGGAGCGGCCTTCGTGATCCGCTCGTCGAGGCGGTCCATCAGGCCGGGCCGGAAGAGCCAGATGCTCGGCGCCCAGTTGCCCGCGTAGTACCGCATGGACGGCAGGAAGCTGATCTTGTCCGGGCGGAGGTTGCCCCAGACGGGGCCGATGAGCACGTAGGCGATCAGCAGCACGATCAGCACCGGCGAACCGATCGACCAGAACCGGACGTCGCCGTAGGCGCCGAAGAGCACCAGCCCCGAGTAGATGAACACGACGTTCCACTCGAGCGGCACTCCCATCGGGATGCTCACCAGGATGTTCAGGTGGAACAGCACCATGAGCACCAGCGCCGCCGTGTGCAGCGGGCCGTCGGTCGTGAACGCCAGGACCAGCGGGAACGTGAACTCGACGGCGGTGGCCGTGTGGGCGAACACGGTCGTCAGGCGGGAAGGGCGCAGGTCGTCGGGGTAGTGGCGGTAGAGCGCCCGTCGGAACCGTTCCGAACGGGTGACCGGACTGTTGGAGAGCATGACCGCCATGACGCTGGGGAAGTGGTGCGTCAGCTTCGACAGGGCGGCACCCACCCACATGATCACCATGACGGCCTTGGCCGCTGCGATCGCATCGGCGGCGAACAGGAAGGCGACCACCATCATCAGGTAGTGCTCGGAGCGGGCCGCCAGGAAGATCGTCTTGTCGCGCAGGCCGAGCACGCAGAGGACGACGACGACGGGGAGCAGGCGGGCGGCGCCGAGTTGGCTGGAGGCCAGTGCGACCGCCAGCAGCGCCAGCAGGGCGGCGTACAGGCCGACGTCGACCCACGTCCGGCGGTGTCCCGCCGTGAACGGCACCCAGGTGAACGGCCGCAAGCGGGTGGTGCCGGGCCGGAGCCAGTGGCGGGTCGCCGGGAACATGGGGGCGTAGTGGCCGGTCAGCGGGCCGCTCCCACAGCCGAGACCCATCACCTCGAACATGAGCGTCCAGAGCACGGCCTTCTCGAACGCGATGGGCTCGGACCACCACTCACCGAAGCTCGCCGGCCCGCCGAGGCCCGGCGTGAACGCGGCGATGACGAGGAACACGCCGATGAAGAACAGGATCTTGACGATGTAGAGCACGTAGACGACGTAGGGGGCGCCGAAGCCCTGTGTGGCCCAGGTGACGCACATCATGCGGAGTCGCTCGGTGGCGGGCTGGGCCCGCCACTCGTCGATGCTGAACGCCGGTTCGTCCGGCCGGATCAGACCCACGCCCGCTCGTCCCCCCTCGGGTCGGCGCCCTGATTGCGCTACCTTCGGCAGCGTACCGTGACGCAGCGAGGTCGAACCCGATGACGACGTACGACGCGGTGGTCGTGGGGTCGGGCCCGAACGGTCTGGCCGCCGCGATCGTGCTCGCCGAGGCGGGCGCGTCGGTGCTGGTCCTGGAGGCGGCCGACACACCCGGTGGCGGCGCCCGGACGGCGGAGCTGACCCTGCCGGGATTCCTGCACGACGTGTGTTCGGCCATCCACCCGATGGCGGCTGCGGGGTCGTTCCTGGCCGACCACGGGGTCGACGTCGAGTGGTGCGAGCCGGTCGTCGAGCTCGCCCACCCGCTCGACGACGGCACCGCCGGGGTGCTGCTGCGCAGCGTGGACGACACGGCGGCGGTGAACGACGCGCCTCGGTGGCGTCGGCTCGTCGGACCTGTCGTGCGGCGATGGCCCCGGTTGGAGCGCGACGTCCTCGGTCCCGTCGCCAGGGGCCTGCGCCACCCGGCGCTGCTGTCGACGATCGGCGTCCGGTCGCTCCCTCCGGCGACGGCGGTGTCGCGCTGGCTGGGCTCGCCGCAGGGTGGTGCGCTGTTCGCCGGGATCGCGGCGCACGCCAGTAGCAACCTGTCGTGGCCGCTGTCCGCCAGCGTCGGTGTCGGCCTGGCCGCAGCCGGTCACGTCGGGGGCTGGCCGGCGGCCCGGGGCGGCTCGGGCGCCATCACCGAGGCGCTCGTGGCCCGGCTGGTCGAGCTCGGCGGCCGGGTCGAGTGCGGGGTGGAGGTCCGGTCCCTGGCCGACCTCCCGCCGCACCGGGCTGCGGTGTTCGACACGACACCGTGGCAACTCGAACGGATCGCCGGCGACACCGTCCCCGACCGGGTACGTCGGTCGTGGCGACGGTTCCGACAGGGTGGCGCCGTGTGCAAGGTCGACCTGGCGCTGAGCGGCCCCGTGCCCTGGACCAACGCCGAGGCCCGGTCGGCCGCCACCGTGCACCTGGGCGGCACCTGGCAGGAGGTCGCAGCCGCCGAGGCCGACGTCCGGGCCGGCCGGATCCCGGACCGCCCGTTCGTCCTGGTCGCCCAGCAGTCGATCGTGGACGACACCCGGGCCCCGGACGGCCGGCACACGCTCTGGGCCTACTGCCACCTGCCGGTCGGCTGCACCGAGGACGTCAGCGACGCCATCGAACGACAGATCGACCGGTTCGCTCCGGGGTGGCGGGACCTGGTGCTCGCCCGGCACGTCACCACCGCCGCCGACCTGGCCGCCTACAACGCCAACGACGTCGGCGGGTCCATCGACGGGGGCGCGACGGAGCTGCACCAGATCCTGTTCCGGCCGACGTTCGCGGCGGATCCGTACCGGGTCGCCGGCACGGACCTGTGGCTGTGCAGCAGCTCGACCCCACCCGGCCCGGGCGTGCACGGGCTCTGCGGACTGCACGCGGCGCGGTCGGTGCTGCGGTCGCTCGCTTGAGCCGCGCCCTCGGCGCCGCCGGTCGCCGGTTCCGGTCCGGTCGCTACGCTCGCCGCATCCCGACCGCAACCCGGAGGCATCCGTGACCGACACGACCGACGACATCTTCGACACCCCCATCGTCGACGGCCTGCGAGGTGTCCGCTACGGAGAGGTGCTGATCGTGCGCCACGTCGACGGCCGGTTCAGCGCCGAGGTCTGGAACACCCTCGGACTGAACGATTGCCCGCAGGAACTGTGGGACCGGCTCGACGCCGAGCAGATCGCCGCCGAGCGGGACGCACTGCTCGTGCTGTTGAACGGACCGCGCTACTGGATGGTGGACTCGATCCGTTCGGGCCTGCGGGCCGCGGCGCCGACCACTTCGTTCGGGGAGCTCGGCACCTTCCAGGCCGCCGTGCTCGACCTGGGCACCGAGCCGCCTGCGTCAGGGGCCTACGTCGACCGTCACGTCCACCGTCAGACGGTGTTCGGTTTCGCAGCGGGTACGGAGGTGCACGAGCTCGTGGACCCCGACGGCGTGCCGTACGTGCTGCAGGCCTACTCCCTCGCCGTGGACCCGACCCAGACCGAGGAGGACCTGGCCGGACTCGGCGAGCGGCTCGACCTGCCCGAGGGCTGGACGTTCCGGGTGCGGACCCTGGAGGACGACCTGGGACTGCTGTCCCGCGACGGCGTCGCCACCGTCACCCAGGACGAACTCCAGAACACCTACCAGCGGGCGGACCGAACGGTCGCCGTCCGCTAGTGCCCTCGGCGGGAGTCGTCACGGAGCCCCTCACGGCAGGCCGACGTGGCCGTGCTCCATCTTCCAGAGGGAGTACTTCTCGAACCCGACCTTGATCGCGTGGTTCTGCGGTCCGGGGATGAGCATGCCGTGCTTGCGGGGCGGGAGCATGTGGTCGGCGAGGATCATGACGCCGTTGTTCCCGGCGTCCATGACGCAGATGGCCTTCATGTCGCCGAACTCCTGGTGGGCCTCGACCGGCTCGCCGCGAACCTGCGCCACGATGTTCCGGGCGGCTACGTGCGCCATCTGCTCGGTGGGGAACCCGGTCTTGGGGATCCCCACGGGGACCGGCGTCTTCCACGGCACGTCGACCTTGGCGGCGATCCCGACGGCGTAGATGTCGTCGAACTGCTCGCTCTGGTAGGTGTCGCGCACCGCAACGTACCCCTTGTCGTCGGTGAGACCCGTCCCGAGCAGGAAGTCCTGACCCAGGAACGGCGGCATGATCATCGCGTAGGAGAACGGGAGTTCCCTGCCGTCGGTGAGCGTCACGTGGTCGCTGTCGACGCCCTCCATGGCGACGTTGACCACCGGGGTGATGTGCTCCTTCTTCAGGAACATCTCGAGAAGCGTCTCGCCGTGCTTCAGGCCGCCGATTCCGAAGTGTCCGAGGAACGGCTCCGACGTGACGAAGGTCAGCTCGACCTGATCCCTGACGTGGTGCTTCTTGAGCTGGTGCGACATGTTGAAGAGGAATTCGTAGGCGGCACCGAAGCACCCTGCGCTCTGGGTGGCCCCGATCACCACGGGCCCCGGCCGTTCGAGGAACCTCGCCCACTTCTCGCCGGCCTGCTCGGCGCCTTCCAGAGTCGAGATGGTGACGGCGCTGCCGTCGGGACCGAGCCCTGGTACGGCGTCGAAGTTGTTCCGGTAGCCGGTCGCGATGACCAGGTAGTCGTAGTCGTAGGTGGCACCACCGGCGGTGACCTGTCTGGTCTGCGGGTCGATCGCCGTGGCGGCAGCGTGGACAAAGTGCACGCCCTCTCGTTCGAAGGTGGGGGCCAGGTCGAAGGTGATGTCCTCGGCGGCCCGTTCCCCGAACGGCAACCAGATCAGGCTGGGGTTGAACAGGAACCGATCCGACGCGGAGATCACAGTGACCTCGACGTCGTCGCCGAGCGCGTGCTCGACGGCGATGGCGGCGGTCAGACCGCCGAAGTTTCCTCCCAGAACCAGGACTCGAGCGGACATGGCGCCCTCCAGACGATTCGACTGATACCCCATAGGGTATCGGCGGATCTGTCCGATCCGTCGCACCTGTGACGGGAGCGACAGGTCAGGGGATGATGACGATCTTGCCCGTGTTGGCGCCGGTGAACATGGCGTTGAGCGCGTCGACCGATCGTTCCAGACCCTGGAACCGCTCGGTCCGGACCACCAGGTCGCCGGCGCGGTGCCAGGTGCGGAGCTGTTCGCCGATCTCGGGGAACCGGGGGATGTCGTCGAACGCCAGGAACCCGCGCATGGTCGCGCGCTGCTGGATCAGGTTCACGTAGTTGGACGGCCCCGGCGCCTTGTGGTCGTCGGTGTAGGTACTGATGTGACCGCAGAGCACGACCCGGGCGTGTATGGCCAGCCGGGCGAGCAGGGCGTCGAGCACGGCGCCACCGACGTTGTCGAACACGACGTCGACACGCTTCGGGGCGAGTTCCCGGAGTCGGGCGACGACGTCCTCCGTCCGATGGTTGATCGCTCCGTCCAGACCGAGTTCGTCCACCAGCCACGCGCACTTGTCGTCGCTGCCGGCGATTCCGACGACCCGGGCACCCCGCAGCTTGGCCAGTTGGGCGGCGGCCGATCCGGTGGCGCCCGCGGCCGCCGTCACGACGACGGTCTCGCCCTCCTGTGGGTCGGCGATCTCGAGCATTCCGATGTAGGCGGTGCAGCCGGTGGACCCGTAGAGGGCCAGGAACGCCTCGAGGTCGTAGTCGGGGTCGGGCGGCGAGACGATGGTGGAGAACAGGTCGTCACGGATGACCGTGGCGTCCTCCCATCCGCCCAGGGTCGTGACGATGTCGCCGATCTCGTAGGCGCCGCAGCGGGATGCGACGACCCGACCGATCGTCGAGCAGCGCACCACCTCGCCGAGCTCCACCGGTGGCAGGTAGCCGGACCCCTCGCCCAACCAGGACCGGACCGAGGCGTCGATCCCGATCACCTCGTTGCGCAGTAGCGCCTCGCCGTCCTCGAGGGTGGGGACGTCCTCCGTGACGAGCTCGACGTCACCCGGGTCGACGAGCCCCTGGGGACGGCGCCGCAGGAGGACGCGGCGCCGGGTCGTCGGTGCGGTGTCGAGGTCGGCGGTGTCCACGTCCCGACCCTATTGCCCGACGCCTCCGGTCCGCCGTCCCCCACCTCGGGGTCGGGGCCCGTCGGGGAGGGGGCGCCGTTACGATGGCCGGGATGGACACCGTCACAGATCGGCCGGGTCCCTGGGCGGAGCTGCGTTCGTGGGGCGCCCGCCGCTGGGCGGTGGCCGCTGCGGCGGCCGTCGGCACGGTGCTGCTGGTGGGGATCCCGACCGACGTGATCCCCAACCCGGTGTTCGGTCGCCCGGTCGAGGTCACCTGGTGGTCGCTGCCGGTGTTGCTCGTCACCGGCGTGCTGGCCGGGCTGCTCGCCGCCACCTACGTGCGCGACGACGCCGAGTTGCTCGCCGACCGTCCCGCTCGGATGGGCGGTGTCGGTGGTCTGCTGGCGTACTTCGCAGTGGGGTGCCCCGTGTGCAACAAGTTGGTCGTGCTGGCGCTGGGGGCCACCGGTGCCCTGGAGTTCTTCGCCCCGCTCCA
>CAYMKW010000122.1:3662-8202 GCA_964391365.1 uncultured Microthrixaceae bacterium | reverse complement strand
CGCCGATGTGCTGCGTGATGCCGCCGGCCTCGCCCGCCACCACGTTGGCGCTGCGGATCTGGTCCAGGAGCTTCGTCTTGCCGTGGTCGACGTGGCCCATGACGGTGATGACCGGAGCGCGTTGCGGCAGGTCGCTGGTGTCGAACTCCTCGTCGTCCTCCAGATCGAGCACGCGCTGCAGCTCGACCTCCTGCTCCTGGCCGGGATCCACCAGGGAGATCTCGGCCCCCACGTCGAGTGCGAACAGCTCGATCATGTCGTCGCTCAGGGACTGGGTCGCCGTGACCATCTCGCCCTGCTGGAGCAGGAACCGAACGACGTCGGCCGCCGTCCGGTTCAGCTTGGGTCCGAGCTGCTGCGGGGAGGATCCCCGTTCCAGCACGATCTCCCCCTCCGGCACCGGCGCTTCGGCCGGCGTGTAGGTGGGGATGTCCATCGGCTGGAGTTCCTCACGGTTCCGGCGCCGACGGCCCTTCCGGCGAGGACCACGCTGCTGCGGGCCTCCGGGGCCGCGACTCCGACCGGGACCACCCGGGGGGCCACCCGGAGGACCGCCCGGGGCGAATCCGGGACGCGAGCCGGGACCACCGGGTCCACCCGCTCCACCGCCCGGCGCACCGGACCGGTACCCGCCCGGCGATCCGCCCGGACCACGGGCCGGTCGCCCGGCGCCCGGCGGACCGCCACGGCTCGGGGCCGCGCGCCGGCCGCCCATGCCGGGTGGGGGCGGAATCGGCTTGCCGGTGCGCGAGACCGGCGGGCCGGGCGGAGGCGGGATCGGCTTGCCGGTGGCCGACATCGGCGGCCCCGAAGGCGCCCCAGAGGCACCGGTCGCCTCACTGGGCTCACCCGGCGCGACTGACGGGGCAGCCGTGGGCTCGCCCGTCGAGGCCGCAGGAGCGGCTGGAGCGGGCGCAGGGGTCGGAGCCCGGGGGGATTCCGCGGCCGGTGCCGCCGGACGAGCAGGCGGCGGAGCGGGAGCCTCCTCGACCGGTCGAACCGGCCTGCCGCTGGCGGGCTTGGACGACACGACCTTGCGGGGGGCAGCCGGAGCGGCGGTCGGTTCTTCGGCGGGAACCGGGGCGGCCGGCTCCGCCGCCGGGGAGGCTGCGGGTTCGGAGTCCACCGGAGCGGCCTCGGCGGCGGCCTCCCTGGACTCCTCGGCGGGAGCTGGGGCCGGAGGCTCAGGAGTCGCCTCGGCCGGCTCCTTCTTGGCCGCGGCCTGCTTCTTGGCGGGTGCCTTCTTGGCGGGTGCCTTCTTGGCTGCAGCCTTCTTCTTGGCGGGGGTCTCCTCGACGGGCTGCTCGTCCCGGATCAGGCCGTCCATCTCGGCCTTGCGGCGCACCATGTCCGCGTAGGCGTCGTCGAGGGACACCGAGTGGCTCTTGACCCCGTAACCCAACTGGTTGCAGAGGTCGATGCACTCCTTGTTGGTGAGCCCGAGCTCCTTCGCGAGCTCGTAGACGCGCAGCTTGGCCAAGAGATTCCCGTCGTTTCGTGTGCGTGCTGGTGTACCTGCGCTCCGGATGGGTCCGGTGCCGCGGTTGCCCATCGGGCGACCGCGGCCGTCGGCCGGAGCGGCCCACCATCCTTCCACGGATCACGGCGCGGTTCGAACCGCGCCGGACCCGGGTGCGCTCGGAGCGGGAATCAGGCCGGTCCGGCGTCATCCTCCGGAGCGGCGACGGCCTCATCGGCAGCGGCCTCGAGGTCGGCCTCGACCTGGTCGGCGGCCAGTTCCTCGAGCTCCTCGGATTCCTCATCGACCTCGTCGGCAGCGATCTCGTCCTCGACCTCGGCGATCGCCTCGGCCAGGTCCTCGGCAACGGCCTCCAACACCTCGGAGACGGCCTCGTCGACGTCCGCGTCGGCCCGGGCCTCGGCCTGCATGCCCTGCACCTGCTCGAGCGTCATGGCCGGGCTGCCGTCGGCGGGCTGCCACATCTGCTCCCCCGAGGCCTCGTCGGTCACCCACTCGCCCTGGGCCCAGCTCTCACCCCCGTAGACCCGCTCGTAGGCCTCCTGCTCGGCGATCTCGGTCTCCGAGCGGATGTCGATCCGCAGGCCCGTGAGGCGCGTCGCCAGACGGGCGTTCTGCCCCTCCTTGCCGATGGCCAGGGAGAGCTGGAAGTCCGGCACGATGACCTCGGCGGTCTGGAGCTCCTCGTCGATGCGGACCTCCTTGACCTTCGCCGGCTGCAGGGCCCGCATGACGAAGTCGTAGCGGTCCTCGGAGAACGGGACGATGTCGATCTTCTCGCCCCGCAGTTCATTCACGATCTGACGCACCCGGGCTCCCCGGGCACCGACGCAGGCGCCGACGGGATCGACGTTGGCGTCGTTCGACGCGACGGCGATCTTCGTCCGCTGGCCGGGCTCCCGGGCACACGCCATGATCTCGACCACACCGTCGGCGATCTCGGGAACCTCCAGCTCGAAGAGGCGCTTGATGAGGCCCGGGTGGGTCCGGGACACCACGATCTGCGGGCCCTTGATCGTCTTGCGTACCTCGACGATGTAGGCCTTGACCCGCTCGCCCGGATCGGGACGCTCGAAGTTGACCTGTTCCGACTGCGGGAGCAGCGCCTCGACACGGCCCAGGTCCAACAGCGTGTAGCGGGCGTCCGACTGCTGGATCAGCCCGGTGACGATGTCGCCCTCGCGACCGGCGTACTCCTCGTACTTGAGTTCACGCTCGGCCTCACGGATCCGCTGGCTCATGACCTGACGCACGGTCTGGGCCGCGATCCGACCGAAGTCGTCGGGGGTCACGTCCAGCTCGTCACCGAAGGGCTCGCCCTCCTCGTCGAGTTCCTGCGCGTAGACCCGGATCTCGCCGGTCTCCGTGTCGATGTTGACCCACGCGAACTCGTAGGAGCCCGGGGTCTTCTGGTAGGCCGCGGTGAGGGCCTCGGCCAGCGCCCCGAAGAGCGTGTCGACCGAGATGCCACGCTCGGCGGCGACCGCCTGGAGCGCTTCCATCATCTCTGGATTCATGTGTTCGCCTCGCTGTTGCGTCGCGCCCGCTGGCGCTGGTTGGACGAGCCGGGCGGCGGCGAGCCGCCCCACTCGAAGACTGTGCGTGCCCGATCGATCTGGTCCATCGCCACGGTTCGGGTGGAGCCGTCGTCGAGCGTCAGGACCAGTTCGTCACCGTCGACGGCCGAGAGGGTGCCCAGGAGGCGACGCTGGCCGTCGAGCTCCTCCCGGAGCGAGATCGTGACCCGGGCGTCCACCGCCCCCCGGAAGTGCGCCGGGGTCCGGAGCCTGCGTTCCAGACCGGGGCTGGACACCTCGAGCGTCGTCGACGCCGCGATGAGGCCCGCCTCGTCGAGTTCCTTGGCGAGCGCCCGGGACGCAGCGGCCAGCGCATCCACGTCGACGCCGCCGGTCCGGTCGAGCAGCACGACGAGGGTCCCGCCCTGGCGATCGATGTCGTAGAGGGTGAGGCCGGCATCGGCGGCGATCCGGTTGGCGACTTCCTCGACCGTGGCCACGCTGATCACCTCGCTCCCGGGTTCCGCCGGACGACCTCGCCCGGACTCGTGCTGTTCACCTGTCGGTCACCGGCCCACAGAAAAGGCGTGGGACAGAGCCCACGCCCTTCCGGAGAACCGGATTCCGCACTCTACACCCGACCACCCCATCGCGTGGTGCCCTCGCCTGCCCACTCCCCGCCCACTCCCTGCTTTGTGGTGCGAGCGGCAGCGGCGTGGCCGGCGGCAGCGGCGTTGCTCTCAGTAGGACCTGGCGCAGACCGCGACGAGTTCGTCGGCCGGCGTTCCGCCCGGCAGGTCGCCATCGGGGGTCTGCAGACAACGGACGGTGATGGCGCTGCGGCCGAGCAGGTCGATCGCGGCGTCGTCGAGCAGCCGCCAGGGCAGCACGGCGAACCCGGTCGCCGCAGCCTCGGCCGCGGCCTCCACGCTGCCCACCACCGTGGTGCCGGCGTCCCGACGCTCGGTCGCCTCGGCCAACATGGCGAGCTGGACGGCCTCGAGGAGCTCGGGCACACGGGAGGGAAGCTCCCCCACCGGGACCGGCGACTTGGTGCCGTCGTCCCGACGGGCGACGACCACCTGTCCCTCGGCCAGATCCCGCGGCCCGACCTCGATGCGCAGGGGTACACCCTTGAGTTCCCACTCGGTGGCCCGGCGACCGAACCCGGTCTCCACCCGGGCGTCGAGACGGGCCCGGACACCGGCGTGCGCCAACGCGTCGACCAGGTCCTGCGCTGCAGCCGTGACCGCGCCGTCCTCGTCACGGACGACGAGAACCACGGCCTGCACGGCGGCGAGGCGGGGAGGCACCCGCAGGCCGGCGTCGTCGCCGTGCGCCATGATCAGGCCGCCCATCATGCGGGTCGACACCCCCCACGAGGTCGTCCAGCAGGTGCGCTGCTCGCCGTGCTCGTCGAGGAACGTGACGTCGAACGCCCGGGCGAAGTTCTGGCCGAGCTCGTGGCTGGTGCCCATCTGCAGGGCCTTGCCGTCCCCCATCATCGCCTCGCAGGTGAGCGTGTTCGTCGCTCCGGCGAACC
>CAYMKW010000122.1:0-3652 GCA_964391365.1 uncultured Microthrixaceae bacterium | reverse complement strand
CTGGGCGATCTTGGCGCCGACGGGCACCGGGATCGCCAGCACCTCGACCATGAAGTCCCGGTAGACCGTGCGCAGGATGTGCTCGGCATACCGGCGGGCATCGTCCTCGGTGGCGTGCGCGGTGTGACCCTCCTGCCACAGGAACTCGGACGTGCGGAGGAACACCCGGGGTCGGAGCTCCCAGCGCACGACGTTGGCCCACTGGTTCAACAGCAGCGGCAGGTCCCGGTACGACTGGACCCACTTGGCCATGTACTCGCCGATCACCGTCTCGGAGGTCGGCCGGACCACGACCGGTTCCTCGAGCTCCTTGCCGCCACCGATGGTCACGACGGCCAACTCCGGACTGAACCCCTCGACGTGCTCGGCCTCGCGCTGCAGGTACGACTCGGGGATGAACAGCGGGAAGTAGGCGTTCTCGGCCCCGGCGGCCTTGATCCGGGCGTCGACCTCGGCGACCATCCGCTCCCACATGGCGTACGCGTAGGGGCGGATCACCATGGTCCCGCGGACCGGACCGTTGTCCGCCAGTTCGGCCTTGTTCAGGACGTCCTGGTACCACCGGGGGAAGTCGTCGCCTCTCGGCGTCAGGATCGGTGCCCTGCCAGCTGCCATGGACGGCGACGCTACCAGCGGGGCGATCCGACCCATGGCGAGCCCGGTAGCGTTCGCTCGTGTCCCGATCGCCCGTGCTCAAGCGACTCCTGATCGGCGCCGCCGTCACGGCCGGAGCCGGCGTGGCGCTCGGCACCGCCGTACGGTCGCTCGGCCACCGGGTCCGGACCGAGCACGACGGCCGGGTCGACGATCTGCTCAGGAGGGTCGACGACGTCCGCCACCACCACCTGACGACGGATGACGGCGGCACGATCCACGTCGTCGAGGCCGGGTCGGGGCCGGCGGTCGTCCTGCTCCACGGAGTGACCCTGCAGTGGTGGGTGTGGCGACCGATGTTCCACCTGTTGCGCGACGACCACCGGGTGCTCGCGTGGGACATGCGCGGCCACGGGGACTCCCGATCCGGGTCACGCGGGGTCACCCTGGGTGCCGTCGCCGACGACCTGTCGACGGTCCTCGCCCGACTCGACGTCCACGACGCCGTCGTGGTCGGCCACTCCATGGGCGGCATGGCGCTCGCCCGGTTCTGCACCGACCACCATCGCATGCTCCACAACCGCTGCCGGGGCCTCGTGTTCCTCGCCACGAGTGCCGCACCGGTCGCCCTGGGCGCCGTCGCGGGCGGGGCGGCCGGGTTGGTCGAACTGGTGCAGCGACTGGCGACGGCCGGGATGGAGTCACCCCGGTGGCGATACGCCTGGCCGGACTCCAACGTCTCGGCGCTGATCGTCCGCCTGGCCTTCGGGCGCCGGGCCTCGGGGGCAGCTGTCGACCAGGTGCGCACGATGCTGTCCGATGTCGATCCGCGGACCACCGCCGAGGCCGGCCGGGCGATCGCCGAGCACGACGTCCGCGACGACCTCTCGCACGTCGATCTCCCGTCGATCGTGGTCGTGGGCACGGCCGACCTGCTCACGCCACCGGCCCACGCCCGTGGCGTCGCCGCAGCGATCCCTGGAGCTGAGCTGAGGGTGCTCGACAGCGTCGGTCACCAGGTCATGCAGGAGGACCCGACGAGCCTCGCCGGGATCATCAGGGAGCTGACCGGCCCGTCGGCCTGAGACAGGACCGGCCCGTCGGCCTGAGACAGAACCGGCCCGTCGGCCCGGGCGTGGAGCCGCGACTCAGTCGAATCGTTGCGAGATGAGCTCGACCCGCTGCTCCGACGCGTTGGCATCGTCGCCCTGGATCTCGAGCAGCTCGGCCCGGTCCTTCTCGGCCTCGCGCCGGGCGACCTCGGTGTCGGCCCGGGCCAGCGCGGCCTCGGCGCCGTGCTCGGCGATGAACCGGGCCCAGTCGACCAGCGTCGGAACCATCTCGTCCTCCGGGACCACCGCCACGTTCTGTCCCTTGACGAACAGGTGGCCCCGACGACGTCCGGCGGCGATCCCCAGATCGGCATCCCTCGCCTCGCCCGGCCCGTTCACCACGCAGCCCATCACCGCCACCTGCAGGGGCAGCTGTTCGTCGGCGAGCGCGTCGCGGGCCCGGCTGGCGACCTCGATCACGTCGATCTCGGCCCGGCCGCAGCTCGGGCAGGCGATCAGGTCGACGTTCTTGCGTTCACGGAGACCGAACGACTCGAGGAGCACCCGGCCGGCGCGGGCCTCCTCCACCGGATCGGCGGTGAGCGAGAACCGGATCGTGTCGCCGATGCCCTCGGCGAGCAACGCTCCGATCCCTGCGGTCGCCTTGATGAGACCCTCCGGGAGCGGTCCGGCCTCGGTGACGCCGAGGTGGAGCGGATGGTCGGTGGCCTCGGACAGCTGCCGGTAGGCCTCGACCATCAACGGCACGTTGGAGGCCTTGACCGAGATCTTCACGGCGTCGAAGTCGACCTCCTGGAAGTACGCGAGCTCCTGCAGGGCCGACTCGACCATGGCCTCGGGTGTCACCCGACCACCGTGGCGTTCGTAGAGCTCGGGGTCGAGCGAGCCGCCGTTGACGCCGATCCGGATCGGCACGCCCCGGTCCTTGGCGGCAGCGGCCACGGCCTTGATGTGCTCCGGCTTGCGGATGTTCCCGGGGTTGAGCCGGAGCCCGTGGACCCCTGCGTCGAGTGCCGCCAGCGCCATCCGATACTGGTGGTGGATGTCGGCGATGATCGGGATCGGGCTCCGGGGAACGATCCGGGCCAACCCCTCGGCGGCCTCGACCTCGTTGCAGGTGCAGCGGACGATGTCGCAGCCGGCGGCGGCCAGGGCGTAGATCTGCTGCAGGGTCCCCTCGACATCGGCCGTCTTCGTGGTCGTCATCGACTGGATGGTGACCGGTGCACCACCGCCGACGGGCACGTCGCCCACGTGGATCTGGCGGGTCGACCGCCGGGGGAAGGTGACGGCTCCTGCGTCCATGAGGGCAGGCTACCCGTCGGGTTCGGAACGGCCCGTCAGGCCGAGACGCCGCGTGTGAGGTCCAGGTAGACGGCCACGAGACCGACGACGACCAGGACCATGACCACGCCGTAGGTCAGGGGCAACAGCCGCGACACGTCGGCGATGTAGCGCTGCTGCTGACGGCGGCGGAGTTCCCGGGCCTTCTCGTAGCAGGCGATGACGAGGTGGCCGCCGTCGAACGGCAGGAGCGGCAGCAGGTTGAACACGCCGATGAAGATGTTCAACACGATGAGGAACCCGACCAGGTTGGACAGGTTCTCCGAGGTGAGCTCCGAGCCGTACAGGACGGCACCGACGATGGAGATGGGCCGCGAGTCGGGTGCGGTCTGCTCGGCGGTGGTCGGTGCCTCGGCCCGGTCCGCGGAACGGGCGGGCGTGGTCACGAACTCGAGCAGGTTCGGTGGCCAGAGGAACTGGCCGACCCCGGCGATGCTCAGCCCGACCGTCCGACCGAACTCCGACACGGCGCTGCCGACGGCGACGTGCGGTGCCTCGGTCTCGACGACGGCGGCCTGACCGACACCGAAGAACGACGAGGGCGGTGTGACCTCGACCGCCGAACCCAGATCGATGCGCCGCTCACCCGCTGCGGTGTCAAGGACGACCACACCCCCGACCCCGGCGGCCGCAGCGGCGGC
>CAYMKW010000121.1:0-8209 GCA_964391365.1 uncultured Microthrixaceae bacterium | reverse complement strand
ACACGGCGATCTGCAGATCCGACGGGTCCAGGTCCGCCTCGACCTCATCGGCCACGGGGAGCACGACCACGGTCGCCGACGACGTGTGCACGCGCCCCTGGGACTCGGTGACGGGGACCCGCTGGACCCGGTGCGGTCCCGCCTCGAACTTGAGCCGGCTCCACACCCCGTCACCGGCGACGCGGAGCGACACCTCGCTGCGACCGCCCAGGTCCGACACCGTCTCGTCGAGCACCTCCACCGTCCAGCCCCGACGGACCGCCCAGGCCCGGTACATCTCGCACAGGTCGCGGGCGAACAGGTTGGCCTCCTCGCCCCCCTCCGCGCCGCGGATCTCGACGATGACGTCACGATCGTCGAAGGGGTCTCGTGGCAGGAGCAGGGCACGCAGCTCCTCCTCGGCGACGGCCTCGGCGGATCTGGCGGTGGCGACCTCCTCCCGGAGCGCATCGGCCTCACCCCCGCCGGACTCACCGAGCAGCTCGGCGGCGGCCGACGCATCGGCCCGGGCGGCGCGCCAGCGCCCGAGCGCCTCGACCACCTCCTCGAGCGCCCGGTAGCGACGGGTGGTGGCGACGTAGCGATCGCGATCGGCGACGACGGCCGGGTCCGCCAGCAGGTCCGTGCAGGCGGCGAACTCCGCCTCCATGCCCTCGAGGCGGGCGAGGACGGCGTCCTCGATCACTGCGACTCCCCGTCGACGGCCCCCCACGGGGGGAGGACGCCGACCAGCTCGGCGCCACCCACGACGAGCTCGGCGAGTCGTCGTGTGCTCGCCAGGAGGTCCCGCTCCGGAACCACCAGCACCAGTGCGGCGTCGGGGTCGACCGCCGCCCGGGTGTCGGCCGCCACGGGCACGAACGCCAGGTCGGCACCGACCGAGCACACCACCACGACGGGATCCCCGTTCCGGTCCCGTCCCCGTGCGGCGGCAGGTGCCGGATCGCGGACACCACCCCGCGGCGCCGTGGTCGCGATCGGTTCGAGGTCGACCAGTCCCAGCGGGCGGGGGTCGTCCACGATGGACCGACGAAGCCAGCGTTCCCGGGCCAGCAGCGACAGCGGGTGGGTCGGATCCTCCACCCGCCGGTGGGCGCCCACCTGAGCGACGACGCGTCGGAGCGCGGCATCGGGCGGCTCGTCGGCCCTGACCGCAGCCGTGGCGTCACGGTCGAACCGTCCGACCCCGGTCTCGACGTGGACCAGTCCGTCGCCACCGGACGACTCGGGCCACACGACCAGTCGTGCGACCTCCAGGCCGAGCAGTTCGCCCGTCACCACGCCGTGCTCCTCGACGACCTCCAGCCCCGCCGCCGACAGCAGCGTTCGGAGCGTCGGATCGTCCACCGTCGGTTCGGCGGGCGGGTCACCGACACGTTCGGCATCGCCACGTTCGGCATCGACGGGAACGGCGTCGGCGCCCTCACGGGCGAACACCTCCGTCGGCACGGCGAAACGGGACGCCCAACGACGGGCATCGACGGCGCTCGAGCCGGCGGACGGGACGGCGGCGCTCGAGCCGTCGGTCGGGACGGCGGCGCTCGAGCCGGCGGTCGGGACGGCGGATCGGTCCGGTTCGTCGACGATCAGACGGACCCGGCTCGCTCCCTGTCGGTCGGCCCACAGGATCGCGCCCGCCACGACGGCGGGAGCTCCGGACGCGACGAGCACGTCGGCCCGGTCGTCACGGATCAGGCCGGCTGCGACCGGACCGGCGGAGACGACCCGGGTCGCATCGACCCGGTCGCCGTCGACCGATCGGATCAGCCCGACGAGGGCGGCCGCTCGCAGCGCGCGACGACGCTCCTCGCTGACGGCCACGGGGCCGGGGGGCCGACCCGTCAGGACTCGTCGGCGCCGTCGGCCGGAGCGGCCTCGTCGCCGGGGGACTCCGGTGCCGGCGCCGCAGCGGACTTCCGACGCCTGCCGTACCGGCGCTCGAAGCGCTCGACCCGGCCGGCGGTGTCGACGATCTTCATCTGGCCCGTGAAGAACGGGTGGGTGAAGGCCGAGATCTCGACCTTGGCGAGGGGGTACTCCTGGCCGTCGGTCCACGTGGTCGTCTCGGTCGTCTCGATGGTCGACCGGGTCAGGAAGGTGTCGCCCGACGAGGTGTCCTGGAACACCACGTAGCGGTAGTCGGGGTGGATGCCGGACTTCATGTGTCGCTCCGATACGGGCCCCGGTTTCCGAGCGGGGCCCTGGTCGTGGATTGCGGATCAGTATGGCCGTGACGCCGCCGCCCGCGCCACGTCGGCGCCGGCGGCGGTGCGCTCAGCCGGGGATGCTCGGGGCCTTGCCGATCTCGGCGAGGAACACGTCGTTGCTCGGGAAGGTGCGCATCCGGTCGATGAGGAGCTCCAGACCTGCGCCGGGGTTGCCCTCCCCCGCCAGGCCGGAGAGGACACGGCGGAGCTTCCAGACCTGCTGGAGCTGCTCCCGCTCGAAGAGGAGCTCCTCGTGGCGGGTCGACGAGGCGTCGACGTCGATGGCCGGGTAGATCCGCTTCTCCGCGGCCCGGCGGTCCAGACGGAGCTCCATGTTGCCCGTCCCCTTGAACTCCTCGAAGATCACCTCGTCCATCTTGGAGCCGGTCTCGACCAGCGCCGTGGCGAGGATCGTGAGCGAGCCGCCCTCCTCGATGTTGCGGGCCGCGCCGAAGAACTTCTTGGGCGGGTACAGGGCTCCGGTGTCGATGCCACCGGACATGATCCGCCCGGTGGCCGGAGCCGCGAGGTTGTAGGCGCGGGCCAGACGGGTGATCCCGTCCAGGATGATGACGACGTCCTTGCCGTCCTCGACCATGCGCTTGGCCCGCTCGATGGCGAGTTCCGCCACCTTGGTGTGCTCGTCGGACGGGCGGTCGAAGGTCGAGGCCAGGACGTCGCCGCGCACCGATCGACGCATGTCGGTGACCTCCTCGGGTCGCTCGTCGACGAGCAGCACCATGAGGTGGACCTCGGGGTTGTTCTGTTCGATCGACTGGGCGATCGTCTTCATGACGGTCGTCTTGCCCGCCTTGGGCGGCGAGACGATCAGACCGCGCTGACCCTTGCCGATCGGGGCGATCAGGTCGATGATCCGCGAGGTCATGTCCTGCGGCTGGTCGGCCCGCTCCAGACGGAGCTGGGAGTCCGGGAACAGCGGAGTCAGGTCCTCGAAGCGCGGGCGCTTCCGGGCCTCCTCCGGGTCCACGCCGTTGACCGAGTCGACCCGCAGCAGCGCGCCGTTCTTCTCGTTCCGGCCGGCGGGTCGGCCGGCGCCGACGATGTGGTCGCCCTTGCGCAGGCCGAGCTGGCGGGTCTGCTTCTGGGAGACGTACAGATCGTCACGGCTCGGGAGGAAGCCCTTCACCCGGAGGAACCCGAAGCCCTCGTCGCGGAGGTCCAGGTGACCCGAGACCTCCAAGGGCTCGCCGTCCCACTGCTGCTCGGGGCTCTCGTCGACCTGCTCCCGCTCGCCGCCGCGATTGCGACCACGACGCCGACGCCGACGGTTGCCGGACTCGGGCTGATCGCCGCCACCCTGCTGACGGTCACCCTGCTGACGGTCACCCTGCTGACGGTCGCCCTGCTGACGGTCGCCCTGCTGACGGTCGCCCTGCTGACGGTCGCCCTGCTGACGGTCGCCCCGCTGACGTGGCGACTGGCCCGGGGTCACCCCGGACGCCGCGTCCGGACCCTCGGTGGTGGCCACGTCGGCACCAGCCACCTCGGCATCGGCCTCGGACTCCGCTGCGGACGGCTCGTCGGCCGGCGGGTCCTGGGGTGCCGGTGCCGGTGCCGGTGCCGGTGCCGGTGCCGGTGTTGCGTCGGAGGGTGCGCTGGCCGGAGCGTCGGTCGCGCCCACGAGCTCCAGGATCATGCCGATGATGTCGGCCTTCCGGGTCCGGCTGGTCGGTCGTCCGCCCAGCGTCGTGGCGATGGTCGCCAGTTCCCCCCGGTCCTTGCGTTCCAGGCTCTCCAGATCGATGGCGTCGAGACTCACGTGTCCCCATTCACTCGGCTGGGCCGGAAGCGGCCCAGCATTCGGTCGTCCGCTCCGAGGGTCGGAGCGTCCGGTGGGACCGGCCGGGACCCGGAGGTTCGGGGATCGGCCGGACGGCGCTCGGGAACCGACGCACGGGCGGGACGGATCCGGACACCGGGCGGAGGCTGGCACTGGAGTGGCCGGTACGACAGACGGGGACCGGATGATCGGTGTCCCCGCCGCCCATCGGCTCGGTGCCTGAGCGACCCGGTCACCCTAGACGAACCACCGGGGCTCGGGCAACCACCCGGCCGGCCACGACCGACCGGGTCAGCTCAGGCGGGAGCGGACCAGCGCCTGGATGGGCGCCAGTTCCGCCGGGGCGTGCTCGACCCGCTCGGGCCGTTCGAACAGATCCGCCAGCCGGTCCGGGAGCGACGGGCGCACACCGGTCGCCGCCTCGACGGCATCGGGGAACTTGGCGGGGTGCGCCGTCGCCAGGCAGACCACCGGGACATCGGGAGCCGCCAGCGGTCCCCCATCGGCGAGCGCCTCGGCCACGCCCAGACCCACGGCGCTGTGCGGGTCGAGCAGCAGACCGGTCCGGCGGTGCACGTCCCGGATCACCCGCGCGGCCGACTCGTCGTCGAGCCGGCCGCAGTCGAACACGGAGCGCAGCGCCTCGAGCACGGGATCACCGACCGACACGGCACCCTCGGCCCGGAAGCGCCCCAACAGATCGGCGACCGCCGGCCCGTTCCGGTCGAGGACCTCGAACAACAACCGCTCCAGGTTGGACGAGACCTGGATGTCCATGGACGGACTCGTCGTCGGGACGACCTCGGCGAGCGACATGGTGCCGGTCGAGAAGAACCGGGTCAGCACGTCGTTGCGGTTCGACGCCACGACCAGCCGGTCGACCGGCAGGCCACCACGGGCCGCCACCCACCCGGCGAGCACGTTGCCGAAGTTGCCCGTCGGCACGACGTACGACACGGGCCCGCCGTCGTCGCGGACGGCCAGGTGTGCCGTCACGTAGTACGTCACCTGGGCCATGACCCGGGCCCAGTTGATCGAGTTGACCGCCGACAGGTGGACCTCGCCCCGGAACGACTCGTCGGCGAAGGCCGCCTTGACCAGGTCCTGGCAGTCGTCGAAGGTCCCGGGGACGGCGACCGCGTGGACGTTCGGGGCGTCCAGCGTCGTCATCTGCCGGCGCTGGACCTCCGACGTGCGCCCGTCGGGGAAGAGGATGAACGTGTCGACCCGGTCCAGGCCGGCGCAGGCGTCCATGGCGGCGGATCCGGTGTCGCCCGAGGTCGCACCGAGCACGCAGATGCGCTCGTCCCGCTCGCCGAGCACGTGGTCGAACAGCCGGCCGACGAGCTGGAGGGCCACGTCCTTGAACGCCAGCGTCGGGCCGTGGAACAACTCGAGCAGGTGGACCGGGGCCCCCGAGGCGAGCTCGCCGATGGGCACGACCGGACACACCTCGGGCACGTCGAAGGTGGCGTAGGCGTCGGCGACGATGCGCTCGTAGTCGGCACGGCCGAGGTCGCCCGACACGAACGGCCACGTCACCTCCACGGCGACCCGGTGGAACGGCAGGCCGCGGAGCTCCTCGAGCGACGGCAGCGCCGGCCACTCCACCGGCACGTACAGGCCCCCGTCCGGGGCCAGCCCGGCGAGGAGCACGTCGGCGAACCCGAGCTCGGGCGACGCCCCGCGGGTCGAGACGTACCGCACCGCTCAGCCGGCGCCGAGGACCCGGAGCACCGAGTCCACCGACCGAACCTCGTCCAGACCGCGGAACTCGTCGAGGGTCGCCAGGACGTCCGCCTCGCGGGCCACGTGCGTGATGAACACCAGCCGGGCCGTGGGCTCGCCGTCACCGGCCGAGTCCGCGGACCCCAGCTGCTCCATCGACCGGATCGACACGCCGTGCGCTCCGAACACCCCCGCCACGTTGGCCAGCACACCGGGTCGGTCGAGGACCTCCACCGCCAGGTAGAACGCCGAGCTCAGCTCCGACTGTGGCCGGAACGCGGCCGGACCGAACGAGCCGAGCGAGGCGTGCGTGCCCTTGACCAGGTTGACCGCAGCGTCGATCACGTCGCCGAGGACCGCCGAGCCCGTCGGCATGCCCCCGGCGCCGCGCCCGTAGAACATGAGGTCCCCGACCGCCGCGCCCTCGACGAAGACGGCGTTGAAGCTGTCGCGCACCGCCGCCAGCGGATGGGAATCGGGCACCATGGCCGGATGGACCCGGACGGCCACCGAGCCGTCGTCGAAGCGCTCCGCGACCGCGAGCAGCTTCAACTGGTAGCCGAGCCGGCCGGCGGTGGCGATGTCCTCGGCGCTGATCCGCGAGATGCCCTCGTGGTGGACGTCGTCGGCGGCGACACCCACGCCGAACGCGATGGTGGCGATGATCGCCGCCTTGGATCCGGCGTCGAACCCCTCGACGTCGGCGGTCGGGTCGGCCTCGGCGTACCCGAGGGCCTGCGCCTCGGCGAGCGCCTCGTCATAGGACGAACCCTCCTCGGTCATCTTCGTGAGGATGTAGTTGGTCGTCCCGTTGATGATCCCGATGACCCGGAGCACGTCCTCGCCGACGAGCGACTCCCGCAGCGGTCGGACCAGCGGGATGCCGCCGGCGACCGCGGCCTCGAACAACAGGTCGACACCGCAGCGGTCCGCCAGCTCGAACAGCTCGGCGCCGTGCGCCGCGAGCAGTTCCTTGTTCGCACTCACGACCGGCCGGCCGGCCTCGAGCGCCGCGGTGATCAACCCCAGCGTCGGATCGGTCCCACCGACGACCTCCACGACGAGATCGACGTCGGCGGCGGTCACCACCGTGGCCGGGTCGTCGGTGAACACCGACGGATCCAGCGGCAGGTCTCGGTCACGGGCCGGGTCGCGCACGGCGACGCGGGTCACCTCGAGCCGGACACCGGTCCGGGCCGCCACCTCGTCGCCCCGTTCGGCGATCAGGCGGACGAGCGACCCGCCCACCGTGCCGCAACCCAGCAGGCCCAGCCGGACCGGCCGCGGACCGCTGGGCTCGGTTCCGGGTTCGCTCGGGGACACAGGGGGTGGAGGCACCCGGCCACGCTACCGGCGGTCGGGCCGGGTGGTGAACCGGTGACGGCGACTCAGCCCAGGTCGGTGGCGAGGAGGTCGTCGACGGTCTCGCGGCGGACGACCTCCCGGGCCCGGCCGTCGCGGACGAAGACGACCGGTGGGCGCAGGACCTTGTTGTAGTTGGACCCCATGGAGTGCCCGTAGGCGCCGGTGACCGGGGTGGCCACCACGTCGCCCACCGACAGGTCGGCGGGGACGGCACCCTCACGGACCAACAGGTCTCCCGACTCGCAGTGCTTGCCCACCAGCCGGATCGGCAGGTCGCGACGGGACGCCGCCGCCCGCGGGAGGAAGGTCTCGTACCCGCTCCCGTAGAGCACCGGCCGGGGGTTGTCGCTCATGCCGCCGTCGACCGCCACGTAGGTGCGCACGCCGGGGATGAACTTGACGGTGCCCACGGTGTAGAGGGTGATCGCCGCCGAGGCCACGATCGCCCGGCCCGGCTCCGCCGAGATCGCCGACCGGATGCCCTCGGCCCGGCAGGTGGCGAGCACGGACTCACCCCACGACCGCAGGTCCGGCGCCTGCTCCCCCGCCACGTAGGCCACTCCGAGCCCACCGCCGACGACGAACTCGGGCAGGTCGGCATCGCGGACGAACGGGGCCACGGCCCGCAGCCCATCGGCGAAGTTGTCGACGCTGAAGACCTGGGAGCCGATGTGGAGGTGCACGCCGACCAGGTCGACGGCCGCGGAGGCCGCCGCACGGTCGAGGGCGGCCTCGGCCTGTCCGGTCGTCAGCGGGAACCCGAACTTCGAGTCGAGCACTCCGGTCTGGACGTGCTCGTGCGTGTGGACCTCGATCCCGGGGTTCACACGGATCAGCACCTGCGGACGGCGCCCGCCGGCGGCGACGAGCGCCTCGATGCGGTCGAGCTCGTCGGTCGAGTCGACGACCACCCGGCCGACGCCGGCGGTCAGGGCCAGGGCCAGCTCCTCGCTGGACTTGTTGTTCCCGTGGAGCACCACCCGCTCGGCGGGCACGCCGGCGGCGAGCACCACGGAGAGTTCGCCGCCGGTGGCCACGTCGAGACGCATGCCCTCCTCGTGGGCGAGCCGGGCCATGGCCCGACACAGGAACGCCTTCGTGGCGTAGA
>CAYMKW010000120.1:0-8237 GCA_964391365.1 uncultured Microthrixaceae bacterium | reverse complement strand
AGCAGTTGCTGGAACCAGCGGTAGGAGTCCTTCGGGGTGCGTCGGTGGTCGTTCTCGTAGTCCACGTGGATCAGACCGAACCGGGCGTCGCGCCCCAGGACCCACTCGATGTTGTCGGCGTAGGACCACTGGAAGAACCCGTCGACGGGCAGGCCCTCGCGCACGGCGGTCCGCACCGCCTCCAAGTGGGTGCGGGCGTACCAGATGCGCAGGTCGTCACGTACCCGGCCGTCGACGAGCCGGTCGTGCATGCCGAATCCCGACTCCGTCACCACGATCCGCCTGCACGCCGGGTGCGTCGAGTACCGGCGCAGCAGTTCGAGCAGGCCGTCGGGCTCGACGGGGATCCCGACCGACGAGCGCACGTTCGCCTCGGCGGTGCGCAGGTTCGGCACGGGGAGCCCGCCCACCAACGGCACCCGCCGCATGGGGAACGGCCCGTAGTACTGCAGGCCCATGAAGTCGTAGTCGAACGCCGCAGCCTCCAGGTCGCCGTCGCGGACGTAGCGGCGGAGCGGCTTCAGGAACACGCTGTCCTCGAACGGGTAGCCCCGACCGGCCGCAGGATCCAGGAACGCGTCGACGAGCAGGGCCTCGAGGCGGCGCTGGGCGCGCCGCAACGACCCGGTCGCGTCGAACGGGGCGCAGAGGGTGAACACGTTGGTCGTCCCGATCCGCGCCGATGACCCGAGGACGTCGCGCATCCGTCGACCCGCCTCGGCACAGGCCAGGTTCATGTGGTGCAGCGACGACAGCGCCTGCATGGGGTGCGGCCCGGGGCGGGTGTGGATCCCAGCGGCGATGTGGCCGACGACCGACAGCGGCTCGTTGAACACCATCCAGTGCCGAACCCGGTCGCCGTAGCGCTCGGCGACCGCGGCGGCGAACGCGGCGAAGTCCTCGACGATCCCCCGGCGCGTCCACCCGCCCTCACGCTGCAGCGCGGACGGCAGGTCCCAGTGGTGGACGGTCAGCCACGGCTCCACGCCCCGTTCCAGGCAGCCGTCGATCAGCCGGTCGTAGTAGTCGCCGCCGGCGGCGTTCCACGGTCCGCGACCATCGCCGTACACGCGGGGCCAGCTCACCGAGAACCGGTTGGCGTCCACGCCCAGACCGGCGATCAGGTCCAGGTCCTCGTCCAGCCGGTGGTAGGCGTCGATCGCCGTGTCGCCCACCCGGCCGCCGCGGATCCGGCCGTCCCGGCCGGCGTCGTCCCAGACCGACGGACGCTTGCCGCCCTCGTCCCAGGCTCCCTCGACCTGGAAGGCCGCCGAGGCCACCCCCCAGGTGAACTCGGATCCGAAGTCCCCTCGGCTCAGCACGTGCACCTCCACCTCGACGGTCCGGCGGACGCTACGAGCGCCCTGCGACGGCCCGCAACCGGCGCCCGCCCAGATGGGCACGCCCCGGGACGACCACGAGCGGCGGGCGGGTGGGCTGCGGGACGTTGGTCCCTTCCAGTGGACCACCCCGGAACGATGTGTCTGCTGTGACGACCACGAGCCGGGCAGAGGGATCGATCACCACGCCGGGCCGCCGGGGGCTCGGCCATGAGGAAGACGGCGCCGCAGAGCCTCCGGCCCTGCTGTCAGTGGGGTTCCTCAACGAACTGCTCGACCACCTCGCCCCGGTGGCGGTCCTGGCTGCGATGCGCCGTCCTGACGGGGCCGTCGAGGACTTCGTCTGGAGGTTCGCCAACCACGCCGCCTGCGCTGCGCTCGGCTTCGACGGTGACGTCCTGATCCACTCCACCCTTCGCCGGACCGCGGAAGTGGTCGACGTGCGCAGCGACACCGACGCCGTGCTCGACGCCTTCCGCCGGGTCGTCGACACCGGCGTCGACTCGAGCGTCCACCTTCCCTGGCCGGCAGACTCGGCCCCGTTCGGGGCACCCGTGCGAGTGCACCGTCTGGGTGACGGCGTACTCCTCGAGTGGGCCGCCGTCCTGGAGGACGGGACCCCCATCGGGAGGCGACGAGGCGGTCGCACCGGGACCGACTGGACGACGCCACATCCCGACCACCCGCTCGACGTGGTCCTCGACGGCGTCGCCGACGGCATCGTCCACATCGGCGACGACCGGCGGGTGCGGTTCTCCAACCGTCGGGTTGCCGAGATCCTGGCGACCGCCCGCGGGGTCGAGCCCGGTCGGCACGTCGACGACCTCGACCTGCCGGGGCCGTTCATGTCCCGCTGGGAGCGGGCGCTCCAGGGGGCGATCGACGGTGGCGAACGGGTTGTCTTCGATCACACCGCCCCGGGCGACATCGCCCGCCACGTCGAACTCGCGGTCTCACCGGTGACGGCGGGTTCCCTGTCCGCCGGCACGGTCACCACCATCCGAGATGTGACCGACCACGTCCGCCGGGAACAGAACCTGGTTTCGCTGGCGCGCCGGGACCCGTTGACCGGGCTCGACAATCGCTCCGAGGTCACGCACGAACTCGAACGGGCGCTCGCCGTGTCGGCCAGGACGGGCCGACCCGTGGCGCTGCTGTCGGTGGACCTCGACGGCTTCAAGTTCGTCAACGACGCCTTCGGTCACCACGTCGGCGACGAACTCCTCCAGGCCGCCGCCGACCGCCTTCGGACCGTGGTGCGCGGCGGCGACCTGTTGAGCCGGACGGGTGGGGACGAGTTCGTCGTGGTCTGCCGCGACCTGCGCCGGGCCGACGATGCGCTCCGGAGCGCGTGGCGGATCGTCGATGCGTTCCGGACGCCCTTCCCGATCCGCGACGCCGAGGTCGTCACCACCGCCAGTGTCGGCGTCGCGGTCTCGAGCGGCAACGACAGCGTGCACGACGTCATCGAGCAGGCCGACGCCGCCGTGTACGCGGCCAAGGCCGCCGGCCGCGACACGGTCGCAACGTTCGACTCGGTGCTGCAGTCCGAGGTCGACCGGCACCACCAGATCGAGGTCGATCTCCGTTCCGCCACCGGAGGTGGCGGCGTGGACGTCGGAGGCCAGCTCGACCTGTGGTTCCAGCCTGCGTACCGCCTGGCGACCGGTGAGATCACGGGCGCCGAGGCGCTGCTCCGCTGGCGCCACCCGAGTGGCGACGTGTGGGATGCGGGCGCGTTCGTCGACGTCGCCGAGGACACCGGGCTGCTCGCCGACCAGAGCGCGCGGATCCTCGAGCTCGCCTGCGTCAGCGCCGCCG
This sequence comes from uncultured Microthrixaceae bacterium, assembly GCA_964391365.1. GTDB lineage: Bacteria > Actinomycetota > Acidimicrobiia > Acidimicrobiales > Microtrichaceae > SXMI01. The sequence goes on along the minus strand of CAYMKW010000120.1, from coordinate 5,076 downwards.
GATGGCCCGCCGCACCCTCCGGCGACCGGCTTCCGGTCCAGGTCAACCTGTCGCCCCGGCAACTCGCCGACCACGGACTCCTCCACCGGATCGACGACGCGCTCCGGACATCCGGGCTCGACCCCGGCCTGTTGTGCATCGAGGTGGCCGAGACCTCGCTGTCACGAACGAGTCGGGCAATCGGACCGAACCTGGACGGGCTCGCCGACCGCGGGGTCTCGCTGGCGTTCGACAACTTCGGCTCCGGGCACGCGTCGCTCACCCAGCTCCAGGACTTCCCCGTGGACATCGTGAAACTGGACCGGTCGTGCACGAAGGCGGTGGTCCACAGCGAGCGGGCCCGAAACGTGGCGGCGGGAACGATCGCCGCAGCCGAGCGGCTGGGCCTGGGGGCGATCGCCGACGGCGTCGAAACGGAACGACAGGCCGCCGTGCTGGCCCGCCTCGGCTACCGGTACGCCCAGGGGTTCGCCTTCTCCCCCGCCGTCCCCGCAGCCGACCTCACCCACCTCATCCGCAGTTGATCGATCCAGGGGTCACGCGCCTGGTACCTCTCGCGCTCTGGAGCTTGGGCTTCGTCAGCCGCCGTTCGCGAGCGGCGTGTAGGTGCGACACGGCTGCCCGGCCGACGGGCACGACGGCAGGCCGGCGAGCGGACGCACCCCGGTCGCCACCGGGAACGTGATGCTCGACGGCGTCGCCGGTCCGAACCCGATCGAGTTCGTCGGTGGCGCTGCGGTGTCGGGCGACACGAACCGCCAGGCGGTCTTGTCGCCGCCGGCCGGACCGATGACGACCCGGATCCGACTCCCGGCCCGGAACGCATGCGCCGCCGGCAGGATCGGGACACGCACCCGGTTGAACCCCGGGGCCAGCGGCTCCGGGGTCCGGTAGTCCACGATGGGCCGGACGGCGTCCCCGCCGAGCACCCCCCGGAACGAGCTCCGCTGCACCGCCGTGGTCACGAACTGCTCCTGGCCGTCGGGACGGACCTCGCTCACGCTGACCTGCAGGTCGGAGACGCCCGCAGTCGACGACACCCACAGGTCGGCCGCCAGCGGCCCGGCGAGGACGGTGTCCTCCTCGAGGGGAGCGCTGGTGAAGCCCAGCCCGGCGCCATCCGGCACCGGCGACCAGCCCCCTCTGCTCGATGCCGGACGGAGCGACGGATCCGAGACGTAGCTCGCCGACCCCGCATCGGCGCTCGGCCCGCCCAGCGACCCGCCCGACCCCAGGAACAGCGTCGTCGGCACGGCGCCGGCCGGCGGGAACGAACTCGAGGTGAACCCCCACCGGGTGCCGTCGCCGTCGCTCCGCTCCAGACCGTAGGTGTAGCGGGGCCGCTCCTCGAAGCGACGACGGGCCTCGGCGTAGGGAACGCCGAGCAGCGCCGGCACGTCGACCGACACCGGTCGGCCGAAGATCAGCGGCGCCGTCAGGTAGAGCGGGAACTTCAGCTCCGGCGTTCGACGCGCCACGTAGATGTCGAGGAACTCGAACAGCTCGTCGATCGTGTCCGGGCTGATCGAGTCGTTGTGTTCGCCGCTGCTCAGCGTCACCCAGGCCCGGGGGTTACCGCCGGTCAGGAGCCCGGTGTCGGCGGCGACCGCCGAGCTGGTCTCCTGATCCTGGAACTGCAGCAGCGCGAACGTCGGCACCTCGATCCGGGCCAGCGCTGAAGTCATGTCCCGCCGGTCGTACTCCTCGACGTTGGTCGACAGTGACCGGTAGATGGCCGACCCGTTGCGGGTCTGGAGACGGAGCCGCTGGTTCTCCCGACAGTACGGATCGGTGGCCACCAGTGCGTTGGCCCACTCCTGGGCACCCTCCGACGGGGCCGGTTGAGCCTGCCGTTGGCGATCGGCCAGCCACGAGTCGGCGAACCCGACGTTGAACACCCCGCCCGGCCAGCCGACGTCCCACAACCGACCCAGGAACGACAGCGGAGCGATCGCCGCCAGCGACGGCGGACGGGTCCCGGCGGTGGCGATCTGCGAGAACCCCGAGAACGAGATGCCGAGCATCCCGGGTCGGCCGTGCAGCACCCACGGCTGGCGGGCGACGGTCTCGACGACGTCGTAGCCGTCGTAGCGGCTGGGCAGGTCGAACAGGTCGGCTTCACCTCCTGAGCAGCCGGTGCCCCGGAGCTGGACCGACACGGTGGCGTATCCGGCGAGCCGCGAGACGATCCCACCGAGCAGCGTCTCGCCACCGGGTACGAGGGGGTTGCTCGGCAGCGACGGATCGATCAGTCGGGCGATCCGGTCCTCCAGCGGATCCGTCGGGCCGGCGACGGCGTAGCCCGAGTACTCGATCAGGGTCGGGAACGGCCCGTCGGCGAGCGTGTTGCCGAACGGAGGGCGGACGGTCACGGCGAGCAGCGTGCCGTCACGCATCGGGATGTAGTTGAGCCCGTCCCGCAGCGACGAGGACCGGTAGAACTCGTCGCCCGGGTGGTCGTCCACGGACAGGACGGTCACGTTGCGGCGGTCATCTCCCACGACGACGGTGACCAGCTCGCCCTGGGCCAGTTCACGGAACACGGCGCTGCCGAACGCATCGGCCGAAACGGTGACCGGCCCAGCACCGGTCCGCTCCAGCCGAACCTCGGCGCCCACCGGGGCGCCGGTGACGTACACCTGCTCGATGCCCGCCCGGACCGACAGGCCCGCCGGGGGCAGTCCCGGACCCACACCCGGTGCGGGGGGTGTCGTGACGACCGGCGGCACCGTCGTGCAGGCCACGGCGAGCACGAGCACCACGGCCACCAGCGCCACCGTCCACTGCGCCGAGCGCCCGACCCGAACCGTTCCGTTCCCTCGCATGTGCCGAGGGTACGCCACGTCCCGAGCGCCGACGAACCCGGCCCGGCGATCGGTTCGACCGGCCGATCCCGCGACCGTCAGAACGGCAGCAGGTCCCCCTGCAACGAACGGAGCTCGTCGAACATGGCCCGACACGCCGCCTCGTCGGCGGGCGAGTTCGGGTCCTCGCGCAGCGCCCGGAACGCCAGCTCCGGGTCACCCTGCACGGCGGCGTCGACGACCAGGTCCATCAGCTCGACCTGCGTGCCGATCCAGCCGGCGAGCGGTTCGCCGAGCGGCGGCATCTCGTCGGGGTGGATCCCCTCGCCGTCGACCGTCGCTCCGACCTCGACGATCGCCCCGTCGGCCACGTCCGGCAGGTACCCACGGTTGGGCACGTTGACCGCCATGATCCGTGTCGGCGTGTCGGTCCACATGGCGGCGATGATCGGCACGACCTCCTCGTCGCTGTGGCCGACGGCCTGCAGCGGGAGCGGGACCCTGGTCGTTGCGGCCCAGGCCGCAGCCCGTTCCGCCACCGTCGACACCGGCTCGTGGAAGTCCAACGGGGTCGGCATCCACTCGGCCACGTCCATGGCGAACGGCACGTACTCGCCGATGTGGCTGTCGACCGAGCACGGGACGAGTCCGTACTCCCGCACCATCTTCGCCACGAGCGGCGAGTAGTTGAACTCGACGAGCCCGGCGCCGACGAGCGTCCGGTCCAGCACCTTGGCGAGCCTCTGGGTGCGCGGCGAGTAGTCGTGGAGTCGGCCGGCGAAGTACGACCGGATGCGCGGCAGCAGGTCCTCGCCGGTGCGCGTGTTGCGGAACTCGGTGAAGAACGTGAAGTGGTTGATGCCCGACGCCTTCGCCTCGACGTCACCGCGGCGGACGCGGATGCGACGGCACAGCCGGTTCACACCCATGGGCATCTCGTGGCACATGCCGACGTTGCGGATGCCGGTGGCCCGGTTGATCGCCAGCGTGACCCGGCTCATGGGGTTGGACAGGTTGATGAGGAACGCATCAGGGCAGTAGCGCTCCACCGATCGGCAGATCCCGAGCGTGTTGTGGATGCTGCGCAGCGAGTGGAACACGGCACCGGGACCACCGTTCTCGCCGTTGATCTGGGTGGACCCGTGCGCCCGCGGGACCTCGTAGTCCTGCCGCCAGCTGGGGAACCGCCGGAACTCGGCGCTCGAGATGACGAAGTCGGCGCCCTCGAGGGCCTCGCCGGGTTCACTGGACCGGTCGATGACGATCGGCGCGCCGGCGGCGGCGTTCAGCTTGACGGCGAAGCGGTAGGCCCGGTCGAGCCGCTCGGTGTCCAGGTCGTGCAGCACCAGGCGGGCGCCCCGCAGGCGCTGGGTGTGCACGACGTCGTTGACCATCGCCGGGCCGAACGACATGCCTCCGGCGCCGACCAGTGTGATCTTCGGAACTCGTTCCATCATCGGCAATCTACGGGGTGCGTGCGGGGTACGTCCCGCCCGCTGGAGCCACAGATCGGACCTCCGGGGGTCAGCTCAGGGTGAACGCCGCCTCACGGGCTTCCGCGTTGTTGAAGAGACTGTTGTTGGTCACCCGCACGTAGCAGGTCGTGTTCTTCTCGACCCCGGCCGGAGCGACGTCGGTGGCGGCGAAGCAGCCCCAGTCCAGATCACCCGATGGCTCCCGACCTCGGAAGATCTGCACCACGGTCGAGCCGCTGCCCGTTGCGGTGGCGTTCGGATTCAGCGACGACAACGGCGCACAGTCCTGGCCCGGGTTGAACGACGGGTCACTGGTGACCTTGCGACAGATGTCGACGTACATGAGCTTGCCGGGTGTCTGGCCGCTCCAGGTGAACACGACGGGCTTCTCGCAGCCGGCAGTCACCCCCGTCACCGGATTCTCGGCCAGGACGGCGTCTCCCGGCGGCACCGTCGACGGGAGCGACGGCAACGGGAACGTCGGGCACGGGATGGTCGTCGTGGTCGTCGTCGTGCTCGTCGTCGTGCTCGTCGTCACGGGCGGAGGCGGTGGCATCACGCACGACGCGGCGACGACCACGACGGTGGCGAGCACCGCGAACACAGCGGTCCGGTGGCGGTTGATGTGCGACATGGCTTCCTCCTCCAGTTCGACGGGGCCCACCCCGTGGGCACCGCTCCACCTGTTGTACCGACCAGGAACGACGTCAGCGTGGCCTGCCGGCCAACCCCGGGTGAACGATCCGGTCGACCGACGGGTCCGAACTCCCCTCGACATCGTCGACGAGCGTCAGGCC
>CAYMKW010000119.1:0-8262 GCA_964391365.1 uncultured Microthrixaceae bacterium | reverse complement strand
CGAGATCAGCTGCCGAATCTGGGACCGGCTGATCCAACTGGGGCTCGGAGTCGAGTGCAACGTGACGGCGAACGGAACCGAGTGGGCCCACCGAGTCGAGCGTGTCCTCGAGGCGCTACCGTTCTCCATCGGCATCTCGGTCGACGGTGTGCGACCGGAGACCGTCGAGTCGATCAGGGTCGGTGTCGACCACGAGCGGCTGATGCGCAATGTCCGACGCTTCGTTGCGTACCGGGATCGGACGGGGGCGTCGCTCAGTCTGACCTACTGCCTCATGGTCCAGAACCTCGCGGAGTTCGTGGACTTCCTGCTCGTTGCCGAGGAGCTCGGTTGCTCCGTGTTCGTCAACACGGTCCGGCATCCGCCCGAGAACAGTCCGTACCTGCTCGGCGCGGAGGAGTTGGCGGAGGTCGTCACCATGCTCGAGGCGCAGCGGGCTGTTGCGTCGAGCCGGCTCAACCGGAACCGAGGCGTCCTCGACGGCCAGATCGAACGGCTGCGTAGCCAGCTCGCCGACCTGCGATCGGGGGATCCGGGGCCGCCGGCCGTCCTCCGACGTTCCGCTCGGGCGGTGGAGCTCCTCGAGGGACTGGTCGACCCGTCGCTGAGCGAGGTCGACCTGATCGGCGCGTTGCGAGCCTGCTCGGTCGACAACCGGGTCGATGTGGTCAGGGCCGACGACGAGGATCGAGTCGCGATCGGTGATCGCTACGTCGAGTTGGACCTGACCGACTGGGTGGGCCGCCCGGCGAGCGCGCTGCACGCCGAGCTCGCCGATCGGGTGGGTCACCGTTTGGATCTCCTGGCCTCCACCGCACGGGATGGCACGGTCGGACGGGTGATGTCCTTCACTGCGCCAGATCGCTCACCGACGGTGGTGGCGCTGCTCGTGCGACGCGGGCCGGCTCCATGGACGACCTCTCGGTTCGCCGCGGTCGTGGAGCGTGGCGAACCACCGGCAACGGCGGTCCAGCTGCGGTGACCACGGGGGATCGGTCGCGTGGCCGCTACCGTGTGGGTTGGTGGTGCGGGCCGGTGGCCCCACGAGGGCCTCGGGGGAACGAGATGGTCCCCGTCCGGGAGCGTCGTTGAGCGGTCTGTCCTCCGCCTGCTTTGCACCGCACTCGGCGCTGTACCTCCGCCCTGACGGGCTGGTGCACGCCTGCTGCGTCACGGGGTTCTCCGTGGGCACCGTCCACGGGCCGGACCGTCAGTCGCTCCGAGACATCTGGGAGGGCGCGGCACTGTCGGCACAGCGGCAGGCGCTGGAGCACGGTGCGTTCGACCTCGGCTGCCAGGAGTGTGAGTTCGTGGCTGAGTCAGGAGGTCGCGCGGCCTCGCTGGCCGTCCACTTCGACCGGTTCGCCGAGGGAGCCCCGCACCAGTTCCCGAAGCTGCTCGACCTGGCCCTCTCCAGCCGGTGCAATCTCCAGTGCGTCATGTGCAACGGCGGGCTGTCGTCCGCAATCCGGACCCAACGGGAGGGCCTCCCGCCTCTGCCGGACTGCTACGACGACCGGTTCTTCGTGGAACTCGACGAGTTCCTCCCACACGTCGAACGATTCCAGTTCAAGGGGGGTGAGCCGTTCCTGGCTCGCGAGAACCGGCGGATCTGGGACCGGCTCATCGAGCTCGGCACCAACCCCGAGGTCACCGTCACCACGAACGGGACGATCGTCAACGACGACGTCGTGCGGTACGTCCGTGAGTTGCGGATGCATCCCAACGTGTCGATCGACGGGATGGACCCGGCCACGCTCGAGTCCATCCGGGTGGGGGTCGATGCCGATCGGCTGTGGCGGAATGTCGACCGATTCCAGGAGCTCGCCGACGAGGCTGGCAACGGGATGACCCTGAGCTTCTGCCTCATGACGGTCAACTGGCGCGAACTGGTCCCCTTCCTCCAGGAGGCCGACCGCCGGGAGCTGAACTGCAACGTGATCCTGGTGAACCAGCCGCAGCGCTACGACCTCCTCCAGCTCCCCCGTGACGAGCTGGCCCGGGTCGACGAGGCGCTGGGAGGCCTCGCTCCCGAGCTGTCGGGTGCGGCGGCGGTGGCGTGGGAGGAGACGACCGGTCGCATCCGCTCTCAGCTCGACGATCCGGTCGAGCTCGTTGTCAGTTCCGTCGTGCTCACCTCCCGGCCCGTCGACTCGGCGGTCCAGGAGCGGCTTCGCTCGCTCCTGCTCGACGCCTACGACGCTGAGCCATTGGTGCTGGAGGCTGAGGACGGGGTGGTGTGCTCGGTGGACGAACCCGAGTGGGCCCGATGGCTCGGGGCCGACACGTTCGTCGGCCGCGTGCTCGACGATCTGGGCGGTGTGCTCGCCGACCGCTTCGGTCCGCAGTCGGTCCGGTGGCTCGTCTCGCCGCTGCACGGCGTGGTGGTCCTGTCCTCCGAGTTCGATGCCCCCCATGGGCGGCGCGACCTCCGGGTGCACCGCCTCGTCGACGGTGCGTCGGGGCGGCAGCGGGTGTTCGTGGTCGAGGTCGACCCCGGGACCCCCGCACCTGCGCCGGTCTGAGTCGGTTCAGTCGAGTTCGAGTTCGGGCATCGGCCCGGTCCACTCGGGCTGTTCGCTCCGCAGAAGGATGCTGTCCTCCAGGACGAGCACGTCCATCTCGGTGGTCATGAAGCACCGGTAGGCGTCGTCCGGTGTGTGGACGATGGGTTCGCCCCGCACGTTGAACGAGGTGTTGACCACCACCGGGCAACCGGTCAGGTCGTGGAACGCGCTGATGAGTCGATGGAATTCCGGTGCGCGTTCCCGGTCGACCGTCTGGACCCGGGCCGAGCCGTCGACGTGCGTCACCGCAGGGATCTCTGAGCGGATCGCCGCGAGCTGCTCGAAGATCGAAGCGGACTCACTGACCTCACCGCCACCACTGCGGCGGGACGCCGCCACGGGCGCCGTGAATAGCATGTACGGCGACTCCTGGGAGATCTCGAACCATTCCGCTGCGTGTTCCGCGAGCACTGCCGGCGCGAACGGTCGGAACGACTCGCGTTGCTTGATCTTCAGGTTCAGTACCCGTTGCATCTCCGGGTCACGCGGATCGGCCAGGATCGACCGGTTACCGAGTGCTCGGGGACCGAACTCCATTCGCCCCTGGAACATCCCGACGACGTTGCCGTCGGCGAGCAGAGCGGCGACGTGGGCGGCTCGTTCATCAGGATTCGTGAACCGTCGGTGCGGTCGCCCCGCACGTTCGAGTTCCTCGCTGATCCCCTCGGCGTCGAACGAGGGACCGAGGAATGCCCCGTGCATGCCATCCCGCGGGTCGACGACCCGGGGTTGCTCCAGCACCTCGTGCCAGGCCCACAGGGCGGCACCCAGCGCGCTGCCTGCGTCGCCGGCGGCGGGCTGGACCCAGATCCGCTCGAACGGGCCCTCGGCGAGCAGTCGGGGGTGGGCGACGCAGTGGGGGGCAACGCCCCCCGCCATGACCAGGTTCGGCTCGCCGGTCAGGTCGTGGACGTGGTTGGCCAGCCTCAGGACGACCTCCTCGAGCACCTCCTGGATGGACCGGGCCAGGTCGCACTCCCGCTGGGTGATCGCCGACTCGGGTCGTCGGGGCGGGCCTCCGAAGAGGTGGTCGAACCGCCGGCTCGTCATCCTGTTGCCGGCCAGGAAGTCGAAGTAGCGCATGTCGAGGGTGAACGACCCCTCGGACGTCACGTCGAGCAGGTGGTCCCGGATCGCATCGGCGAATCGTGGCCGGCCGTACGGGGCGAGACCCATGAGCTTGTACTCGCCGGAGTTCACCTTGAAGCCGGCGTGGTAGGTGAACGCCGAGTAGAGCAGACCGAGGGAGTTGGGGAAGCGGATCTCCTCGAGCAGTTCGAGTCGCCGGCCGGCGCCCGACCCGATCGAGCTCGTGGCCCACTCGCCGACGCCGTCGACGGTCAGGACGGCGGCCCGCTCGAACGGTGAGGGGTAGAACGCCGCCGCTGCGTGGCTCGTGTGATGGTCCGCGAACAGGATCGGATCGGGCACCTCGTAGCCCAGATCCCGCAGGCCCTTCTCGATCTCGTACGGCGTCCAGAGCTTGCGGTTGACCCATTCGGACACGGCTGCGTTGACGCTGCGCAGTCCGCGGGTGCCGGCTGCGGCATAGGACCGGAGGATCCGTGAGAACGTCGTGAGCGGCTTGTCGTAGTAGACGACCGCGTCGAGCCCGTCGTGCTCGACACCAGCTGTCCGGAGGCACCAGTTGATGGCGTCGGTGGGGAAGCGCGGGTCGTGCTTCTTCCGGGTGAAGCGCTCCTCCTGGGCGGCTGCGACGACGACCCCGTCGGTGAGCACCGCAGCGGCTGAGTCGTGGTAGAGGGCGCTGATGCCCAGAACGTGCACGTTGGTAGGATAGGTGCGGGTGTTGCGGAATTCGCCCGGCGGTCGAGACGTGGAGTGCCGGTGGCGCACACAGCAGCAGGCGGAGGGGTGCGTCGTTTCCTTCCGGTCATCGCGCCCCTCGTCGTCGCAGGTTCGTTCGCGTTGCTCGGTCACCCCACACGTGCGTGGGTCCTGGTCGCCATCGCCGCCGTGGCGTTCGTGCTCGTGGCCGTCGGGGTGCCGGTCGAACGCTATGTGGAAGGCGGTGCCTCCCGGCTCGCTCACTGGCTCGGCGTGGTGCTCGGCACGGGTGTGGGGCTGGTGCTGGTGGCGGCGGGCGGTCTGGTCCGCCTCGTCGGGGGTGACCCCCTCACGCCGAGACGGGACCGAGGCGCCGGGTGGCGACCAGCGCCCGGCCGCGAGGACGGGGTCCTGTTGGCGTCGGCGACGTTCGGACTGGAAGGAGCGCGGGGCGGTACGGCGAGCAGCGGGACCTGGAGGACTTTCGCCCGGTCCGGCGTGTTCGCCGTCGGGGTTCTGGCCCTGCTCGTGCTGGCCGACCTGGGCATCGGGCTCACCTGGGAGCGACTGACCGGCGCCGGGGCGCCGCTCGAGTCGGTGCAGACGCGCATGAACTTCACGGGCAACGAGGACACGGTGGCCGACGTCCGCGCCGGCCTTCCGGCCATGGCCGCCTATCCGTGGGCCGATGCCTACTTCCGGGAGATCCAGCGGACGCCCTACGGGTACTGGCCGTTCACCGAGAGCCGACCACTCGGCTTCGAGGGTGAGTACGTCAACCTGGAGGGATGGACCCGTCGCACCTACCAGCCGTCGGACCTCCCCGCCGACGCACCCGTGGTGTGGATGTTCGGTGGCTCCACCACCTGGGGTGAGGGTCAGCGGGACGAGTACACGATCGCATCCTCCCTGTCCCGCATCGCAGAGGCGCAGGGAACCCCGATCCGGGTGGTGAACTACGGACAGCGCGGCTGGACCCACTTCCAGGAGATGGTTCTCTTCGAACAGCTCCTCGCCGCCGAGCCGCCTCCTGACGTGGCGATCTTCTACGACGGCGCCAATGAGATCAACGCCCAGACACTGGGTGCCAAGGGCGTTCCGACCCACACGTTGACCGACCAGTACGCCCGGATCCTCACCGGGAGCTCGGTGCAGCCGTCGGACGGCGGGACGGGCGCCGCACCGCCCTCGGCTGCGTCGACCGCCTGGACCGCCTATGCAGGACACTCGGCGACGGGGAAGCTGCTCCGGTGGCTTCGCAGTGGACTCGACCAGCCTGCGGGCGCAGCGACGGTCCAGGAGGGCGACTCCAGCGCGGACGGTCAGGACGGCGAGGACATGGGGACGTACTACGAGAAGTCCGTCGACGATGCGATGCGCGCCGTGGATGTCTACGAACGCGGTCGACGAATGACCGAGTTCCTGGGTGTCGAGGCGGGTGTGCGGACGATCTTCTTCTGGCAGCCGCAGATGGCGGGCCCGGCCGAGATCTGGGCGAACGACAACGTCTCGGCGCCCACGATCGACATCAGCGACGTGCTCGACGATCGCCAGGACGTCTACATCGACGGAGGACACACCAACGAGGAGGGCGCAGCGATCGTCGCCGAGCGGATCTGGACCGATCTGGCTCCGGCCCTCCCGTCGACCGGTGTCCGGCGGCCCCGGGAACGCCCTGCGGCCAGCCAGCGGGTCGCCCCGACGACCGGTGCATCCATCGCCGCAGCCGAAGCGGCCTTCGCCGGGATCGCCGGGAACCCGTGTGCTCTGGGCGCCTGGTCATCGCAACTCGGTTCGCTCCGGGCAGGCGATGCATCCGAGTCCGCCCGGATCGGCGACCTCGCCGCAGGGTTCCTCCGGTCGCTCGCCGCCACCCTTCCCGCAGCTGCCGAACGTGAGCGCGAGATCCTCCTCGGTGCGGCATCTCGGGTCCGGGACCAGGCGCTCGCCGGACCGGTCGATCGCTCCTCGCCGTTGGTCCCGCAGCTTCCGCTCGTGGCCGATCCCGAGTTCGTGCCGGTCGTGCGGTCGGTGTTGTCATCCATCGCCGGCCGCCCGGGTTGTTGAGTGCTCCTGCCGGACGTTCAGTGGTTCGGGGCGAGCCGTGCTGCGAGCTCGGGCAGTGCGACGTCGACGAGTTCGCTGTCGATCCGTGATGCCGCCAACTCCCTGACGCAGGTCCGACTCGCGGTGTCGAGGTCGCCGTGGAGCGTGTGCAGCTGCACCAGCGCTGCCCGCACGTTGGGTCTGCGCTCCGGGTCGACGAGCGCCGCGGCCCAGTCGAAGGCCGCATCGATCTCGTCGTCCGGATAGTCGTCCATGGAGGTGGGCTCGAACGCCGCCTCCGGCAGGGGCTGGGTCAGCTCGAACGCGAACGAGCCGGCGTTCGGTACCTGTTCCAGTTCGGCGAAGTGGCTCCGCCAGCGGTGGTGCCACAGGTGGATCCACGGGGTGCACGCGTGCGCCCAGTCCTGCTCGACCACGACGGAGCCAACGGCGAGCGCCGGGAGGAACGTGGCCGCCAGGTGGTTCCATATCTCCCAGGTCTTGGCGACGTCGACGAAGAGGAACTCGATCGGGACGTCCCGGTCCCAGGTCGCGTTGAGCACGTCGCCCTGATGGGGGCGGACCCGGGCGCTGAGAGCGCCCAGACGGGTTCGGTACAGATCCAGGAAGTCGTCGCCGTCGTGGAACCGGCCCTCGAGCGGCAGGCCGGCAGTGCGTTCCTCGATGTCGTCGAAGACGAACAGGTCGTAGCTGTCGACGACGACGTCGGCAGCATCCGGGTTCCGGGAGGTGCCGTTCAGGATGCCGGCGGTGATGTCGCCGAGCCACGGACCGAGCTCCACGACCGCACCCGTGCCGTGCAGTCGGGTCGCAGCGTGACGGGTCACCCAGGCCACCTCCCACGGCGAGCAGATGTCGACCAGTGCCAACGGATCGGTGAACCAGGTCCGTGGGAACCAGCGGGTGAGTGGCCGTCCCCCGGTGGCGAGCTCCCACCGGAACCGCCGGACCCGCGATCGAATCCCGTAGAGGCGCTGACGGGCGGACAGTCCGGGGACGGCCTGTTCGGTGGTGCGCACGTCGACCGACTCCGACCGTTGCGCTCAGAACAACGTGTACACGGCGACCGGGACGGCAGCCTGGGTGGTCGTGACCGCCAGCGCGATGAGGCCGAGCAGGAACATCATGGGGATGAACCACCAGACGCGGTTGACCGCTGAGTAGCGGACCACGTCCCGGGACAACCGCAGCAGGTGCTTCAGTCGCAGTCGCACGGGCTCATGGTACCGGTCGACCCCCGAGTCGTGTCCGGCGACCTCGGCGTCGGAGGTCCGGCGTGGGTGAGCAGGGAGGCGACGGTCACGGGAGTGCAGAGGTCAATCCAATGGCGACCGTGACGACGTGGCCCCGATCGACCAGAATCCGGAGCCGACGGACGGTGTCATCGGTGGTGTGGAGCTCCAGGGTGCTGTCGGCCTCCCGTCCGCTCGGGCCCGTCCCGAACTCCACCCGTTCGGCGTTCGACGTGAGCCGACCCAGGATCCGTTCGGTCTGCTGACCGAGCAGGTCCGTGGGCTCCAGTCCGAGCACCGTCACGGTGTCACCCTCGACGTCGGTCACCACCTCCGTCACGTCGCAGGTCAGGACGACGACGGCCCCCGGGGCGCTGGTGCCGAGCAGGTCGGTCCACGGGTCGTCGGGGAGGGGTGGCGGACCGGGCGGGTTTCGGACCGCGACCAGGACGGTGCGCCCCTCGACTGCGTCGTCCCAGGTCAGGCGGATCTCGGTCGACGACGGGGTGGCCGGTCTGATGACCACGTCGTGCAACAGGTCCGAATCGGGGGTCCGGTGCACCGGGGCATCACCGAGGTGTCCGGCGAGCTGATCGACCAGCGTCTCG
>CAYMKW010000118.1:0-8402 GCA_964391365.1 uncultured Microthrixaceae bacterium | reverse complement strand
AACACGATCCTCCCGCTCGTCGTGCCGGCGTTCTTCGCGAACGCGTTCAGCATCTTCCTGCTGCGGCAGTTCTTCCTCACCCTGCCGACCGAGACCATCGATGCCGCCAGGGCCGACGGCGCCAGCGAACTGCAGATCCTCACCCGCATCGTCGTGCCCATGGCCAAGCCGGGGATCATGGCCGTCGCGATCTTCCAGTTCCTCTTCGCCTGGAGCGACTTCTTCGGGCCGAACATCTACCTGTCGGACGAGTCGAACCTCACCCTCGCCGTCGGGCTCGTCCGGCTCAACACCGCAGCGGCCCGCGTGGGGGAGTCGAACCTCACGATGGCCGCGTCGGTGATCTTCGTCATGCCGCTCGTGGTGATCTTCTTCTTCGCCCAGAAGGTCTTCATCGAAGGCGTCACGCTCACGGGCACCAAGGGGTAGCTGCATGGACACCGCCCTGCCCGCATTCCCGGCCCACCCGGCCCTGCCCGACGACACCATCCGGGCCGTCGAGATCCACTACTACCGGGTGCCTCGTGAGCGCTGGGAACTCATGTTGCTGCGCGCCATCCAGTCCGGGGCGAACGCCGTGTCGACCTACATCCCGTGGGTCCATCACGCCCCCGCAGCCGAGACGCTCGACCTCACCGGTGCAACGGAACCCGAGCGGGACCTCGTCGGATTCGTGCAGTTGTGCGGTGCGCTCGGGCTCGGCGTCATCGCCAAGCCCGGACCCTTCTGCGACTCCGAGATGCTCGGCGGTGGCGTTCCCCCGTGGTTGATCGAGGCCCATCCCGACTGGTGGGCCGTCCGTCACGACGGACTCCCGTACCGCCACGGGGACTCCGACGATCCGCGCCTCGGCTACGACCACCCCGAGTCGATCGCGGCCGCGTGCGCCTGGATCAGGTCGGTGTGCGAAGCGCTCGAGCCGTTCGCCCCGGTTGAGGGCCGGCCCGGAACGCTGTGGGCAGTGCAGATCGACAACGAGTCGCCCGGTGACGGCATGTGGATCCACGAGGACGGCTCGGCACCGTCGCCCATCCGGGCCGATCTGGCGTCGGTCGATCGGTGGCGGGCGTTCCTCGCCGAGCGGTACGCAACGCCGGCGGCGCTGGACGCCGCGTGGGGCACGACCCACGGCTCGTTCGACGGGGTCGGCTTCCCGGGTCCGTGGAACGCACCCACGACGACGGAGGGACTCCGGCCGTGGCTCGACCTGGACCGTTTCGCCGACCACCAGATCGCCACCGGACTGTCGGCCTACGCCGCCGCCGTCCGCGACGTGCTCGGCGACCGGGTGCCCCTGTTCCACGACTTCCTGTGCATGCCGTGGTCGCTGGCGGGAATGCTGGTCGACCCGGTGGTGCTCGCCGACACCTGCGGATGGGTGGGGCAGAACGTCTACGCCGAGGACGTCGACCCGGAACGGATGATCGCCGGGACGGCGTGGTACCGGATGGACGACGACGAGTACGTCCACCACGCCTGGTGGCGGACCCGGCTGTGCCACTCGCTGTCGCCCGCCGGTTACCCGCACCTGGTCCCCGAGGTGTCGGCCCGCCAGTCGTTCTACCTGCAGTGCTCGCTCGTCGGCGGCATGGACGCCCCGTGCATCTACATGCTGCACTCCTCCGAGCCCGAACCCATCGGTGTCGGTGCGTTCCAGCGCTGGGCCGAGGAGGCGCCGGTCCTGCCCGACGGCAACGTGTTCGAATGGTGGTGGAACCTGCGCTGCCTGTTCCTGTGCCTCGCCGCCGGCGGCGCCGACCTGGCGGCCAGTCCGCTCGAGGCGCAGGTGGCGGTCGTCGCGGACCACGCCGGTGAGCGGCTGGCTCGCTGGGCCGGGGTGATCCCCGGCGCAGGTTGGTCGGACGGAGTGCCGCTCGCCGACGTCGCTGCCGCCTCGAACACCTCGGCCGCCGGCATCCGGCTGGCCCGACGCCTGGTCGACGCCGGGGTCGCCTTCGACGTCGTCACCGCCGCCCGTGACGACCTCGACAGCTACGACCTGCTGATCGTCCCCGCCACCGAGGTCCTGAGCACCGCCGCCCGCGACCGGCTGGCGCAGGTCGCTGCGGACCACCCCGGACGGGTCGTACTCGCCGGGCACGCCCCACGCTTCGACGAGGACCTGCAGCCGCTCGCGCCGCTCGACCTGCCGCCGCTCCCGGAACTCGACGGCCTGCCGGGACGGCGGTCCACACCCGACGGGATCGACGTCGGCATCCGCTCCGGGCCGTCCGGGCGGCGCTACGTCACGTTGGTGAACCGCACCAGGACGCAGGCGCAGCTCGAGGTCGACGGCGTCCCGGTGGCCGCAGGAGCGGCGGCCGTGACGTGGTTCGCCCACGACGACGGCGAGGTCGTCGCGGCCCTCCTGCACGGTGACGATGCGGCGGTCGGCCCGGTGACCTCGTCGCAGGGGCAGGTGGCCGTGGCCCGGCTCGACGACGGTGCGACCTGGCACGTGATCGCCGACGAGCGGACCTGGGTCGGTCTTCCGGCCGTCGACGGTTGCCACGCGGTCCGGGTGACCCTCGCCGGTTCGGTCAGCGACCTCGGGCCGCTCGACTCGACCGGCAGGCTCCGGTTCGTCCACCTCGACGACGCCGGCCGCACCGACCGGGTGGTCGTCGGCCCCGAGCCCGAGGCGCGGGCCGCGGCCGACGAGGTCGCCGGTGTCGTCACGGCGTACCTGCTCGACGCGCTCGGCCGGGTCGAGTCCGACGCCAACGAACTCGGCCTCACCGGCGCCGAGGTCGTCGACCGGATCCGTCGGATCCGCAGCGCCCGGGTGGCCGGCACGGCGGGCGCCGAGGACCTGGCGCTGCTCGAGCGACTGCTGCCGCTCGCCGTGCGAGCGAACGACATCCGGCTGGGTGTCTCGTGACCCCTTCGGTCGAGCCGCGGCACTGGGAACTCGCCACCGCCCCGGATGGGCCGTGGCGGCCGGCGTCGGTCCCCGGGAACTGGTACCTCGACGGCGTCGACGGACCCGAGACCGTCTGGTACCGCACCATGGTCGAGGTGCCGGTGGCGTGGGGGAACGACGCTGTCGAGGTCCACGTCGGTGCCGCGGACTACCGCTCCACGGTCCTGTGGGACGGCGTGGAGATGGGCGATCACACCGGCGGGTTCGCGCCGTTCGTCGTCGTCGTCCCGGGTGGTGTCGGCCCCCACGAACTCGTGCTGCGCGTCGAGTGCCCGATCGATGAGTTCGGAACCGTGTGGCCGCACTCCAAGACGACGCTGCGGGGTGTGATGGGCCACCACGACGCCCGTCCCGGCAGCTGGTCCGAACGGGGCCAGGAGCGCTCCACCGGTGGCGTGTGGGGGCCGGTGTCGGTGCGGCCGCAGCCCGAGTGGGCGCTGCGGGCCGTGCGCTTCGCCACGGAGGTGCGTGGGGCCGACGCCGACCTGCGGGTCGCTGCCGTGGTCGACCACCACGGGCCGGAGTCGGCATGGGTCCGGTTGCGGTTGGTGCTGACCGAGGACGACGGCGCCGGGGTGGAGCGCTACCACCTGTGGACCGACACGTTCGTCGACCCGGGCAGTCACACCATCGAGGTCACCGGTCCGCTCGCCGCCCCCCGGCTCTGGTGGACGTGGGACCAGGGTGCGCCGCACCGGTACCGACTGCGCACCGAGGTGCTCGTGGTCGACGACGGCCCCGCCGGTGACGCCGGGTCGGGCCGGCTCGTCGCGTACGACGAACGATTCGTCGGCGTCCGCACCGTCGAGGTCGGTGCGGACTGGGAGTGGCGCTTGAACGGTCGTCCGGTGTTCGTCCGGGGGATGAACTACATCGGTGAGCAGTGGCTGTCGTCGCTCGACGCCGACCGGGCCGCCGCGGACGTGGCGCTGGCCGTCGACGCGCACCTCAACACCCTGCGGGTCCACGCCCACGTGACGGTCCCTGCGTTCTACGACGCCTGCGACGCCGCCGGCGTCATGGTGTGGCAGGACCTGCCGATGCAGTGGGGTTATGCCGACTCGGCCGAGACCTACCGGGTCGCCCGCCGGATGGTCGCCGAACTCGTCGACCTGCACGGGTGGCGGCCGTCGGTCGCGCACTGGTGCGCCCACAACGAGTCGCCGTGGAACGAGCCGTGGATGGCCGACGAGGCCGGGGCGTTCGTGCCCGACCAGAACCAGCGGCTCGACCACGAGCTCGCCGACCTGTTCCGGCGGCTGGACCCGTCGCGGCCGGTCATCGCCAACTCGGGCGCCGGCGACGGCCACACCTACCCCGGCTGGTACTGGGGCACCTGGCGGGTCGCATCGGAGATCCCGGGCGGGGCGTTCGTCACGGAGTACGGCGCCCAGGCGCTGCCGGACCTCGAGACGCTGCGGACGTTCCTGCCGGAGCAGCCGACCCTCGAGGACTGGTCGTACCACGGATTCCAGCACCACGAACACAGCCGGCACGTGGGCGTGGACGTCTTCACCAACAGCGTCGAGGAACTCATCGAGGCCAGCCAGCACTACCAGGCCCGCCTGTTGCAGTTCGCGACCGAGCACTACCGCCGCCGCAAGCGCGAGCGGGTCCACGGGGTGATCCCGTTCATGCTCACCGACCCGTGGCCGTGCGTCAGCTGGTCCGTGGTGGACCACCTCCGTCGGCCGAAGCCCGGCTACCACGCGCTGGCCCGGGCGATGCAGCCGCTGTTGCCGAGCATCGAGGCGGCCTCCGACACCTACCCCGGTGACGATCCCTTCGACCCCGACCCGTGCGTGTTCGGGATCTGGTGGATCAACGACACCCACGAGTCCCACCCCGGTGCGACGCTCGGCTGGCGACTCCTCTCGGCCGGCGGCGCCGAACTGGATCGGGCCGAGCGCCGGGTGGACGTGTTCGCCGACGGGGCCCGTCGGGTCGTGCAGGCCGGCCCCTTCGACCTGCCTCCGGGCGGCTACGCCATCGAGAGCCGGCTGGTCGACGCACACGATCGGCCGCTCGGGGAGAACCGCTGGGAGTTCACGGTGACCGAGGCGCCCGATTGGCCGGACCCGGAAGCCGACACCGCCGTCGGACGGCCAGAGGAGGTCGGGTCGTGACCGCCCGCATCGCCGTGCTCGGGTACGGCTTCATCGCCGACCTCCACACCCGGGCCGCACAGGCTGCGGGCGCCACCGTGGTGTCGGTGACCGGCCACCGGCCCGAGCGCGCCGAGGCGTTCGCCGTCCGCCACGGCATCGGCCGATCCGGTTCGGACTGGGAGGCCGCCGTCGCGGCCGACGATGTCGACGCCGTCGTGATCGGGACACCGAACTCGCTGCACCACCCGCAGGCGATGGCGGCCATCGCCGCGGGCAGGCACGTGCTCGTCGACAAGCCGATGGCGCTCGACACCGCCGAGGCAGCCGAGATGCGCGACGCCGCACGATCCGCCGGGCTGACGCTGTGCGTCGGGCACATGTGGCGCTACCGGGACGAGGTCACGGCGCTGCGCGATCGGATCGCCGCCGGGGACCTGGGCCGGGTGGTCCGCACCCGTGGCTACGGCATCCACGCCGCCTGGGGTCCGTCCGGATGGTTCCGGGACCCGACGCTCTCGGGCGGGGGTGCGCTCATCGACATGGGCATCCACGCGATCGACACGGTCCGCTACCTGCTCGGCGACCCCGTCGCCGTCCGGGTGGTGGCCTCCCTCGGGGCGGAGTTCGGCGACCCCTCCGACCCCGTCGGAGCGGACGAACCGCGCATCGACACCGACGGTGTCGTGCTGGTCGACTGGTCCGACGGTGTCCGCAGCGTGGTCGAGTCGGGTTGGTGGCAGCCGGTGCTCGACGGGGTCGAGGCCGAGACCGAGGTCTACGCCACCGGCGGTCACGGGCGGATCTGGCCGGCGTTCACGGCGTCCACGCCGCCCCCGGCCGACTACGAGCACTGTGCGCTGCCGATGTACGCCGCCCAGATGGCCGACTTCCTCGGCTGCTGCCGGACGGGAGCAACCCCCCGGGCCTCGGCGGACGTCGGCCTCGAGGCGCTGCGGATCGTCGAGGCGGCCTACCGGTCCGCCGCCGAGGTGCACGCCGGGTCGGCCCGTGGACCGGAGGGAGGCAGGACGTGAAGGTCAGCATCATCGGTGGGGGGTCCACCTACACCCCCGAGCTCGTCGACGGCCTGCTGCGCCGCCGGGACGAGCTCGACCTGTCGGAACTCGTGCTCGTCGACATCGACGAATCGCGACTCGCCGTCCTCGGCCCGATGGCGGCCCGTATGGCGGAACGGCAGGCTCCCGAGGTGTCGGTGTCGTGGGGGCTCGACGTCGCCGACGGTGTCCGTGGCGCCGGGTACGTCGTCAGCCAGATCCGGGTCGGCGGCATGGACGCTCGGGACCGGGATGAACAGCTCGGCCGGGAGTTCGGCCTGATCGGACAGGAGACCGTGGGAGTCGGCGGATTCGCCAACGCACTCCGGACGATCCCGGTGGCGCTCCGGCTGTCGGAGATCATCGACGACGAGGCCCCCGACGCCACCCTGTTCAACTTCACCAACCCGGCCGGGCTCGTCACCGAGGCCCTCTGCCGCCACGGTCACGTCCCGACCGTCGGGCTGTGCAACGTCCCGTGGTCGACCAAGGCCGAGATCGCCGGGGCCTTCGGCGTTCGGCCCGACGAGGTCGACCTCGACACCGTGGGGTTGAACCACCTGACGTGGACCCGCCGGGTTGTGGTCGCCGGCGAGGACCGCACCGACGAGGTGCTGTCCCTGCTCCGGGGGCTGGTCGGCAAGCAGCTGTCGTCGGACGGCGAACCGGACTGGACGCGCGACACGATCGGGCTGCTCGGGGCGATCCCGAACTACTACCTCCTCTACTACTACGAGACCGAGGCCTGGCTCCGCCACCAGGCGAACCACCCGACACGGGCGGCCGAGGTGATGCGGATCGAGGCCCGGCTCCTCGAGCAGTACGCCGATCCCGACCTCTCCGAGAAGCCCGCCGAACTCGACCAGCGCGGCGGCGCCTACTACTCGGAGGCGGCCGCGGCGCTCATGGCCGACATGGCAACCGACGCCGGGACGGTCCACGTGGTGAACCTCGAGAACCAGGGGGCGATCCCCGGGCTTCCGGACGACGTGGTGGTCGAGACCGCCGCCGTGGTCACGTCGAACGGCCCGGTCGCCCGTCCGACGGCACCGCTGCGGCCCGACGTCGACGCCCTCGTTCGCACCATCAAGGACGTCGAACTGCTCACGGTGCAGGCCGCTGCCGAGGGTGACGAGGAAGCGGCCCGCCTGGCGCTGCTCACCCACCCGTTGGGCCCGTCCGCCCACCAGGTCGACGCCGTCTGGAACCGCCTGCGCGAGGTACATCGTGGCCTGCTCGGGAAACTCGATGTCTGAGGCGCAGGCCACGCCGGTCGTCGTCGGTGTCGACGGCGGGGGCACCAAGACCGATCTGGTGGTCCTCGATGTCGACGGGGTCGTCGTGGGACGGTCCTCGGGCGGTGGCGCCAACTGGGAGGGGGTCGGCGTGGAGGCCGTCGGCGTCGTGCTCGGCGACCTGCTGGACCGGGCGCTCGGTGCCTCGGGTCGCAGTCGGCGGGACGTGGCCGCCTGGGTGTGCTGCCTGGCCGGTGTCGACTGGCCCTCGGACCCCGAACGGCTGGCACCCGTGCTCGACGGTCTCGCCGTCGGCGGCGAACGGCTCGTCCTCAACGACTCGTTCGCGGCGCTGCGCGCCGGGACCACCGGTCCGGTCGGGTGCGTGTCGATCGCCGGAACCGGGGCCGTCTGTGCCGGTCGCAACGCCGGGGGCGAGGTGGCTCGCACCATGGGGGTCGGCATCGGCGAGGGGTCCGGTGCGTGGACGCTCGTCGGCGGGGCGCTGGGCGCGGTCGCCGAGGCGCACCACCGCAGCGGCGCCGCCACCGCCCTCACCGAACGACTCGTGGAGGCGACCGGAGTCGAGGACGTGGAGGCCTGCTTCGAGGGGGTCACCCGGGGGACCGTCGCCGTGGGTGCCGACCTGGCCCCGCTCGTCCTCGAGGTCGCCGCTGCGGGCGATCCGGTGGCGGTCGAGGTGGTCCGTGACGCCGGCAACCGACACGGGCGCGACCTGGCCGGCCTGGCCGACCGTCTGGGACTGACCGACGAGGACGTCGAAGTGGTGCTCGCCGGGGGCGTGCACGTGCACGGGGCCGGCGACTTCAGGGATGCCTTCTGTGCGACGGTGCTGGACCGGGTGCCCGGGGCCCGGTTCGTCGTGCTCGAGTCCGCACCCGTGGTCGGCGCCGCCCTGCTGGCGCTCGAACTGGTGGGCTGGCCCACCGACGGGGTCCGACCGGCGCTCGCCGCAGCCCTCGGGGGTGACGGTTGAGTGGGCTGGGCCCGGTTCCCCGTTGGGACAGCCGGGTCGACGACGGACCTCCGCCCCGGACCCCGCACCACGACGAGGCCTACC
>CAYMKW010000117.1:0-8473 GCA_964391365.1 uncultured Microthrixaceae bacterium | reverse complement strand
CGCCGGCGAGCTCGGCGGTACCCAGGTCGAGGTCGTCGAGCGGCCCGTCCACCCCATCGCCTCCCGACCGCTCAGTCGCCGGAGTCGATGGTCCAGGCGACGGCACCCTCGGCGGCGTGACGCCCGACCATGCGACCGATCGCACCCCAGGCGACGAGCGCCGGACCCAGCAGCCAGTACTTCCGCAGGACCGCCGATCGGATCCCGCGGTACTCGGCGGCGTCGGTCACGACCCGCGCGGTGCCCACGGAACGCACTGCGTCCTCGGCGACCCGTCCCCGGGCATCACAGGGCGCCACCTCGATCTGCGGCGTGTGCCGCAACCGCTTGACCTTGCCCGACGTGCTCCCCGTGGTGCACGCCCAGCCGTCGTCGTGGCGGACGACCCAGACCGGCGTGGCCACCGGTGTGCCGTCCCGCCGGAAGGTGGTCAACGACACGTACTTCGCCCGGTCGAAGGCGCTGGATCCGGCGTCGCTCACGGCCGGAGTCTGCTCCAGCGGCGGGCCTTCCGCCACCGACCGGCACTTGGAACGGAGGCCCACCACACGTACCCTCACCTGAGGCGGCACCCGGTCCGGGCGAACGGCTCCCTGGATCGGGGGGTCGGCGGACCGACATCAGGCGGGAGCATGTTGCGACGACGTGGACGAACCCGAACGGCACGAGGCAGCGCGGGCGCGCTCGCCCTGGTGTGCGCGGCGACGGTCGTCGCAGCGTGCGTGCCGCCGTTGCCACCCGCCGGGCCGACCGCGTTCGACGACCACGAGTGGTCGTCGGTCGCCGACGGGGCCCCGTGGGGGAGCCGCGCCGGCGTCGAGGCGGTCGCCCTGGACGGCAGCATGTTCCTGGTCGGCGGGCGCAGTCCGAAGCCGTTCACTCCGTTCCCCGACGGACCCATCCCGGGTGACTCGACCATCTGGGGTGACACCTGGCGCAGCGACGACCTGGGTCGCACCTGGACCCGGGTCCACGAGGAGGGACAAACCGACAGCTGGCCGGCGCGCTCGTACCACGAGGTCGTCGTGCAGGGGGACCGCATGGTCCTGCTGGGCGGTCAGAACTTCATCGTGGACCCCAACCCGGCCTGCGCCGCGAACCCGTTCTGCTACCCGCGGGTCGCGTCCCGTTCCGAGTTCTTCGACGACGTGTGGGCCAGCACCGATGGTGCGACGTGGACGCCGCTCACCACCGATGCGCCGTGGGAGGGCCGGGCCGGGCTGAGCGCTGCGGTGCTCGACGGGGCCATCTACCTGCTCGGCGGGTCGGTCAACGACGACGTCAGCATCGTCGGAGGTCCACCGGTGCGTCAGCTGTTCAACGACGTCTGGCGATCGGTCGACGGCGTCACCTGGGAGCAGGTCACGGCCGCGGCGCCGTGGGCGCCCCGCGCCGGGGCGTCGGTGGCGGTCCGTGACGGGTGGCTCTACCTGTTCGGCGGCGAGTACGGCTTCACCGGCAGCCCGCCCCCGTACTTCAACGACGTCTGGCGGACCCGCAACGGGGCGGACTGGGAGCTGGTGACCCGTGCCGCCGGCTGGTCGCCGCGTCCGGGCCACACCTGCGACGTCCTCGACGACACCTTCGTGTGCTTCGGCGGCTACGGCCAGAGCCCGCTGCCCTGGGACGTGTTCGGGCGGTCGAGCCCCATGGACGCCTGGGTCAGCGACGACGGGGCGACGTGGACCCGCATGGCGACGGTCCCCTGGAACGCCACCACCGAGGCGGCGATCCGCTACGACTACGACACGGTGGTCGCCCCGGGCGGGCCGGCCACGACGGGCGATGCGATCTACACCTTCGGTGGTGACCGCGAGACGTTCAACTTCTTCGACCCGTCGCAGTGGCGCAACGTCGACGACGACGTGTGGCGGTTCGCCCGGCCGGGTTGAACCGCCCGGCCGGTCGGCTCAGCGGCCCCCGGTCACCAGGCCGTCACCAGGCCGGTCACCAGGCCGTCCAGCCGCCGTCGACCGGGACGTCCACCCCGGTGACGTAGGCGGACAGGTCGCTCGCCAGGAACACGGCCGCACCGACGAGGTCCTCCTCGGTGGCCATCCGGCGCAGGGGGGTGCGTTCCTCGTAGGCGGTCCGGAACTCGTCGGGATGGTCCCGATACACGCCGCCGGGACTGATGGAGTTGACGCGGACCTCGGGAGCGAGGGTCGTGGCCAGCCAGCGGGTGAGCTGCAGTACGCCACCCTTGGACGCGGCGTACCCGGCGGCGTTGCCCATGTCGGTGCCGTCGTAGATCCGCCAGTCCGGCCCGGCGAGTCCGTAGATCGACCCGAACAGGACGACCGACCCGTGGCCGGACGCGGTCAGCGCCGGCGCGCAGGCCTGAGTGAGCACGAACACCGAGGTCAGGTTCAGCTCCAGGGCGTGGCGCCACACGTCGGCG
The DNA here is from genome assembly GCA_964391365.1 of uncultured Microthrixaceae bacterium. GTDB lineage: Bacteria > Actinomycetota > Acidimicrobiia > Acidimicrobiales > Microtrichaceae > SXMI01. Next base: position 6,072 of record CAYMKW010000117.1, on the reverse strand, counting down.
CGCTGCTCGGCGAACGGCGTGGTCCAGCCGTCCAGGTGGGGGCCGCCGACCAGCGCTGCGGTGTGGACCAGCACGTCGATGCGCCCGTGGCGCTCCTGCACGCGACCGGCGAGGGCGCGGGTGGCGTCCTCGTCACACAGGTCGACGGGTTCGGCGTCGGTGGGCACGTCGCGACGCTCGGCGATCGACGAGGCGACCTGCTCGCACCGGTCCGCATCCAGGTCGGCGACGACCACGGTCGCCCCCTGCTGGGCGAGCGCGTCGGCGACGGCGGCACCGATGTGACCGGCCCCGCCGGCGACGAGTGCGACCCTTCCGTCGAGTCGGGCCAGTTCGCTGATCTCACGCACGAGCGCTCCCTCCGGACCCGGGCTGCGGCCGGGCGGTGTCGACCGGCGCGCCCCCATCTTCGTGGCTCCGGCGGGCAGCGTCGACGATCCGCAGGACCTCGATCCCGTCCTCGACCGTGCAACCGGGTTCGGCGAGCCCGGCCTGCACGGCGAGCACATGGTCGATGAGGTCGCCCTCGGCCCGGTCCCGTTCGCCCTCGGCGGCGGCGTCGACGAGTACCTCGGTGCCGCCGGGCCCGCGCCGCTCGATCCGGCCGGTGAGCAGGTCGGCGCACAGCGTGGCGTCCGGGCCGTCGAACCACCACCGGCGTTCGTGCACCGGCGAGGTCATGTCGAGGTGCACGACGCCGGTGGTGCCGTCGGCCAGCACCACGTCGAGGTCGGCGACCGTGTCGACGTCGCCGTCGGTGGGTGCGCCGTCGAAGCCGAGCCGGGCGGCCACCCGGTGCACCTCGCCGTGGGCTCCGGTGAGCAGCCAACGCAGCCCGTCGAGCTCGTGGCTGATCTCCAGCAGGATCCCACCGCCCAGGTCGGCCCGGCCGCTGACGGTCTGCTCGGTGCGGGCCCACGGCCGCCAGTTCGACAGGTGCTGGGCCGAGTGGAACCCGAAGGACGTCACGGTCCCGATGGCGCCGTCGAGCAGCAGCGACCGCACGGCCGGCGCCGTCTCGGACCAGCGCAGGTGGTAGCCGACGATCACCTCGGTGGCCCGTTCAGCCAGCCCGACGAGGGGCTCGGCGAGCTCGGCGGAGGTCGCCACCGGCTTCTCGAGCAGCACGCACCGCACCCCGGCCTCCACGAAGGCGGCGGTGTGATCGACGTGGAACGGGGCGGGTGAGGCCACGACCCCCAGGTCGGTCGGACCGGCGCCGAGGGCTTCGTTGAGCGACTCGACCAGCACCGCCCCCTGCTCGGTCGGCACGTCGAGCGGGGTGGTGCTGTCCGGTCGACGGACAACCACCAGTTCGGCGTCCGGGAGCCGACGACGCAGCGCCGTCAGGTGTCGACGCCCGGCGCTCCCGGAGCCGACGACGACGGCCCGGCGCACGCCGTCCGGCCCGGGGGCGGTCACGCTCACGGCCGACCGTCCAGAGCCCGGCGCACCTCGTCGACGAGCCGGTGGCTCGAGCGGCCGTCGGTGAAGGTCAACAGGTCCTCGACCATCCGCTGTCGTCCGGCGCTGTGGGCCGACGGGTCCCGCAGGCCCTCGGTGATGGCGGCGACCAGCTCGTCGGGGGAGTCGGCCGTGACCAGGCCGCCGGACGCCGTGATCGGCCACCAGTGCTCGCGTTCGTAGAGCTCGCGCACCTGCTTCGCGGCGCGTGGGTCGGCGCCGGGGACGAAACGGGGTCCGACCTGGGGCCGGTCGAACACGGCCCCGTCCAGCGTCATGGAACTGCTCACGTTGACGTGCACCGCCGCGTGGGCGAAGGAGCTCATCTGGTCGATCAGGTCGTCGGTGCTGGGCCATCCCCGGAACGGGTTCGAGCCGGCGGCCCACGGGTCGACCACGGTGCCGTCGGACAGCGTCGCCGACAGCTGCTGCCAGGGTTCGGCCGGGTCACCGGGGTGGCGACGCACCAAGAGGTACGGGTCGTCGGGGAACCGGCCCTCGCTGATCCTGCGGTCGAGCAGTCGGACGAGTTCGCGTTCGCCGGGCACGAGGAAGCCCGGACCGGCGCCGTAGAGGATCACCGGCCGGTCGGCGGGCAGGCCCAGGCGGTCGCGCCACTCGGACTCGTCGACGACCAGTTCGGGTCGGTGGTGCAGGTCGAACTGCGGTGCACCGATCACGCCGACCTGTTCGGTGTCCAGGTCCGGGTAGCCCCGGTGGAGTTCGTCGACGTTGTGTCGGTTCCACACGACGATGCGCTCGCTGCGCACGGCGATCCGTTCCCGGGCGGTCGTGTTGTCGAACGAGATGATCGACGTCAGCGACGGCACGCCGGCCCAGCGTGCGGCCCAGAGCAACAGGGCGTCCTGGTCGTGGTACGGGGTGAGGCTGACCACGAGGTCCACCTCGGCCGCGTCGAGCACCCGGCCGAAGTCGTCGACGTTCGTGCCGGCGCGCACCGCCGCGGGCTCGGCCCGCTCGAGCTGCGCCGCTCCTCCCGGTCGGGTCACGGCGACCAGGTCTCGCCAGCGTCGCAGCGTGGCCGTCGCCCGGGTCCGGGAGTCGTAGTCCTGCTCCCGGTACGCCCGTTCGATCCGGGTGGTCGGTGAGCGGAGCCGATGGTGCTGGAGCACCTGGAGCCGCTTGCGGACCGCCCGGTACGACGCGTCGACGCGGGCGTCAGGGAGCCGGACGACCTCGAGGCCGCTGCCCGTCAGCAGTGCCCGCAGCTCGTCGTCGTCCCAGCCGAGGCCGACCACCGGGGTGCAGACCTCTGCGAGCCGGTCGAGCAGCCCGGTCGACACCGCGTACCGCACGCTGAACCCGTAGGTGATGGCGACGAGCACACGCTGGCGTTCGGGCACCCGGTGGAGTGTACGAGCCGATCACCCCGACCCGTCCCGGTCGGGCCCGGCTGTCGCACCCCCGTGGGATCATGGCCACGTGAGGAAGGGAGTTCGAGTGGACGCCGAACTGGACATCGACATCGACATCGACATCGACGATGGGGCCGAACCGGACGCACGGTCCGCTGCCGCCCGGGCCGCAGCCATCGGTCGGATCAGCAATCCCGGTCCCGCGCGGGTGCTCCATCCGCCAACGCGGCGGCTGGTCGACGAGACGGACCTGCGGGTCAGCTCGGTGCACGTCGAGGTGCTCGCCAAGGAGATCCGTGACCTGCTCGCCCGTCAGGTTGCGGAGGCGCACTGCTTCATCATCTTCTCGGTGAACGACGGCGATGTCGTCGCCGACCGCAACCGGTACGTCCAGACCATCACCTTCGAGGGTGACCGGTTGCTCGCCGAGTCGGTCGGTGAGCGGTACACGGTGCTGAGTCGGTCGGAGCTGCGTGAGCTCGAGCTCTTCGGCTGGTTCCCCCCTGACCCCGACGACCCGGTCGGCAACTTCAACGTGGGGTGGGATCCGCCGGACGTGGACGACACCGCCCAGCTGCTGGCGCTCACGCTCGTCCGGATCCACGGCCTCCGCTCGCCGGACGACCTGACCATCCGGGTCAGCGAGACCTGGGAGGACTCGTGACGGATACGGCCGCACCGGGGCGCTCACCTCACGGCGCCATGCCCCGGGACCTGCTGCTGGTCCGTCACGGCCGGAGCGAGGGCAACCTGGCCCTCGATGCCGCCAAGCCGGTCGAGGAGGGCGGCCTCGGCGACGACTCGAAGGTGCAGGATCCGGACTACCAGGAGCGGAGCACCATGCACTACCGCCTCGTCGCCGCCGGCCGGGCCCAGGCGGAGCAGGCCGGCGAGTGGATCCGGCAGTGGATGACCGAGTCGGAGGTCGACGCCTTCGACCGCTACCTCTGCTCGCCGTACATCCGGACCATGGAAACCGCCGCTCGCATGAGCGTCCCCGGCGCCCAGTGGCGTCGGGAGTCGCTGCTCCGGGAGCGGGACTTCGGCGTCTGGGAGGGCCGCAGCCCCCAGGAGACCCGGGAGAGGTTCCGCGACGAGGCTGACTACAAGGACCGGAACCGCTACCTCTATCGACCGACGGGCGGCGAGAGCCTGGGTGACGTCGAGCTGCGCGTCCGTGAGGTGCTCGGATCGCTCGCCCGGGAGATGGAGTACCGGCGGGTCCTGTGCGTCACCCACGAGGACGTGATGTGGGCGTTCCGCTACCGCCTCGAGAAGATGACGATCAAGGACTACCTCGCCGAGCACGAGGAGGGCACCGAGGTCCCCAACGGGGGCATCCTCCACTTCACCCGGGAACGGCCCGACGGCTCGCTCGACGACCGCTTCCACCGGGTCCGCCTCGTCGACCCGACCGGCACAGGTGGCTGGGACTGGACGATCATCGAACGCGCCACCGAGTCCGATGCGGAGCTCATGGCCGAGGTGAAGGAGTACCGGCGACTCTGGGGTGATTCCGCATGAGCCGCCGACTGGACCCGACCGTTCGACTCTTCACCCCGTCGGTGCCCCTCCCGGAGTCCGACGACGACGTGCGTTCCATCGTCCTGTTCGGTGTGTGGGACCGGCCGTGGAACTGGCAGGCGAGCTTCCGGCTCGGCCGCCCCGTGCTGCTGCGGCGCGCCGATGCGGACGTCGTCGAGTGGCTCGTCGAGGTCACCGAGGTGCTCGCCGTCCCGTTCGAGTCGGCCGAGGCGTTCCGGGACATGCTCGCCCAGCGCTGGGACCCGAGGATCGGGCCCATCGACGGCGGTTCGCCGGCCCCCGGGTTCGGGGTCGCCTGGCGTTCGGCCCCGGTCCGACACCTGCGTGCCGCTCGCCCCGAGGGCGCCGGGCCACTGCCGAAGTGGTGCGAGGTGGGCGAACTCGACGACGCCTGGCAGGCGGCGCTCGCCCGCTGAACGGAACGAGCGCCGCACGGCCTTCGGTTCAGATGTAGACGCCGAACCCGGCTTCCGGTGCGGCGGACGACCCGACCCGCTCGCGCAGCTCGTAGAGCTCGGCGAGCGACGCCCCGTCGGCCGGAACGGCCGGAGCGGACGGGTGTTCGGCGCCGAGCCAACGCCGGGCCTCGCCGGCCGTGAACCGCTCGAACTCGACGGTTGCGAGCGCCCGACCCGGGCGGAGCAGCGAGTCGGGCAGGTGGGACCCGGGCACGTTGGTCGTGACCAGCACGATCGTCGGAACGCCCTGGCCGAGGATCCCGTCGGTGAGGTTGAGGAGCCGGCCGGGGCCCGTGGCGAGGGCGGCCTCGCCGTCCTCCAGGACGATCAGCCGCCACGGCCGTGTCGCAGCTCCCCGTTCACGTCGGGTGACCACCTCGGTCAGGTAGCTGACGTCGCCGAACAGCCGCTCGGGGTCGGAGATCACGTGCGTCCGACACCACGGCGCCCACGCCCGGGCCAGCGACCGGACGGCGGTCGTCTTGCCGGTACCGGGCGAGCCGTGGAACACCACGAGCTGGCCCCGGCCGTGTGGCTCGACCACGGCGTGCAGATCGTCGAGTCCGCTCAGCGTGACGTCCGGGTAGTTCACCCGGATGTCCTTCCAGTCGGGGACCTGGATGCGCTTGGTCCGGGCGGCCGCCCTGCCCATCATCCGGCCGCCCCAGATCATCACCTCGAGCGTGCCGTCGGTCCCGTTGCCGGCCGCCTCCACGGCGGCGTCGATCCGTTGGAGGATCCGGCCCGTGAACACACGGGCGTTGGCCGGGTGGTCGGCGGCAACGGTGATGGAGGTCCGGCCGTCACCGGTCCGCCAGAGCTGGAGCGACCGTTCGGTGCGGATGGTGAAGATGCTCGATCCACCCGAGCTGGCGCTGCGCTCGCAGAACGTGTCCGGGTGCACGATCTGGTCCGGGTCCAGGTCCTGCTCCACCACGGCGCGGAACGTGTGGGGGAACCGACCGCTCGCCACCTCCTGGAGGAAGGCGAGCTCCACCAGGGCGACCGGGTCGGTCGTCCGGTCGATCGAGATGTGCCCGCACACATCGGTCGGCTCGAGCAGGCCGCCCGGCTGGGTCAGCCAGATCGTTGCGAACTCGTCGAGTCGTTCGCCGCCCGCCCCGAAGGTGGTGGCTCGCAGGTCCGGGTGCAGGTCGTGGTCGAGCGTCTGGTCCAAGGTGGTGCTCCGTTCTCCCGGTGGGCCGGGACGAGGTTGGACTCGCCCGGTG
>CAYMKW010000116.1:7778-8571 GCA_964391365.1 uncultured Microthrixaceae bacterium | reverse complement strand
GACTCCGGGACCGGATCTGGGGCCGGTACATCTCGTCGCTCACCGAGCTGATCGATGTGATCTGCGAACGATCTGGTCGCCACTTCGCCGAGCCGGTCACCTCCCGGGAGATGTCCCGGATGTCGACGGCCATGGTCGAACGTCTGCTGCACCAGTGGATGGTCGACCCCGACGGGATCCGCGACGACATGGCCGCCGACGGGATGGTGGCGCTCTACTCGGCGCTCCTTCGGCCCGATCACCAGCGGGTGCACGTCGACGAGCTCGAGTCGTCGATGCGCCGTCGTGATCTGGCGGACCCCGAGGTCGCCGAGCGGCTCCAGTGGTCCCGACAGGTCGCCGTGTCGGCCGCCGACCTGTTCGTCCGCCCGCCGATGGAGGTCACGCTGACCGAGATCGCCGAGGCGGCAGGGGTGTCGGTCCGTTCCGTCGGCGAGCGGTTCCGCAACCCGGTCGAGGTGGCGGCCGTCTCGACCTACCGGCACCTCCCCTTGCTCAGTGCGGCGTTCGATCGTCGCGTCGAGACCGACGTCGAACTGGGGTTGGTCGATGCCCTCTGTGAGCTGGTCCGGCTGGCCCGGGCGGAGCCCAACACCTGGGGCGCCCTCGCGCTCGAGCGGCCGAGGTCGGCGTTCCGGGGCGACTCGGACGGCATCCACCTGACCGTTCCCCTCGATGCGATCGTCGAGACCTCGGTGGAGGCCATGGGTTCCGGCCTGAGCGAGGGCGAGCGGACGGACATCAGTCGTCTGGTCGTGGACACGGTGCTGAGCTACGCACTGACGCGCCCGGG
>CAYMKW010000116.1:0-7768 GCA_964391365.1 uncultured Microthrixaceae bacterium | reverse complement strand
TCTCGGCGTAGCGCTCCGCCTGCACCTGTGCCAGCGCCCGGGGGCGGCCCCCGCGGCCGTTGCGGAGCTGGCGCTGCGGCTCCTGCCCGACCGTCGAGCCGAAACCCGTCCGCCCACCCCGGCGACCGACTGACTGCACGACTGCGCGGTCCGGGGTGCGTCCGGGAGCGGCGGACCACCGGAATTCCTCCGGTCCGCTTCCTCGTAGCGGACGGATCCCGGTAGAACCATCGGCGAGGTCGGAACGCTCGCTCGCCCCATCGCAGGCGTCGCCGTCCTCATCGGCGGGCCCCGGGTGTGTGCGCACCCCGGGGCCCGTGCCGTTCCGTCGACAGCCACTAGGTTCCGGGACCATGGCGACTCCGGACTCGTTCAACTTCGCCGACCTGTGGGAGGCGGTCAGCGACCTGGTCCGGGAGCGCCCCGCCGTGGTGGTGGGCGAGCGGCGGCTCACCTACGGCGAGCTCGAGGACCGTGCCAATCGTCTGGCACACGTGCTGCAGGACCTGGGTGTCGGACCCGGTGACGCGGTCGCCTGCCACCTGACCAACTCCTCCGAGTACCTCGAGACGCTCCTGGCGGCGTGGAAGCTTCGGGCGGTACCGGTCAACGTCAACTACCGCTACACCTCAGAGGAGCTCGCGCACCTCTACCGGGACTCGGCCGCCGTGGTGTCCGTGGTCGACGGTTCCCTCCTGGAGCGGGTCGATGCGGTCGCGGACCAGCTCGACTCGTTGCGCACGGTGCTCGTCGTCGACGACGGCACGCCGATGCGGACCCCCGCCCGACTCGTGGACGTCCGAGGGTTCGACGAGGCGACGCAGGCCGCCCCCACCGACCGACCGGAGGTCCCTGGCCGGGGTGATGACGACCTGTACGTCATCTACACCGGCGGCACGACCGGGCTGCCCAAGGGCGTGGTCTGGCGGATGGGGGATGCGTTCTTCGGCTGTCTGGGCGGCGGCGACCCGATGCGGATGTCGGGTCCCGTCGGCGAACCGGCGGAGCTGACCGGACGGATCGTCGACTTCGACTTCACCTTCTACGCACTCGCCCCGCTCATGCACGCGGCGGCGCAGTGGGTGTCCTTCATGTGGCTGTTCTGCGGGGCCCGTGTGGTGTTGCACGAGGGGCCGTTCGATCCCGGCCGGGTGTGGCGCACCATCGAGCGCGAGGGCGTGTCGACCACCACCGTCGTCGGCGACGCCATGGCCCGGCCGCTCTGCGACGACTGGGAGGCGAACGGCCCCTACGACGTCTCCACGCTGTTCGCCTTCTCCAACGGTGGTGCGCCGCTGTCGGCGGCCCTGCGGGAGCGACTCCAGGCCGCCATGCCCGGTGTGGTGTTCACCGATGGGTTCGGCTCCTCCGAGACCGGTATCCAGGGGAGCAGCCGCCTCCAGCCGGGCGATCGGAGTGCCGGTACCGCACGCTTCGACGCCGTGGCGTCGGGGACGTTGGTGCTCGACGACGACCTCCGTCCGGTCGAGCCCGGCAGCGGCGTGGTCGGCCGGGTCGCGCACAGCGGGTACCTGCCGCTCCGCTACCACAACGCCCCGGAACGGACCGCCGAGACCTTCGTCGAGGTCGACGGCCAACGGGTGGCGCTGAACGGCGACATGGCGAGGGTCGAGGCCGACGGGAGCGTGGTGCTCCTGGGTCGGGGCTCGCTGTGCATCAACACGGGCGGCGAGAAGGTCTTCCCCGAGGAGGTCGAGGGTGTGCTGAAGGCCCACCCTGCGGTCTACGACGCCGTGGTCGTGGGGGTCCCACACGAACGTTGGGGTGAGCAGGTCACCGCCGTGGTCCAGCCCGTCGACGGGTCGCAGATCGCGCTCGAGGATCTGGTGGCGCTCGGTCGGGAGCACCTGGCGGGCTACAAGCTCCCGCGTGGCCTCGTCGTGGTGGACGCCGTGGTCAGGTCGCCGTCGGGCAAGGCGGACTACCGGTGGGCCAGGGCGACCGCGATCGGGGCGAACTCCAGCCCCGGGACCCCGCCCTGATCAACGGGTCGCGCGCCTCCGGTCAGGCGAGCAACGCCCGGGCAACGGTGGGGCCGCTCGGGCGTTGGCTTCGTCCGGCCTGGAGTGCTCAGGCGAGCTGTTCGCCGGACTCCGCGAGCCGCTTCGCCCACGGGTAGTCCGGCTTCCCCGAGGGGGACCGCACGATCGCGTCGACCACGTGCAACTCCCGGGGAACCTTGTAGCCGGCGATGTGGGTCCGGGCGTGATCGGCCAACTCCTCGACCGTGGCCGACTGGTCCTCACGGAAGTGCACGACCGCCGCCACCCGCTGGCCCCAGCGCTCGTCGGGGACGCCGACCACCAGGCAGTCGAAGACCGCCGGGTGGGACTTGAGCGCCTGCTCGACCTCCTCGGGGAAGATCTTCTCGCCACCCGAGTTGATGCTGACCGTGCCGCGGCCGAGCATCACGAGCCTTCCGTCCTCGGTCCACCGGGCGAAGTCGCCGGCCACGGCGTACCGGGTGCCGGCGACGTCGACGAAGGTCTCGGCCGTCTTCACCGGGTCGTTGTGGTAGCCGATCGGGATGTTGCCCGAACGTGCGAGTCGACCGATCCGGTCGTCGCCCGGCTCGATGGGCTGCAGGTCGTCGTCGAGGACGACCACGTCGCGGCCGGGGTCGACCGTCGGCCCGCCACCCTCGATCCGCTGGCCCTTCGCTGCGTAGGTGAGACCGTTGAACCCACCTTCGGTGGAGCCGATCGAGTCGGTGATGATCAGGTTGGGGAAGCGCTCCAGGAAACGGTCCTTGACCGACTGGCTGAACAGCGCGGCGCTCGAGGACAGGGCGACCAGGCTGGATGCGTCCCACCGGTCGGGTTCGGCCTCGAGCGCCTCGATCAGGGGGCGTCCGATGGCATCGCCCGTGATGAGCATGGCGTTGATGCCGTGGGCGTCGACCAGATCCCAGACCGCCTCGGGGTCGAACTTCGGCAGCAGCACGATGGTGGTGCCGATGAACCACTGGCTCATCGTGGCGATCTGGGCCGCACCGTGCATGAGCGGCGGGATGACGCAGAACACGAGACCGGTCTCGGAGGCGGCCGCCTGTTCGGCCTTGGTGTACTCCGAATCCACCCGCTCGCCGGTCAGCGCGTCGATGCCCTGGCCGAGGGCGAAGTAGATGTCCTCGCTCCGCCACACCACACCCTTGGGCATGCCGGTGGTCCCGCCGGTGTAGATGACGTAGTGGTCGTCGCCGGAGCGCTCGGGGAAGTCCCGGTCGGGCGAACCTGCGGCGACGGCCTCGTCGAACGGCACCGAGCCGAGCAGGCCGACCGGATCCTCGTCGCTGTCGTCCTCGATGTGGACGAACGTCCGGAGCGCCGGTGACCGGTCGGCCACGTTGGCGAGGCGGGTGGCGAACCCCTGGTCGAACACGCACGCCACCAGGCCGGCGTTCTCGATGATGTAGGCGAGCTCGTCCTCGACGTAGCGGTAGTTCACGTTGATCGGGACGGCCCGGATCTTCAGGCACCCGAGCATGGCGGTCACCCACTGCTCCGAGTTCACGGCGTAGATGCCGACGTGGTCACCCGGCCCGACCCCGGCCGCCTGGAGGTGATGGCCGAACCGGTTCCCGCGGGCGTCGAGTTCGGCGAAGGTGAACTCCCGGCCCCGGTCGACCACGCACAGGCGGTCGGGAACGGCGTCGACGGTGTGTTCGAAGAGGTCAGCGATGTTGAAGGCCACGCCGGAAACCTAGATCACGTCACCTGTGTCGGGCAGTCCGGTCCCGGTCCACTGCTCAGTCGGCGGTGGCCTCGTTCCGGGCGGCGGCCGACGTGGGGGTGACCGGAGCGGGACGCTTGACGAGCGTCGGGTCGATCGCTCCCGCCAGATCCACGAGCTCCTGGAACGCCGGCGTCACGTCCGCAGCCAGATCCCACAGGTCGTCCATGAGCTCCTCGTCGGCCAGGAAACCGATGTCGACGTGGTCGCGGTAGCTGAGCACCGTGATGTTCAGACCGGCGCCGTCCATGATCGGACCCATCGGATAGGTCGCCACCATCTCGGCACCTGCGAAGTAGAGCGGGAAGGGCGGGCCGGGGACGTTGGAGATCACCAGGTTGTGGATGGGACGGTGCTGGCTGGCGAGCCCCATGGACGAGTAGAGCCGGGCGGCGAGGCCGAAGGTGCGCGGTGCGGCCCACTCGGCCCAGTCGGTCAGCAGGTGCGCCCCGAGGGCGTTGTGGTCCTCCTTGGCGCCCTGGGTGCTGGCGACGATGGCGTCGATTCGGGCCCGTGGGTCGTCGAGGTGCACGGGGAGGGCGGTGAACATGGCCGACACCTTGTTCCCGCCCGTGTGGGCCTCCGACTCCTCCCGGACCGACACGGGCACGACCGAGACCAGTGGGATGTCGGGCAGCGCGTCGTGGCGTTCCAGGTACCGGCGGAGCGTGCCGGTGCAGATGCCGAGCACGACGTCGTTGACCTTGACGTCGAGGGCGACCTTCACCTGCTTCACGGTGTCGAGGGGCACCCGGGCGAACGCAACGGTGCGGTGCGGTCCGATCGAGCTGTTGAACGGCGTGCGTGGCGCCGTGAGCGGCACCGCACCGTGCCGGACGTCGGGGTTCCGGATGTTGCCGACCAGGGCCGCGATGGACCGTGCGGTCCGGCCCACCAGCCCGACGGCGTCCCCGGCCAGCTTCAGCTTGGACGCGGCGGCATACGACACCAGCTCGAGGTCGCTCGGCACGTGCTCCGGCGGCACGGGTTCCGCCTCGACGTCGCGTCCGTCGGCCGACAGGTCGAAGAGCTCCGTCATGATCTCGGCGCCGGACGCCCCGTCGATGGCGGCGTGGTGCACCTTGCACACGAACCCGATCCGATCCTGCTTCAGTCCCTCGATGATCCACATCTCCCACAGGGGGCGGTTGCGGTCGAGGGGGATGGACACGATCTGGCTGGCGACCTCGGCGAGCTCCCGTCGACCACCCGGCGCCGGGCAGCCGATCCGCCGGACGTGGTAGTCGAGGTGGAAGTTCGGGTCCTCGATCCAGACCGGGTGGTGGAGCTGGAAGGGCACGCTGACGAGCCGGCGTCGGAACGGCGGGACGAGGGGGAGGCGGTCCCGGATGGTGTCCTTGATCGCCTGGAAGCTGTAGCCGCCCGGCATCGTCCCGGCGTCGAAGATCCCGACCATGGCGACGTGCATGTGGCTGCGCGGCGTCTCCAGGTAGAGGAAGGTCGCGTCCATCCCCGAGAGTCGTTCCACGTCGGCACCTCCGCCCTCCGTCCCGGCGGGACGGTTCGCTCCTGCCCGATACGGCCGACCGGCCCGTGTGGGTGAGCGGGCCACAGTCTGGCGCACGATCCGTGGTCGGCGCCCGCCGAGTTGTGGGGTCGGGGGTCGGGGACGAGACTGGCCCGCGTGTGGACGCCGTTGCTGCGACAGGGGATCGTCCGTCTGGTCCTGGCCCTGAACGCCCGCTACCCGGTGCACCGGAACCGGGTCCTGACCATCCCGTCCTTCTTCGCGTCCTGGCTCACCACCGAGGCGGCCCCGGTGTGGGCGGGCTGGTGGATCGTCCGCACCGCCGTGAGCCTGACGGGTCGCAGCGAGCGACTCCGGGGCGGCGACGTGGTCGGCCTGGGCCTGACGGCCGCGGCCACGGGCGTGCTCGCCCGTGAGATGGTCGACGGCATCCGAGCCGAGGAGCAGCTCCGGGGTGCGCTCAGCCCGCTCGTCCCCTCCGAGGAGCTCGATGACCGGCCCCGGTGCGACCGGCGGGGGTCGCTCGTGCCGTGGTTCAACGGGCGCCGCCACCGCAGCCGTCACCGCGGGGTCGTGTTCTCCGAGGTCGACGGACACCGGCTGAAGCTGGACGTCTACGAGCCGGTGACGCCACCGGCTCCGGGGGAGCGGCGCCCGGCGATCATCCAGATCCACGGCGGCGCCTGGGTCATCGGCTCCAAGGACGAGCAGGGGATCCCGCTGTTGAACCACCTGGCCGCCCAGGGGTGGGTCGGGTTCAACGTCGAGTACCGACTCAGCCCGAACGCCAAGTTCCCCTCGCACCTCGTCGACTGCAAGGCGGCGCTCGCCTGGGTGCGCGAGCACGCCGACGACTACGGCGTGGATCCGGACTTCATCGCCGTGACGGGTGGGTCCGCCGGCGGACACCTCTGCGCGCTGATGGCGCTCACCGAGAACGATCCGGCCTTCCAGCCCGGGTTCGAGGATGCGGACACCTCGGTCCAGGCGGCGGTGCCGTTCTACGGCGTGTACGACCTGCTCGACCGCGGCCGGGACCAGGTCGACACGTTCCTGCGGTTCATGGAGGAGGTGGTGATGGGCAGCCACCCGGAGGAGGACCCCGAGGGGTGGGCCGCCTACTCACCGATCGATCGGATCCACGGCGACGCACCTCCGATGATGATCATCCACGGCGACGCCGACGTCCTGGTGCCGGTCGGCGGCGCCCGGCGGTTCACCGAGGCGCTGGGCCGTTCGTCGTCCAATCCGGTCGTGTACGTCGAACTCCACGGCGCCCAGCACGCCTTCGAGGTGTTCCCGTCCTTCCGGACGGTGCGGACGGTGGAGTACGTCGAGCGGTTCCTCACCTGGGTCCACGACCATCGGACGACGACCGGTCGGACCGGCCCGACTCCTGCGGGTCCACCCGCCGCCGGTCCGGCGGCACCCACAATGGCGGGGCATGGAACGGGATCCGGAACGGGAACAGCGCTCCGCAGCGGACCGGGACGGGGCGACTGAGCCCACACGGACCGGGCCGGCTCCGGCCGGACCGCACTCGCACTCGCACTCGCACGACCTCGCCGAGCTGTCCGGCGGACTCGACGAGAGCCTCCGGCGACGGATCCAGACCATCGCCGCGGTCCTGTTCGTCTGCACGATCGCAGGGATCGTGGTGCTGTGGCCGTCGGGCAGCGATCAGCCCGATCCCGGCTCGCTCGGCGTGGCCGACGGCTACTTCGACGCCACGGTCGTGTCGGTGGAGCAGTTCGTCTGCCCGGGTGCCGACGCGGGTACGTCGGGTCCCGTCACGACGGCGGCCCAGGACGCGTCACCGCCCGAGGATCCGGCGGACGGCCTGTGTCAGACCGTCACCTTCCGTCTGGAGCAGGGACCGGACTCCGGCGAGGAGCGGTCGGTCGAGCTGTTCGACTGGGGTCCGTACCCCGAGGTGTCCGTGGGGGACCGACTCGTCGTCCCCTACCTGGAGGACGCCCTGCCCGAGTTCCAGTACGCGCAGGCCTTCGAACGCGAGCGCCGGTGGCCGCTCGTCCTGCTGGCGGGCCTGTTCGCCGCCCTCGTCGTCGTCCAGGGCGGACTCCGCGGGTTCGCCGCGCTGGCCGGGCTCGTCGCCAGCATCGGCGTCATCGTGGTGTTCGTCCTGCCGGCGCTCGTGAGCGGGGAGCCGCCGGTGGCCGTGGCGATCGTGGCGGCGTCGCTGGTCGCCTACCTGGCGCTCTACCTGGCGCACGGGTTCAGTCCGCTCACGACCGTGGCCCTGCTCGGCACGCTCGCGTCGTTGGTCGTGGTGGGGATCCTGTCCTGGGTGTTCACCGAGCTGACGGTGCTCTCCGGACTCTCCGAGGAGGCGCAGTACATCCGGGCGTTCGGTGGCGATCTGCAGTTCGGCGGGCTGTTGCTCGCCGGCATCATCCTGGGGGCGCTCGGCGCCCTCGACGACATGACGGTGACGCAGGCCTCGGCCGTTGCCGAGCTGCACCGGGCGGACCCGACGATGGGGTTCCGGGAGCTGTTCCGGGCCGG
>CAYMKW010000115.1:0-8633 GCA_964391365.1 uncultured Microthrixaceae bacterium | reverse complement strand
ACTCGCCGTGGTCGTCGCATCACCAGCGCTATTGAGCGTTGAGTGCAAAACGATTGAGAAAGTAAAGCTCGCCAAAATGTTGTGTCGGTTCGCCGAGTGCGCCGAGGAAGTCAACCTCCCCGACAACTGACGAGAGCGTTAGCCGCGTGACTTGAGCAGCTCGATGAGCTGTGGGAGCACCTTGTGCACGTCACCCACGATTCCAAGGTCGGCTACACCGAAGATCGGCGCTTCCTTGTCCTTGTTGATCGCGATGATGTTCTTGGAGCCCTTCATGCCCACCATGTGTTGCGTTGCACCCGAAATACCGGCGGCGATGTAGACGTTCGGCTTCACGACCTTGCCGGTCTGGCCGACCTGGTACGAGTAGGGCACCCAGCCGGCGTCGACGATGGCACGGGACGCTCCCGGCGCAGCGCTCAGCGCCTTCGCCAGGTCCTCGACCATCTGGAAGTTGCCGCTCTCGCCCAGACCCCGACCGCCCGAGACGACGACGGCGGCGTCGTCCAGCGACGGGCCCGTCTGCTCCTCGACGAACCGGTTCGTGATGACCGCTGCACCGGTGGCGCCCAGGTCACCGACGTCCAGGCTCGACACGGCCGCAGGAGCGCCGCCCGACTCCTCGGCGGCGAAGGACTTGGGTCGGACGAGGAAGATGTCGGGCGAGTCGCCGGTGAACTTCGTGACGACGTTGGTCGATCCACCGAAGATGGGCTCGACACCGCCGAGCGAACCGCCGGCGTCCACCACGTCGACCACGTTGGTGATCACCGGGGCGTCGAGCTTCACCGACAACCGACCGGCGACGTCACGCCCGTCGTAGCTGGTGGCGATGAACACGGCATCGGGGCCGTTGCCCGCGGCGACCGCACCGGCGATGGCCGCAGCGACGGCGGGGCCGAGCAGCTTGCCGTCGGTGCCGTCCACCTGGTGCACGGCCGTGGCCCCGTGGGCGCCGACGGGACCCGCCACGTCGGCGGCGGCCACGCTCACACACTCCACGGTGTCGGCCAGCTCACGGGCCTTGGTCAGCATCTCGAGGGTCGTGTTCGACACCTTGCCGTCGGAGGCCTCGGCGAACACCCAGATCTTGGAAACCGTCATCTCTCAGTCCTCTTCTCTCGGTGGCCGTGCTCAGATGATCTTCAGCTCGGCCAGGTAGTCCACGACCTTCTGGAAGCCCTCGCCGTCGTCCTCGACGATCGTCCCGGCCTCGCGGGCCTCGGCCTCGGCGACCTCGACGATCTCCTGGCCGGCGCCGGCCCAACCCACCTGCGAGGCGTCGAGGCCGAGATCGGCCACCGTCACCTGGTCGAGCGGCTTGGACTTGGCAGCCATGATCCCCTTGAACGAGGGGTACCGGGGCTCGACCACGCCGGCGGTCACCGAGACGACCGCCGGGAGCGGGCACTCGACGTCGTCGAAGCCCGCCTCGGTCTGACGCTGCACCTTGACGGTGGAACCGTCCACGGCGATCGACTTGGCGAAGGTCACCGACGGGAGACCCATCAGCTCGGCGACCTGCTCGGGAACGGTGCCGGTGTAGCCGTCCGAGGACTCGGTGGCGGTCAGCACCAGATCGGCCTGGCCCGCCCGCTCGATCGCCTTGGTCAGCACCTTGGCCGTCGTGAGGGCATCGCTGCCGCGGAGCGCGTCGTCGGAGACGAGGACCGCCTTGGCCGCACCCATGGCCAGCGCGGTGCGCAGTCCACCCTGCTCGCCGTTCGGGGCCATCGACACCAGGGTCACCTCGCCGCCACCGGCGGCGTCGACGAGCTGGAGGGCCATCTCCACGCCGTAGCTGTCCGACTCATCGAGGATCAGCTTGCCGCTCCGGACCAGGGTCTTGGTCTCCGGGTCCAGGGCACCGGGGTCGGCGGGGTCGGGGATCTGCTTCACGCACACGACAACGTTCATGGCGGCAGTCTGCCGCGGGCTACGGGTCGGCAACAAACGCAGTGCCCACCAGGGCGGTCAGCGCTCCGGCGTCCATGGGGGTGCCGAAGTGGAAGCCCTGCCCCTGGGCGCAACCGAGCCGCTGGACGGCGTCGAGCTGTGCCCGGTCCTCGATGCCCTCGGCGACCACGAGCAGGTCGAGCGACGCCGCCAGTTGGACCACGGCGGCGACGATCGCAGCGTCGATCGGGTCGTCGACGGCCCCGACCACGAAGGAGCGATCGACCTTGATGACGTCGATCGGGAAGTCCCGGATGCGGCTGAGGCTGGAGTACCCGGTCCCGAAGTCGTCCAGCGCCAGTTGCACCCCCGCCCGACGCAGCTCCTGGACCGACTCGGCCAGATCCCCCACCACCTCGATCAGCACCGACTCCGTGATCTCCACGCAGAGTCGTGCCGGGTCGACCCCCGCCGACTCCAGCGACCCGAGGACGGCCCGGGCCGCGCCGGGGTGGGCGAGTTGGCGGCCCGACAGGTTGACGGTCACGACGAAGTCCGGGTCGATCCGGGTCCACTCGGCGAGTCGGGCGCAGGCCTCGGCGACGACGACCTCGCCGAGCGGAACGATCAGGCCGGTCTCCTCGGCGATGTCGAGGAAGGCGTCGGGCGTGAGCAGGTACGGGAGGGCGTCGCGGATCCGGGCCAGCGCCTCGGCACCGACGACGCGGCCCGTGGACAGGTCCACCACCGGCTGGAAGGCCACGGCGACCCGGCCGTCCCGGAGTGAGTCCTCGAGCAGCTGCCAGACCTCGCCCCGGTGGCGGTCGCGACGACGCATGTCGTCGTCGTAGGCGGCCCACCGGTTTCGACCCGACGTCTTGGCGACGTACATGGCCGCATCGGCCCGCTGGATCACCTCGTCCGCACTCAGGTCGGCGTCCTCCGGGCCGATCGTGGCGACGCCGATGCTGACGTTGATGGTCAGGCGCAGCCCGCCGCTCTCGACCCGGTCGTCGAGCGAGCGCATGAGCGACTCGACGCGGACCTCGGCGTCCTCGGGTCCGGCGACGTCCAGGACCAGGACGAACTCGTCACCGCCCACCCGTGCGACCAGTTCGCCGGGTCGAGCCAACCGGCGAAGGCGCCGTGCCAGCTCCACCAGCAGCCGGTCGCCGGCATCGTGGCCGAGCGCGTCGTTGACCTCCTTGAAGTAGTCGAGGTCCACGAACACCACGGCGACCGAGCCACCGGAGTCGAGTGCCCGGAGGGAGCCGGCGAGGGTCTCGAACAGCCGGCGGCGGTTCGCCAGACCGGTCAGGGGATCCTGGTGCGCCAGGCGCTCGAGGCGCTCCTCGGCGGCGCGCCGGGCCGTGTCGTCCCCTGCCATGACGACCGTGCCGGTGCGCCGCCCCCGGTCGTCGTGCTCTCCGCTGGCGGCGAGCGCGAGCCACCTGCGGGATCCGGTCCTGGTCGCGACCCACACCCCGTCGGTCACCGGCGGCTCACCCGGTCCGATCCCGGACCAACGGGCCAGCAGACGGAGCCGAGCGGCGTCGCCCAGAGTCGTGGCCCAGCCGTCGCCCGCCGGGTCGTCGGAACCGAGGTCCACGAGCGAGGACCAGGTCTCGTTGGCGTAGGTGCACCGACCGTGACCGTCCAGGTGGAGCAGCCCGAACGGAGCGCCCGCAGCCAGCTCGCGGAACCGGTCGGTCCGGACCAGTTCGACCTGCTCGACCCGGGCCACGAAGGCGTCGGCGTGGCGGTCGACCACCTGCTGCACGAGCAGGCGGTCCCGCTCGGAGAACGGTGGGCGCTCCCCCAGCCGACGGATCACCACGACACCCCCGCGAGCGACGGACCCACGCGCCCAGGGCACGAGCAGCAGGGAGATCGCATCGTCCCGCCGAACCGACCCGTCGAGGTCGAGTCCGAGGTGGTCGGCGAACGAGTCGACGGTGACCTCCTCGACCAGCAGGGCATCGCCCCGGCCCATGGCCGCCCGGAGCTGCGGGAGCGCCCCCTCGGTTCGCCCGAGGCGGCGGAACGGTTCCGCCAGCCAGTCGAGGGCGGTGCCCTCCCTGTCGACCGCCCGCACCAGCTCGACCGAGCCGTCGTCGGCCGGGCGCGTGAGCACACACATGTCGCCGAACTCCTCCGACAGCACCTCGACGAGCGAGTCGAGGACGTCGTCCGGGGTGGACGCCTGCTGGAGGTCGACGGTCAGTCGATCGAGCACCTGCAGCGAACTCGTGAACTCGGACAGCGCCCGGAGCGACGCCTCGGCACCCTCGGTGGCCCGGACCAGCGCCGTGATGGTCGTGTTGAAGCAGACGAGGAGCTCCGGGCGTCCGCCGCCATCACGGAGCACCAGGCCGCGGGAACGGAACCACACCCACTCGCCCGACCGGTGCTGGTACCGGACCTCGACGTCGTAGGGCTGCTCCGGATCGGCGAGGTGCACCTCGAACGCGGCCCGTGCCACCGCGGCATGCTCCGGATCGATCCGGTCCCAGAGCATCCACACGGAGGGGATGGACGCGTCGTAGCCGAGCAGGTCCCGGAACCGATCGCTCGCCCAGACACGGTCACGTCTCCGCAGGTCCCAGACGAACACCCCACCGTCGCACGAGGCGTCGAGGAAGTCGACGAGTTCCTCGGCCGAGCCGATGGCGGCGGCGAGCAGGTCGGGGATCGGCTCACCGCCGGCGTCGACCGGCTCCGATGGTGCCGTCGGGGCCGGGGCAGGCTCCGAGGGCGACGAGTAGGGAGGAGGCCGCACTGCCTCCCGGTCGCTCACCTCACCCGCCGAGCCGGTCGAGGACGTTGCGTGCGGCACCCGGGGTGTTCGTGATCACACCGTCGACGCCGAGCCCACCGAGCGCCACGATCCGGTCCGGATCGTCGACCGTCCAGGTGTTGATGGCCAGGCCCAGCCCGCGGCAGCGGTCGACGAACGCCTCGTCGACGAACGGCTCCCAGGGGTGCACGGCGCCGTGGCCGGCGTCCGCCGCCCGGTCCACCGCCCCGGGGTCGGTGCGGAGATCCCCGAGCAGCGCCCCGGTCGGAAGGTCCGGGCGCACGGCCAGGACCCGGTCCAGCGTGGCCGGATCGAAGCTCGAGACGATGACGTCGTCAACGGCTCCGACAGCCCGACGGGCGGCGAGCAACTCGACGACGGCATCGGCGGGCTCGACGGACCAGCGCACGTGGTCGCCGCCCAGGTCGGCCGGGTCGTTCTTGATCTCGACGTTGACGCGGATCCCGGTGCAGCCATCGAGGGCCGCGCCCAGGTCACAGGTTCCGGCCGGCGCCGCCGCCAGCACCACGTCCCAGACCGTTCGCCCATCGCGATACCACGCATCGTGGTGAACGATGAGCTCACCAGCGGCGTTGAGGCGGACGTCGAGCTCCACGCCGTCCGCACCCTGTTCGACCGCTCCCCCGAAGGCATCCAGCGTGTTCTCGGGAAAGTCTGCCGACGCCCCACGGTGGGCGTAGACGAGCGGTCGGCGGCTTTGGGACATCTCGGCGAAACTTTCCCTTTACACGGTGAGTGGTCGGCGGTAGCTTGACTTTGTTCACGGTTTCACAAGTTCCCAGCCCGCCGGCGACGGCAGCGGGAAACCCGTGCTTCCGAGATCATGCACCACAGACGCACCCGTGGGCCGTTCGCGGTCCACCTTCGACGGAGACGACGACCACAGTGGCACTCACCTCGACTCGCAGCCTCGACCTCGCCAGCGACAACTGGCGCGACCA
Organism: uncultured Microthrixaceae bacterium; assembly: GCA_964391365.1. Taxonomy (GTDB): domain Bacteria; phylum Actinomycetota; class Acidimicrobiia; order Acidimicrobiales; family Microtrichaceae; genus SXMI01. The sequence goes on along the minus strand of CAYMKW010000115.1, from coordinate 2,978 downwards.
GTCCGCCTGCCGGGACACCGATCCCACCCTGTTCTTCCCCGTCGGGACCACCGGGGCGGCCCTCGACCAGATCGCCTCGGCCAAGGCGGTCTGCGACACCTGTGCCGCCAAGACCCCGTGCCTCGAGTTCGCCCTGAGCACCAACCAGGACTCGGGTGTCTGGGGCGGCACCTCCGAGGAGGAGCGCCGCAAGCTCCGCCGGGCCTGGGTGGCCCGTCAGCGCGCTGCCGCCGCCGCGGTCTGAGACACACCCGGTACCCGGAACCACCCGGGCCGCCGGAACCTCAGAGGCCGACCGACCGACCCGGCGGCACGGATCGGCGCTGGTCCTCGCTCGCCGGCGACGAGGCGACGGGCACCACCACGCAGACCCGGGTTCCCCGGCGTCCGGGAGGCCCTCCCGCCTCGGCGAACGTGATCGCCCCCTGCAGCTCGTCGACCAGTCCCCGGACGATCGTCAATCCGAGCGAGTCGGATGTGGCCGGGTCCAGCTGCTCGCCCGGTCCGACCCCGTCGTCGACCACGACCAGCTCGAGTTCGGCCGGACGCCGCCGGAGCCGGACCTCGACCCGGCCCCGCTCGGAACCCTCGAGGGTCCCCGCCGGGTAGGCGTGGTCCATGGCGTTCTGCAGGAGCTCCGTCGTGACGACCGCCAGCGAGGTCGCCTCGGGCGACGGGAGCCGACCACCGTCCCCCACGAGCACGAAGTCGACCCCCGATTCGGGTGAGGTCAGTCCCTCCTCGACCGTCCGGACGAGCGGCCGGACGACCTCGCCGAAGTCGACGTCGTCACCCGAGGAACGCGACAGCGTCTCGTGGACCAGCGCGATCGACCGGATCCGGCGGACCGACTCGTCGATCGCCGCCTTCGCCGACGGTTCGCTGAGCCGGCGACCCTGCAGCCTCAGCAGCGACGAGATCGTCTGCAGGTTGTTCTTGACCCGGTGGTGGATCTCCTTGATGGTCGCATCCTTGGAGACCAGCTCCCGGTCACGGAGTCGCACCTCGGTCACGTCGCGGACCAGCACCACGGCACCGAGGACGCGATCGTCGCCGATGAGGGGGAGACAGCGGAGCACGATCGTCGCCCCGTTGCGCTCGACCTCCTCGACGGTCGGCCGGGAGTTGAAGAACGCCCGGTAGGTCGCGCTCGTCTCGGCGCCGAGCCCGGCCAGGTGCTCCCCCTGGATCCGACGGGTGATGCCGAGCCGGCGGAGCGCCGAGACGGCGTTGGGCGAGGCGAAGGAGATGCGACCGTCGCCGTCGAGGACGAACACGCCGTCGCCGACCCGCGGGCCTCCGGTCGAGACGACCTCCTCGTCGGCGAACGGGAACGCCCCCTCGGACACCATGCGGGCGAGCCGGTCGAAGACCCGTTGGTACTGCGCCGCCAGGTCGCTCGCCCCGGTCTGCAGTTCGAGCGACGCCTCCCTCGCCATCACCGCCACGGGCCGTCCACCGTGGAGAACGGGAACGGCGGTGACCCGAACCTCCTCGCCGGCCAGGTTGGAGGTGACCTCGCCGCTGACCACGACACCCTCGGCGAGTGCCCGGGCGACGATCGGTCGCTGTTCGGCGTCCACGATCCGACCGACCACGTCCTCGGCGAGCAGGGTCTGGGCGGTGTTCGGCCGGACGTGGTTGGCCACCAGGAGCCTGCCCGGACCGTCGTCGGTCGCCGGGAGCGGGACGTACAACAACAGGTCCGAGAACGCGAAGTCGGCCAGCAGGTCCCAGGCCGCGACCAGGCGCCGCAGGTGGCGGGAGGCCTCCGCGTCCACCGGTGGCACCACGATGGCCACGTGCTCGGCGGTGAAGTCGCCGTCGTCGTCGAGGGGGAGGTCCCGCGCGGCCGCCAGGTCACCCTGCGGCCCGGGGCCGGCGAACCTGGGTTCGTCGCTCACGCCCACAGCCTCGCGCCCAGGTCCAGGAGCCCGCGCAGCGAGTGGATGTCCGAGTCGAAGGCGGGCACCGACAGGCAGAGGTCCGGGACCGCGGACAACTCGGCCCGCTGCTCGGCCTCGCGGCGGGCCACGACCTGGTAGTCGAGGTAGCTCTGTCCGACCTGCGCGAGCACGTGGGCCAGTCGGCCGGCGTCCTCGCCCAGGCCCAGGTCGCCGGCCACGGCGTCGGCCAGTCCCGGGGCGTCGTGGGTCAGCGACCGGGCGACCTCGGTCGAACCCCGGTCGAGCAGGAGGTCGGGCAGGACCTTGTTCAACACCAGCGCACCGACGTGGTACCCACGGCCGTGGAGGAGTTCCAGGAAGAACGCCGCCTCCCGTGAGGGCGCCACCTCCAGGGTCGACACCACGAGGAAGGTGGTCTGGGGACTGGCGAGCAGGGTCGTCACCGCACGGGCCCGCTCGACGAACCCGTCGTACATCGTCTGGAAGAGGACGAAGAACTCGGCGATGTCCTCGAGGAACTGGGTGCCGAGGATCCGGTCCGCCACCGAGTAGAAGGGCTTGGAGGCCAGGCTGACCAGCCGCGACCGGTACGGCGTGATGAGCCACCGCAGCAGCGGCGACGAGAAGAAGTCCGCCATGCGGTCGGGGGCGTCGAGGAAGTCGATCGCGTTGCGGGTCGGCGGGGTGTCCACGACCACCAGGTCGTACCGGCCCGAGGCGTGGATCTCGTAGAGCCGCTCCATGGCCACGTAGTCGTGACTCTGGACGAACTTGCCCGTGATGTTCTGGTACAGCGGGTTCGCCAGGATGGCGTCGCGGGTGGATGCGTCGGGCGCGTGCTGGGTGACGAGGTCGTCCCAGGACTGCTTCGTGTCGAGCATCGCCGCCCACAGCTCACCCTCGGGCCGTCGGCCGACCTCGGCGAAGGCCTCCGGGGCCACCCGCGTCTCGACGTTGCCGAACTCGGCGAGGCCGAGCGCGCTGGCGAGACGCCGGGCCGGATCCACGGTGAGCACGAGCACCTTCGCATCGAGGTGGAGCGCAGCGGTCGCGGCCAGTGCGGCCGCCGTC
>CAYMKW010000114.1:0-8720 GCA_964391365.1 uncultured Microthrixaceae bacterium | reverse complement strand
GCCACGACCTGCCGGCCGAGTCCGACCGGCTCGGGGTCGAGACCGGAGCGGTAACGGAGTTCCGCGGTGACGAAGTGGCGGACCTCGGGCCAGACCTCGGCGGAGTCCCGGAACGGCGGGACCCGGCAACCGTCGTCGCCGAGGGCCAGCAGCTGCGTCGGAATGGGCAGGCCGGTCGCAACTGCGAGCTGGACGACCCCGCCCTCGCCGATCTCGCAGATGTCGGTGAACGCGTTGTTGTGGCCGGCGCCCCGGATCTCGATGATCTTCTTCTCGCCGCGGGTGAGGTCGTACCCCGCACGAACCCCGTCGATGGAGGCGATGCCGTCACCCTGACCGGCGATCCACGTCACCGACTCTCCCGGGGGCAGCGGTGGTGCCGTTCCGCTGAGGACGGCGAGCGGGTTGATGCCGGCCGCCATGGGAACCGCAGTGTCGACGTCCGTCCGGCCGAGCAGTCGGAGCGAGGTGCCGCCGCCGGCTGAGTGGCCGAACGCGAACACCCGGTTGGGCTGCACGGTGCCCGCCAACACCGACGTCGGGTCCTCCCCGGCGGCGATCACCGCATCGATCGCCGACCCGGCCACGAGGGTGTCGGCCTTGGGCGCTGCGGGCGGGGATCCGAGCACCCCGGCGAGGCCGCGTTCCAGGTAGTCGGGCGAGATCACCACGAACCCCCAGGACGCCAGATGGGTGGTGAGCTCGGTGGACTGCAGGCGGAAGCTGGCCGCGCCGTGGGAGAAGATCGACAGCGGGTGGCTTCCCGCTGCGGCCGGAACGTCCCGGTAGGAGTCGGTCAGGTACGGCGGGTCGACCTCCGGCGGGATCAGCGCGTCGAAGGACGGCGGCACGAAGTCGCGGATGAAGTACGACTCGCGGGGCGTGTCGCCGATCCCCTCCGGATCGGCCGGATACCAGACCTCGACGGACCGGTCGCTGAGCGACAGCGTCGTCACCCCGACCGGGTGGGGGCCGCGATCGGCGTAGGCGGGCTCGGCGGCCCGGGGTGCGGTGTCCGGATCGAGCCCGGTGGCGGGCGGCGGCATCGTGCACGCCGCAGCCAGCAGCCCCATCCCGGCGACGAGGAGTGCCGTCCGTCGCAGCGTCGAGATCCGTCGGCGTCCGCCCAACTGGTCCACGTCGTTCCCCCAACGTCGTCAGTGCCGTCCCCCGACGGGACCGGCTCCGGTCCTCAGTGTGGCACGGGTGCCGTCCCGTCGGCCGGTCAGCGCTACGATCCGCGGGTGTCGAGCGCCGTGATCACCGCTGTGGCGGCCGGATCACCGGCTGCTGAGGCCGGCGTGCTCGTCGGCGACGAACTGCGGGCGATCTCCGGTCGGCCCGTTCGCGACGTCATCGAGTACCGGGTCCTCGGCGACGAACCCGACGTCGACCTGGACCTCCGACGGGGTGGCGTCGACCTGGTCATCGAGGTCCGCAAGGCCGCAGGTGTTCCGCTCGGGATCGAAGTGGACTCACCGCTCTTCGACGGCATCCGGACCTGTGACAACCACTGCGAGTTCTGCTTCATCTACCAGCTGCCTCCGGGGATGCGACGGAGCCTCTACGTCAAGGACGACGACTACCGACTGTCGTTCCTGTACGGGAACTTCACCACGTTGACGCGCTTCACCGAGGCCGACCTGGAGCGGGTCGTGGTCGAGGGCCTGAGCCCGCTCTACGTGTCGATCCACGCGACGGATCCCTCGGTGCGCTCCGACCTGCTCCGGAACCGCAGGGGCGCCACCTCCCTCCGGTGGCTCCGGGCGCTGCTGGACCACGGCGTCGAGGTGCACGGACAGGTGGTGGTCTGTCCGGGGCTGAACGACGGCCCGGTGCTCGCCGACACGCTGTGCGGGGTCCTCGACGAGTATCCCGAGATCGCCGATCTCGCCGTCGTGCCGCTCGGGGTGTCGGACCACAACCCTGAGCCACGGATGCGACCCCACACCCGCGACGAGGCGCTGGCCGTGGTGCGGACGGTCGAGGCGGCACGCGACGTCTTCCGCTCGGTGCTGGGCCGGCCCGTGGTCTTCGCGGCCGACGAGTACTACCTGCTCGCCGGCCTGCCGTTCCCCGCCGCCGAGGAGTACGGGGAGTTCGCGATGCACGAGGACGGGATCGGCATGGCGCGGGCGTTCGAGCTGGAGTTCACCGGTGCCCGTGACGAGGTCATCGGCGTGCAGCCCGGCTTCTTCGCCTCGGTCGACGGTGCGCCCGCGACGGGCTACCGGGCTCCCCGTGGCGAACCGGCCGCAACGGGATCGGAGGTGACCCGCTCCGGAGTCGTCCCGTTGGCCCCCGTTGTCCCGGGCGGCACGGCCAGGCCGGACGTCCCGGTGGGGATCCTCACCGGGGCCATGGGCGCGGCGGTGATCGAGCCGTTGGTGGCCACGCTCGACCGCAGCGACATCCGGGTGATCACCGTCGAGAACCGGTTCTTCGGTGGGAACATCGGCGTGAGTGGCCTGATGGTCGGACAGGACCTGGCCGAGGTGCTCTCGAACGAGCCCGAGGGACACCGTTACCTGCTCCCGGACGTGTGCCTGAGCCGGGGTGCGTTCCTCGACGGCGTTCGACCGGAGGACCTGCCACGCCCGGTGGAGGTGGTCCCGACCGACGGCCGTTCCCTGCGGGCGGCACTCGAGGCTGGTTCGGTCGGGGGCAGTCGGCGCAGCGGGCAGGATGTCTCGTGAGCGCCGATTCGCCACTCGTGGTCATCGCCGGCCGGCCGAACGTTGGCAAGTCGACGCTGTTGAACCGCATCGTCGGCCAGCGGGTGGCGATCGTCGAGGAGCGCCCCGGCGTGACCCGTGACCGGGTCGAGGTCGAGGCCGACTGGCTGGGTCGCTCGTTCCGACTGGTCGACACGGGCGGGTGGATGACCGGTGGGTCCGAGCTCGACCGCAAGGTGTCGGAGCAGTCGGCGAAGGCCGTGCGCGAGGCCGATGTCGTGTTGTTCGTCGTCGACTCCAGCGTGGGGGTGACCGACGACGACGCCGCCGTGGCCCAACTCCTCCGATCGGTCGAGGTGCCGGTCGTCCTGGTGGCCAACAAGGTCGACGACGCGGCGCACGAGGCCGGAATCTGGGAGCTGCTGGGGCTCGGGCTGGGGGACCCCCATCCGATCTCGGCCCAGCACGGTCGAGGCACCGGCGACCTGCTCGACGTGCTCCTCGAGCACCTCCCCGCCACCGGGTCCGAGAGCGACGACACGGAGGAGGCCTCCGGCGGTGACGGCGAGGATCCCGACGGACTGGTCGCCGTGGCGCTCGTCGGCCGCCCGAACGTGGGCAAGTCGACGCTCTTCAACCGGCTCATCGGCGAGGACCGGGCGGTCGTCCACGACATGCCCGGGACCACACGCGACTCGGTGGACACGGTGGTCGACACCCCGTCGGGGCCGATCCGCTTCGTCGACACCGCAGGGATGCGCCGGCGTTCCAGGATCGACGAGGACACCGAGTACTTCTCCATGGTCCGGGCGCTGCGGTCGGTGGACGCAGCCGACGTCGCCCTCCTGGTCATCGACGCCACGGAGGGGATCACCCACCAGGACCAGCGGCTCGCCGAGCGGATCGACGGTGCGGGCTGTCCCGTGGTCGTCGTGCTCAACAAGTGGGAGCTGCTCGACGCCGAGCGGCGTGACGACGTGTTGTACCAGCTCGGCCAGCGACTGCACTTCCTCGGTGACGCACCGGTCCTGAGGCTCTCGGCGCTCTCCGGTCGGGGCGTGCACCGTCTGCTGCCGGCACTCGGCGCGACCCTGGAGCAGTACCACACGAGGGTCCCGACCCGCCGGGTGGTGGACGTGCTCCGTCGGGCCCAGCAGGCCCAGCCGGCACCTCATGGCGCACGGATCCTCTACGGGACCCAGGGCGCCGCCGACCCGCCGACCTTCACGCTGTTCGCCAGCAAGGAGGTCCCGCCCTCGTACCTCCGGTACATCGAGCGGATGTTCCGTGAGGAGTTCGAGCTGGGCGCGGTCCCGGTGAAGATCCGGGTGCGTCGCAGGGGCAGCTGAGCGGGCCTAGTCTCGATGGGTCGGGACGTTCCCGACGGCCCGGGTGAAGCGTCCCCGGAGCCGGAAGACGTGGGGAGTTGCAGATGACTGGACCGTCGGACGCGATGGTGTCGAGCGGGACGGCGGAGCTCCGGTCGTCGTCGCCCACGTTCGGAGGTCGGTGGCGTCGGGGAGTCGGGCGCGGTGTCGTCGCCGTCGCCATCGTGACCTCGGCCGGATTCGCCCTCGTCGCCTGCGGCGGCGAGGATGCGGCACAGGTGACGTCGACCACGACGTCCTCAGGAGGATCCGCCGAGGGCGGGTCGGGAGGGAGCGACGTGCTCGCAGAGATCGAGGAACGTGGCAAGCCGGAGATCGCCGCCCAGGACCAGGTCACGGAGCTGGTCGTGACCGACGACGTCGTGGGCACCGGTGCCGAGGTGCAGGCCGGCGACACGATCACGGCCCACTACGTCGGGGTGCAGGCTTCCGACGGCGTCGAGTTCGACTCGTCCTGGAGCCGGGGCGAGCCCGCGACCTTCCCACTCGACCGGGTCATCCAGGGCTGGAGCGAGGGTCTGGTCGGCATGAAGGAGGGCGGTCGCCGGACGCTCGTGATCCCCGCCGAGCAGGCCTACGGCCAGTCGCCTCCGCCCGGGTCGGGCATCCAGACGGGCGCCACTCTGGTGTTCACGGTGGACCTGGTCTCGGTCGGCTGAGCCGACACCGAGACGGCTGATCCGACGTCGTGACGGCTGACCGGGTCGAACCGCTCCGCGAGGCCCGGCGCCGGGCCGTCGAGGGGAACCAGGCGCGTGGCGGGGCCAAGCTCGCCGCCCAGCACAAGCTCCCGGTCCGGGAGCGGATCGCCCTGCTCTGCGACCCGGGCTCGTTCGTGGAGGACCAGCTCCTCGCCAATGCGCCGTACCGGGACGACATGGCGACGGACCTGCCTGCCGACGGTGTCGTCACCGGCGTCGCGGAGGTGGACGGGCGACCGGTCTGTGTCGTGGCGAACGACCCCACCGTGAAGGCGGGATCCTGGGGCGCCCGGACCGTCGAGAAGATCGTCAGGCTGACCGAGACGGCGTTGCGAGACGCCCTCCCGGTGGTGTGGCTGGTCGACTCCGCCGGAGCCCGGATCACCGACCAGGTCGAGCTGTTCCCGGGTCGCCGGGGCGCCGGCAGGATCTTCTACAACCAGGTCCGACTGTCGGGGAAGGTCCCGCAGGTGTGCTGTCTGTTCGGGCCGTCGGCCGCCGGTGGTGCCTACATCCCGAGCTTCTGCGACCTGGTCGTGATGGTCGAGGGCAATGCCTCCATGTATCTCGGTTCGCCGCGCATGGCCGAGATGGTGGTGGGGGAGCAGGTCACGCTCGAGGAGATGGGTGGAGCGCGCATGCACGCCACCACCTCCGGGTGCGGCGACAACCTCGCGGTCGACGACGAGGACGCCATCGACCAGGCCCGGGCCTACCTCACCTACCTGCCGACCCGTTGGACCGAGGAGCCGCCCCGCTACGAGCCGCGTCCTCCGTCGAGGACCCTCGACGACACGGTGGTACCGGCGGAGGAGACCCAGGGCTACGACATCCACGACGTCGTGGACGGCCTGCTCGACGAGGAGTCGTTCTTCGAGATCAAGCCGCTGTTCGCCCCGGAGCTGGTGGTCGGCCTGGGCCTGCTCGAGGGTCGGCCCGTCGGGGTCGTCGCCAACAACCCGATCCACAAGGGCGGCGTGCTCTTCGCCGACTCCGCTGACAAGGCGGCGAGGTTCATCTGGCTCTGCGATGCCTTCGGTGTGCCGCTGATCTTCCTCGCCGACGTGCCCGGGTTCATGATCGGCAGCCAGGTCGAGCGCGAGGGGATCATCCGCCACGGCGCCAAGATGATCACGGCCGTGTGCGAAGCGACGGTGCCGAAGGTGTCGGTCATCGTCCGCAAGGCGTACGGAGCCGGCCTGTACGCCATGTCCGGGCCGGCCTTCGACCCGGTGGCGACGATCGCACTGCCCACGGCGGAGATCGCGGTGATGGGTCCCGAGGCGGCAGTGAACGCCGTGTTCGCGAACCGGATCGCCGCCATCGAGGATCCGGACGAGCGGGCTGCGTTCGTGGACGAACAGCGGCGGCTCTACGAGGAGGACGTCGACCTGCTCCGGCTCGCGTCCGAACTGGTCGTCGACGCCGTGGTCGACTTCGCTGACCTCCGCCGCGAGATCCACCTGCGTCTGGAGCGATCCAGCGGCCGGGACCGCCACTTCTCGGATCGCCGCCACGGCGTCCCACCGGTCTGAGCGGCGCACGTGCCCTGGTGCGAGCCCTGCGGCCGCTTCTACACACCCTCGACGCTCGAGTCGGACGGCCGCTGCCCCGACGGGCACCCCGTGGCCGACCCTCCGTCCGGGTTGCCGCAGGCCGCCGATGGTGACGGCTCCGAACCGGAACGGCTGCGCGTCCCCTGGCACTTCTGGCTGCTCGTCGCAGCACTGGTCGTCTACCTCGGTTGGCGGCTGGTGCAGGGAGTCGGCTGGCTGCTCGGCTGAACCCGCTCGCGGGCTCGGGTGCGGCCGACCGGAATCGATGGGTGGTTCGGTGCAGGGCTAGTGTCCATCGTTCCGGGCTGTGGCGCAGTTTGGTTAGCGCGCTTGACTGGGGGTCAAGAGGTCGGGAGTTCGAATCTCCCCAGCCCGACGGAGCGGAGCCCCTGCAGGTGCAGGGGCTCCGTCGTCTCAAGGCCGGGCCGTCGATCCGAGCGGGCCGATCCCCGTCGTCCGGTACGGTAGATGCCATGAGCGGTGCGGGCCTGTCGGCCCCCCAGACCTCGGAGCGGCGGGCCACCGGGAGGTGGCGAGCTGCCTTTCTCTCGCTCGCAGTTGCAGTGCTGGGCTACGAGGTGCTCGTCGCCACCGGGGTGGTGGTTCCCGGTGACCTGACGATGGCACTCGACCCGCCCTTCATCCTGCTCGCCGTGTTCACCTCGGCGACGCTCGCGATCGTGGCGGTCAGGTCGGATGGTCCATCCCGTCGGGCCTGGTTGGTCCTCTCGCTCGTCGCCGTGACCTCGACGTTGGGCGACATCGTCTACGTCACGATCGACGCCCTGGGCCTCGAACCGGTCCTGTCGATCGCCGACGTCTTCTACCTGGCCACCTACCCGCTGCTCCTGGTGGCGTTCTGGTGGATCGCGCGAAGTCGGAACGGATCGGGCGGCGTCCAGGCGATGTTCGACGGCCTCCTCCTGGCGGCCGGGATCTCGCTCCTCGCGTGGGAACTCCTCGTCGTGCTCCCGGGCAACATGCCGGTAGGGGAACTGAGCATCGACGCCGTCCTGCTCCTCGCGTACCCGACGGCGGATCTCCTCCTGCTGGGGGCGGCTGCCGGTCTCGTGCTGTCGGAGCCCCGGATCGACCGGACGATCGGCTGGCTGCTCCTGTACCTGATCGCCACCATTGGGAGCGATGTCGCCTACCTGGTCGGTTCCGCCCAGGAGAGCGGAACGCTGACAGCGTTCAGCAACGTCGGATTCGCGATGGCGCTCGTGTTCCTCGGACTGGCTGCGCTCAGCAGTCACGCACGGTCCGTCGCCGAACCGAGGGGTCGGGCAGTCGAGGTCGGCCGGGTCCGCATGCTCCTGCTCGGGGCATCGCTGGTGGCGCCTGCGACCACTGCCGCGGTCCTGCTCTGGCTGGGTCAGTCGGTCGCCGTCCCGGTGCTGTTGTTCTCGACGGGTGTCCTCGCCGTGGTCGTGTCCTGGCGGGTGGCCGAGGCGATCCGTGCCGAGCGAGCCGCCCGGATGGCCAGCGAGGACGCACGCCACGCGCTCTGGGAACAGTCCCGTCGCGACGAGCTGACCGGCCTGGGCAACCGACTGTGCCTGCTCGAGGATCTGGCCGGCGAGGACCGCGCACTGGCCCTGTTGTTCATGGACCTCGACCGCTTCAAGCAGGTCAACGACACATCCGGACACGCGGCAGGCGACGAGGTCCTCCAGGAGGTCACTCGCCGCCTGCTCGCCCATTCCGAGGACGGCGAGCGCACGTATCGGCTCAGCGGCGACGAGTTCGTGATGATCCGCGTGCTCGACGAAGCGGACCGGGCCGACGACGAGGCTCGCCGGCGGGCAACGACGCTGGCCGGTGTGCTGTCCGAGCCCTACTTTCCCGCCGGCATGGAGTGGCACCTCACCGCGAGCGTCGGCTGCGCGATCGCCACGGAGGACGGACCGCACGACGCGAACGAACTGCTCCGCCAGGCGGACGTGGCGATGTACCGGGTCAAACGGGAGCCGGGTGACGCCGTGCGGGTCTTCGACTCGCGGATGCAGGCCTCGCTCGACCAGCGCCATGAACTGGAGCTCGCCCTCCGTCGGGCTGTGGACCGAGAGGAGTTCGAGCCCGCCCTCCAGCCGATCGTCGACCTCAACGACGGCCGTGTGGTGGGGTTCGAGTCACTCGCGCGTTGGCGTCGGGACGGAGGGTTCGTCGCAGCGGGCGAGTTCATCTCGGTGGCCGAGCAGCTGGGGCTCCTACCGGCGATCAACCGGCAGGTGTCGGGCCGTGCGTTCCGCTTCATCCGGGACTGGAACCGTCGGCACCGTCCCGCCCGACGCGCCTACCTCGCCACGAACGTGTCGGCCAGCGAGATCGTCGCCCAGGGCATGGTCGCCGAACTGATCGAGACCCTGCGACTGGCGGCTACGGGGCCGGCGTCCATCC
>CAYMKW010000113.1:0-8926 GCA_964391365.1 uncultured Microthrixaceae bacterium | reverse complement strand
ACGCCACGCTGACCGACATCCTCGGGGCGGAGGACGCCTTCGGCGACATGGACTTCAAGGTCGCCGGCACCGCCGACGCCGTGACGGCGCTGCAGTTGGACACGAAGATCGACGGGATCCCCGCCGACGTGCTGGCCGCTGCGCTCAACCAGGCCAAGGACGCCCGCCTGGCGATCCTGGACGTCATGACCGGCGCCATCGCCGAGCCGCGTGACGACGTGTCGGAGACGGCACCCAAGATCGTGAGCTTCGAGATCCCGGCCGACAAGATCGGCGAGGTGATCGGACCGAAGGGCAAGGTCATCAACGGCATCCAGGCCGAGACCGGGGCGAACATCTCGGTCGACGACGACGGCCTGGTCGGCGTGGTCGCCATCGCTGCGGTGGACCGTGGTGCGGTCGCCGAGGCGGAGCGCCAGATCAAGCTGATCCTGGACCCGCCCACGGCCGAGGTCGGGGCCACCTACGAGGGTCGCGTCGTGAACATCACCAAGTTCGGTGCGTTCGTGAACATCCTCCCGGGACGCGACGGCCTGGTGCACATCTCCAAGCTCGGCGGCGGCAAGCGCATCGACCGGGTCGAGGACGTGGTGGCGCTCGGCGACCCGATCACCGTCGTGGTCGAGGACGTCGACCCGAACGGCAAGATCTCGTTGTCCCCGGTCGGCGCCGACGGCCAGCCGGTCGCCGGGTCCGGCGGTGGGTCCTCGGAGCGCCGCTCGTCGGAGCGCCGATCCGACGACGACGGTGACGGTGGCGGCTCCGACAGTGGTGATGTCGATGAGGCCCGGTTCAGCGAGGCCTTCGACGCCGAGCTCCGCGAGGAGTTCGGCGATCTGGGGCCCGCTCCGGTCCGCAACCGTGGCGGCGGTGGCGGCGGTGGCGGCGGCCGCTCCCGCGGCGGCCAGCGTCGTCGTCGCTGAGCCGGTCGACCACACCAGTGGACCTCGTCGGCGCCGGGTCGATCCCGGGTGTCGCAGCCCCTCCCGAGCGGCTGCGACGCACCGAGCTCGACTCCGGCGTCGTCGTGTGTTCCGACACCGTCGAGCACGCCCGCTCGGTGGCGGTCTCGGTGTGGGTGGGCGTCGGTGGCCGGGACGAGCCCGATGCGCTGCAGGGCGTGTCGCACTTCCTGGAGCACCTGCTGTTCAAGGGGACGCCGGACGCCACCGCCATGGAGATCGCCCGGGCGGTCGACCAGGTCGGCGGTGAACTGAACGCCTACACGACGAGCGAGCACACCGTCTTCCACGTGCGGGTGCCGGCGACGGCGCTCGCACTGGCGCTCGAGGTGCTCACCGGCGTCGTCTCGGAGGCGGCCCTGCGGTCCGAGGATCTGGACAACGAGCGGCAGGTGATCCTCGAGGAGCTCGCCGTGGCGCTCGACGACCCGGAGGACGTCGTGGGGGTCCGGCTCTTCGAGTCGGTCTTCGGTGACCACCCGTTGGGCCGCGAGGTCCTGGGGACGCCGGCGACCATCGAGGCGCTGGGCCGCGGTGAGGTCGCCGACTTCCGCGACCACTGGTACCGGCCGGGCAACCTGGTCGTGGCCGCGGCCGGGCGGGTCGACCACGACGCCCTGCTGGCGCACGTCGAACGGGCCTGGCCGGCGACCGGGGTCGTGCTCGGCGAGCGGCCGGTCCGCAGCGGCCCCGGCCCGACGGCTCCGTCACGGGTCGAGGAGTCGCGGCCGGGCGACGTGGCGCACCTCGCCCAGGCCTGGAGGACCTGCTCGGCGGTCGACGACGACCGCACGGTGGTCGCGGTCCTCAACCACCTGCTCGGCGGCGGTCCATCGAGCCGGCTGTTCCAGGTGGTGCGTGAGGAGCGGGCGCTGAGCTACTCGATCGGCTCGGCCCTGAGCCTCTACTCCGATGCCGGCGTGCTCTCCCTGCAGTGCTCGACCGGCGTCGCCCGGCTCGACGAGCTGGTCGACACGATCGGTGGTGTTGTCCGGGAGATCGTCCGGGAGGGCGTGGACGAGGCCGAGGTCGACCGTGCGTGCCGTTCGCTGTGGGCCTCGACGGCGGTGGCCCTCGAGGACACGGGTGCCCGTGCGGGTCGGCTGGGATCGGCCGAACTGCTGCACGGCCGGATCGCCCCGATCGCCGAGTTCCGTGACCGGCTCTCGGCCGTTGACGCCGAGCGGGTGTCGGCCATGGCGGTGCGGGTGCTCGGCGAGGAGCCGGTCACCTCGGTCGTCCTCCCGGAGTGACCCGGCGGGGCGGTGCGCTCCGCCTCAACAGGACTCGTCGGCCGCCTCGACCTCGTCCCGGGTGACTCCCAGCACGAACAGCACGGCGTCGAGGTACGGGACGTTCACGGTCGTGTCCGCCGCCTGCTGGACGACCGGTCGGGCGTTGAACGCCACCCCCAATCCGGCCGCAGCGATCATGTCGAGGTCGTTGGCGCCGTCGCCCACCGCCACGGTCTGGCTGAGCGGGATCCCCTCGGCGGCGGCGAACTGCTGCAGCAGTTCGGCCTTGCGGGCCCGGTCGACGACGTCGCCGAGCACCTCGCCGGTGAGCCTGCCGTCCCGCAGCTCCAGTTCGTTGGCCACGGCGTGGTCCAGGCCGAGCTCGGCGGCGAGCGGGTCGGTGAAGTGCGTGAAGCCCCCCGAGACGATGCCCACGCAGTAGCCGAGCCGCTTGAGGGTGCGCACGAACGTGCGGGCCCCGGGGGTGAGACGCACCCGGCCCCGGGCCCGTTCCAGGGCGGCGACGTCCAGGCCGGCCAGCCGCCGCACCCGTTCCCGCAGGGCGGCCTCGAAGTCGAGCTCGCCGGCCATCGCCCGGTCGGTGACGGCCCGGACCTCGTCCAGGCAGCCGGCCTCGCTGGCGAGCAGCTCGATGACCTCGTCCTGGATGAGCGTCGAGTCGACGTCGAGCACCACGAGTCGCTTGGCCCGGCGCTCCAGGCCGGCAGGCTGCAGCGCCACGTCGAGGCGGTGGGCGGCGGCGGCCTGGCCCAGGTGGGTGCGCAGGGCCAACGGGTCGGCGCCCGACACCCGGAACTCGTAGGCGTACACGGGGTAGCGGGCGAGTCGGACCACCCGGTCGACGTTGCCGCCGGCGGCCACCACGCCCCCGGCGACGGCGGCCAGCTCGGCGGCCGACAGCGGGGTCTCGAACCCGTGGCCGAGCACCGTCACGGCGTCGACGTGCGGCCGTCGGCCGCTGCTGGCGGGGATGGGGGACAGGTCCAGGCGCAGGTCGTACTGCGAGGCCAGGTGCTGCAACGTGGAGCGGAGGGCGTCGTGGTCGCTCGGTTCGCTGACGGCAACGGCCAGGGTGAGCATCCCTCGGACCAGCACCTGTTCGACGTCCTGCACCTCGGCGTCGAGCAGGTCGAGCGTGGTCATCAGGTCGGCGGTGATCCCGGGGCGGTCCGGACCGGTCAGCTGCACCAGCCAGCCGGCACCGGCCGGGGTCGGTTCCTGTCGGTCCGGCTCGGTGGTCACGACGGGTACGGTACGACCCTCCGGGAGGCCGCCGGGACATCCGGCAGCCGCACCCGCAGCAGGAGGTGACCGTGGCGATCGGCCTGGTGGAACTCGAGTCGGCGGGCGACGCCGTGCGGATCGTCCGCCTGGCCCGGCCCGACCGCCTGAACGCGCTGTCGATCGAGCTGGCCGTGGAGCTCGACGAGGTGCTCGCCGCCGTCGGCGCCGACAACGACGCCCGGGTCGTGGTGCTCACCGGCGCCGGCCGGGCGTTCTGCTCGGGGCTCGACCTGAAGGACTACGGGGTGATCCCGAACATCGGCGGGCTGTCGGTCCACCGGATCGCCAGCCGGTCCATGCGGGTCTACTCGCAGCTGACCCGCCGGCTCCGGGCGCTGCCCCAGCCGGTGATCGCCGCTGTCAACGGCCCGGCCTACGGGGGAGGGATGTGTCTGGCGCTGGGCTGCGACCTGCGGATCGCGTCCGAGGACGCCACCTTCAACGCCACGGGGATCGTCAACGGGCTGACGTCCACCGAGATGGGGGCCGGGTGGCTGCTGCCCCGGCTGATCGGTTCGGCGAACGCCAACGACCTGCTCCTGACGGGTCGTCGCATCGACGCCGCCGAGGCCCTGCGGGTCGGGCTGGTGTCCCGGGTCGTGCCGGCCGGCGACCTGCTCGCCGAGGCGCTCGACATGGCCGGCGCCATGGCCGCCTACTCCCACCACGGCCTGGAGGCGACGAAGCAGGCGCTGTGGGCCGAGCTCGAGATCTCCAGCCTGGACGCGGCGATCGAGTTCGAGGACCGCAACCAGCTGATGGCCGGGTTCACCGACAACCTGCCCGAGGCGATCCGGGCGTTCGACGAGGGCCGGGAGCCGGTGTACCTCGACGACCCGCGGCGGGACCTGTTCAGCGTGCCCGACCCCGTCGCCGGTCCGTACGACGACGATGGCGGCGGCGGTGACGACGGGCCGGAACCGGCCTGAGCGGCCACCGGCCGGCGCGCCGGTCGCTCCCGCCCGCCTGTGGGGCGGGCACCGGCCCCCGCCTAGAGTGGCGGCGTGACGATCCGGGTCGGTGTCTTCGGGGCGGGGGGCCGCATGGGCTCCACCGTGTGCCGGGCGGTCGCCGCCGATCCCGACGTCGAACTGGTCGCAGCAGTCGACCCTCACTACTCGGGGCTGGACCTGCGCACGGTCACCGGGATCGACACCGACCTGAAGTTCTCCCGGGACGGCGCGGCAATGGCGGCGGCCGACGTGGACGTGGCGGTGGACTTCACCGAGCGGTCCGCCTGCTGCGACACGCTCGGCGTGCTCGCCGCAGAGGGGATCCACGCCGTCGTCGGCACCACCGGGTTCACCGACGCCGACATGGAGCGCTTCTCCGCCGAGTTCACCCGGTCGAACTGCGTGATCGCCCCGAACTTCGCGATCGGTGCGGTGCTGATGATGCACTTCGCTGCGATCGCCGCCCCGTACTTCGAGTCCGCCGAGATCATCGAACTGCACCACGAGCACAAGGTGGACGCCCCGTCGGGTACCGCCATGCTGACCCTGCAGCGGATGGCCGAGGCGTCGGGGGAGTGGACCCTCGACCCGACGACGTCCGAGGTCGTCGCCGGCGCCCGCGGCGGTGACGGGCCGGGCGGGATCCGTGTCCACTCGCTGCGCCTGAAGGGGCTCGTCGCCCATCAGGAGGTGCTGCTGGGCACCACCGGGCAGACGCTCAGCATCCGCCACGACTCGATCGACCGGACGAGCTTCATGCCGGGCGTGCTGTTGGCGGTGAAGCAGGTGGCGGACCGGCCCGGCGTGACCGTCGGCCTGGACGCACTCCTCGGCCTGTAACCGGGTCGGGGTCGTTAACCCACTCGCCCGGCCCGCCCCACCCAACTTCGCGTTCTCGGTGCATTGAGCCCCCGTAGGCGGGGCTCAATGCACCGAGCTCAGTCGCCGAGGTCCTCCTCGAGCTCCTCGACCGCTCCGATCAGCCCCTTGCGCCGGGTCGCCTGGTACGTGACGTAGCCGACGACGAACACGATCGAGGCCAGCAGCAGCCACCGCTGGTAGCGGGCCACGACCTCGAGCAGGTCCTCGATCTGCTCCGAGAAGATCGAACCGATCAGCCGCATGAGCAGGATCCGGCCGACGGTGCCGACGAACGACAGCGCCAGGAAGCGGGCGAAGGGCACCCGCACAACCCCGGCGATCAGACACACCGGGTTGTTCGGCATGATCAACAACAGCGCCGTCATGAGCCAACGGAACGACCCGTCGTCGGCCCGGGCCTGCTCGATCACCGGACCGATCCCGGGGAACACGTCGCCCGCCCACTTCAGCGCCCGGTCCCCGTACAGGTAGCCGATCGCGTAGAAGAGCGGGTCCGGTGCCATGAGCCGGACCGTGGAGATCACCAGCACCGTCACCAGGTCGGTGTTCACCGACGTGGCGAGCAGGTACTTGTTGGACGAGTTCAGGGCCAGCAGGCCGAGCGGGTTGTCGATCACCCACTCCGCCCAGATGACGTTGCCGAAGTTGTTGGCGACGACCAGCGTGATGATCGCGGCGCCGACCACGGGCAGGAACCACGACGGGTGCGTCGGTCGGTCGGGGGTGAGGTCGGCGTCGGTCACGGTGGGAGTGTGTCGAGTGAGTGGGGAGGTGTGCGGCGAGTGAGCAGGTGTGCGATCGGGCGGCGTCGGACGCCTCGGCGGGCCTACGCTGCGCCAACGCTACCGGCGGGACCTGCGACGGTCCGGCCACGAGCCCACGGGGGGACACGTGCAGGGCACCATGCAGGACCGACCGCTCACGCTGGACGGGTTCGTCGAGCGGGCCGAACGGCTCTCGCCGAACAAGGAGATCGTCACCGCCACCGTCGGCGGTGTGGAACGGGTCACCCACGGCCAGTGGGCCGACCGCACCCGCCGCCTGGCCTCGGTGCTCGACACCCTCGGCGTCTCCGCCGACGGCCGGGTGGCCACGTTCGCCTGGAACACCGCCCGACACCTGGAGCTGTACTTCGCGGCGCCGTGCAGCGGACGGGTGCTCCACACCCTGAACATCCGGCTGTTCCCCGAGCAGGTCACCTACATCGTCAACCACGCACAGGACGAGGTGATCTTCGTCGACCGCTCCCTGCTGGGCCTGCTCGCCCCGCTGGTGCCGACGTTCAGCACCGTGCGGCACCTGGTGGTCATGGAGGACGGCGCGCCCGTGGCGGACCTGGAGGGTCTGGACGGGGTGGAGGTGCTCGACCACGAGACGCTGCTCGCCGCCGAGCCGCCGGCCGAGTTCCGGGTCGACGACGAACTCCGCGCCGCGTCGATGTGTTACACGTCGGGCACGACCGGCAACCCCAAGGGTGTCGTCTACACCCATCGCAGCACCTACCTGCACACGATGGCGGCCATGTTCGCCGACTCGGTCGGCGTGTCGGAGTCCGACGTGATCCTGCCGGTCGTCCCCATGTTCCACGCCAACGCCTGGGGCCTCGCCCACGCCGGCGTCGCCGCCGGATCCACCCTCGTCATGCCCGGGCCGAACATGGTGCCGGCGGCGCTGGCCGGACTGATCGAGTCCGAGCGCGTCACGCTCGCCGCCGGGGTCCCGACCATCTGGATGGGTGTGCTCCCCGAACTGGCCGGCCGGGACACCTCGGCGCTCCGGGTCATCCCCTGCGGCGGCTCGGCGGTGCCCAAGGCCCTGTCCGAGGCGTACCGCGCCCAGGTCGGCCTGCCCATCCTGCAGGCCTGGGGCATGACCGAGACGAGCCCCGTCGCGTCGGTCGCCAACGTCGTGTCGTGGCTCGCCGACGGCACCGACGACGAGCTCGCCGACCTGCGCGCCACCCAGGGCCGGCCGCTGGTGGGGGTGCAGCTGCGCATCGCCGACCAGGAGACCGGGGCCGAGCTGCCCTGGGACGGCACCAGCCGCGGCGAGCTGCAGGCCGCCGGGCCGTGGATCACCGCCAGCTACCACGACGACCCCCGCTCGCCCGAGTCGTTCACCGATGACGGCTGGCTCCGAACCGGCGACGTGGCCGTCATCACCCCCGACGGCTACGTGCGGATCGTGGACCGCACCAAGGACGTCGTGAAGTCCGGCGGCGAGTGGATCAGCTCCGTCGAGCTCGAGAACGAGATCATGGCGCACCCCGCCGTGGCCGAGGCCGCCGTGATCGGCGTGCCGCACCCCAAGTGGTCCGAGCGGCCGCTCGCCTGCGTGGTCGTCGCCCCCGACGCCGAACTGACCGCCGAGGAGCTGATCGAGTTCCTCGACGGCCGGGTCGCCAAGTGGTGGCTCCCCGACGACGTCGTGTTCATCGACGAGGTGCCCAAGACCAGCGTCGGCAAGTTCTCCAAGAAGGACCTGCGGGACCGTTTCGCCGACCACGTGCTGCCGACGGCCGGCGACTGACCCGGCCGGGCGGGCCGTCGGTTCGCAGGTCAGTTGGCGAGCGAACCGCCGTAGATCTGCCAGGCCAGCAGGGACTTCGCCACCAGGCTGAGCACCAGGTAGACGCGCTCGCCGTGCAGGTAGTCCGCCCACTTCCCGACCCGCCGGTACTGCAGCCACTGGTTCAGGCCGAAGCTGAAGAACAGGACCTGCTCGGTCACCACGATCCCGTAGACGAACCCGGGCACGGTCTCGGCCCCGATCACGTTGATCCAGATCGCCACCCACGGCGCCAGCCCGGCGATGGTGCCGAACCAGAACGCCTGCATGCTCGTCGACGTGCGGCCGGGCGGGTTGGTGCGCTCCTGGACCCAGCCGAACAGGATCATGGCCACGTTGGCCCCGACGATGGTCACGACGGCGGTGATGTCCGTGACCCCCGAGTACGCCGCGATCAGCACGATCATCAGCGATGCGCTGAACGAGTACTCGACCCAGCGGAACCTGTTGATGCCCCGCCCCAGGTCGGCCTCGTAGGTGGCACGTCCGGCGGTGGCGGTCAGCAGGTGGTCGAGCGCGGCCAGGGCGAGGAACACCGCGACGGCGATGCCGATCGGTAGGTCGAAGAGCGGCTGCGGGTCGCTCAGGCGGCTGCCCGGGGGACCCGTCGGGAACGTCGAGGTGATGGAGATGGCGAAGCTGCCGCTCAGCACCAGGATCAGCACCGCCTGCACGGCGTGCAGCCCGGTCAGACCGACGTTCCAGCGCCACAGGCCGCGCAGGCGCTCCGGCGAGGTGTCGACCGGCGGGACCGGCGTGGAGGTCTGGTGCACGGGAGTGGGGGAGTCGTTCACGGGGCCAACCTAAGGCGCAGGTGCTGCGGTGACGGCGACCCGCTCCACGTAGGGTTCCGGTCGGTGTACGACTTCGCCCGCAGGCCGGCCTGGATCGTGAGCCACGTGCTCGTGGTGCTGGGTGTGGTGGCGCTCGTGGCGCTGGGGTTCTGGCAACGGGCGCGATGGGTCGAGCGCAGCGACGTGGCCGCCCGGATCGAGGAGCGGGCCACGGCGGCGCCGGTGCC
>CAYMKW010000112.1:0-9022 GCA_964391365.1 uncultured Microthrixaceae bacterium | reverse complement strand
GACGACCTGCTGTTTACAAGACAGCTGCTCTGGCCAACTGAGCTACTCGGGCGGGACTGGGCGACTTCGTGGGCGAGAACCCGGTGTCGGCCGGTCGGTGGTCAGGCTAGCGGGGTGGTTGGCGCCTGTCGGTGGCCGTCGGGGTCAGGCGGGGGGCGTGCTCGCCCCGCCCCCTTCGACCTGTCGGACCTCGTCCCGATCGACGGCGCCGGGCGAACCGAGTGCCACGCCGGCCGGCAGCTCGACGTGGAGGTCGTCGCAGCGCTGCAGCTGCACGTCGCCGTCCAACATGGTGAGGTCGATCACGTGGCCGCCGGCCGTTCGGTCGTCCGACAGGAAGTGCACGTGGTAGCCCGGAACCTCGAGGCCGGCGAGTGTGTCCGGGAACCGGAACCCGACGATGGTGCCGACGGCCGAGTCGACCTGCCACTCGGTCTGGTGGGCCACCACGTCGCGCAGCGGCGGATAGGGATGGTGCTGCCGTGCGACGCTCCGCAGTCGGAGGTCGGCGAACCTTCCCGACGCTCGCACCGCCACGATCTCGTCGTCCAGACCCGGAATCTCACCGGTGGCCACACCCTCAATCCGGTCGCGCAGCTCGGCGAGCGTCCACGGTCCGTTGCAGTGCAGTGATGTTTCGCCCCGGAACCGGCAGACGACGGCGAAGGGGGTGCGGACGGAGCCGTCGAGTGCATCGACCCGCCCGTCGGAACGTATGGCCCAGGCTGCACCGTCGAGCACCACCAGCTCGCCGTCGAGGTGCTGGACGGTGCCGAGCCCGAGGTCGCCCAGCCGCAGGATCTCGGCCAGCGTGGCGTCGCCGTCGTAGCCACCTTCGAGCAGTGCAGCGAGCGTGCCGGCCTGCACGGCGACGTGCTCGTCGACCGTGTCGTGCTGCAGGCCGGCACGCGAGAGCGCCCGGACATGCAGCGCTCCGATGAGGCGGTCATCGACGATGTCGCGTGCCATCGGACCCGCCTGCGACGCTCGACACGGGCTCCGGTTCGGAGCCCTTCAGCAGTTCTCGTTGACGAACCGGACGAGGCGCACGCTGTCGGTGGCGTACTGCTGGCTGATCTCGGCGACCTGCTGCGCTGCGGCCTGGCCCTGTGAGGAGATGGCCTCGAGGTAGGCGATGACGGTCTCGATCCGCGGTCGCACTTCGTCGGGGGCAACTTCGAGCAGGTCCCGGTAGCCGTCGATGGTTTCGGGAGTGAACTCGCCGTCCTTGCCCTCCAGCGCCAGCGCTCTGGTGCAGAACTCGCTGGACGAATCACCGCTGCCGCCCTCGTTCTCGTCGGCGGTGGTCGTGGACGGAGCCGACGCCCCGTCAGCGGCCGGTGTCGCGGCATCGCCGTCGCCGGAACCCCCGCACGCTCCAAGGGTCAGTGACGCAGGAATCAGCAGTCCGCTGAGAAGGAGCTGGATTGTTCGCCGTCTGGCCGCCATGTCGTCTTCCCCTCCATGACCTGTCGGATCGTCCCGACTCACTGGAGGCTAACGGAACCGAATGCACGGAGCCGTGCGCGAGTCGGCCTTCGTCAACCAGTGCGGTGCCCAGCCGGCCCTCACGTCCCGGTGGCCCGGCGGAACGCCGCCACCTCGTCCGGGTCGTAGGGGGTGCCGTCGGCGTGCAGGAGTTCGTGGAACCACGGGGTCGTCTCGTCGCTGCGCCGGAACCAGGACGTCCACGGGAACCTGGTCTGGGACCGGCCGTCGACGAGCCCCCAGGTGAAGCAGCCGACGTCATTGCGCCTGAACACATCGATCTGCGCCGGCGGGGACGCGGGCCGGCCCATCCACTCGGTGCACACGAGCGGCCGCCCCAGTCCGGCGAGGCCGTCGATCGTCCGCTGCAGGGTGGCATCCGAGGTGTAGCTGTGGAACGTGACGACGTCGGACCGTTCCAGCGCCGTCCGTGCCACCCGTGACGCCCGCTCCGGATGACGCTGGTCGCACATGAGGTAGGCGCCGACGGTCAGCGGCTGGTCCGGGTCGACCTCGCCGGCCACGTCCCAGATGTACTCCAGCAGATCCCCGACCAGACGCCGCTTCCGTCTGGGGTCCCGGGCCCGGTACGCCGGGTTGGGGCTGTCGGGTTCGTTGAACAGGTCCCACATGACGACCCTGGGGTCGCCGCCGAACCGTCCGAGCACCGCATCCACGTACGGCCGCAGCGACGGCCAACGCGACCGGTCGGCCACGACCGCCGCGCCCGGCCCCTGGACCCAGGTCGAGTTGTGGATCCCTCGTCGCGGGGACCGTTGCGGACCGGGCCGGGGTTCCGGGTCCCAGATGCCGTCGAACAGCACGGGGACGACCGAGATGCCGTGGCCGGCCGCCAGGTCGAGCACCCGGTCGACACGATCGAGGAACGGCTCGCCGTCGACCTCCCACAGCAGATCGTGCAGGAACAGTCGGATGGAGTTCATCCCGATCCCGGCCGCCCAGCCGAGCTCCCGGTCGATCGTCGCGGGGTCGAACGTCGCGGCCTGCCACAGTTCCAACTGGTTCGATGCCGTCGACGGGGTGAAGTTGCAGCCGACGAGCCAGCCGACCCGGTCGCGCCACTCCAGCGCCCGGACCGGCGTCCACCGGGCGCGGTCCCGGAGCGCGGCACCGGGGACGAACCCCCGGGTGGCGGCGGCGCTGCTCGTCAGGTCTCGGACGAACTCGGGAATCGACGTCACAGGAAGCCCTTCGGACGGTCGGCAGACGAGATCGCCCGACGCTACCGGTGTCCGGGGCCCGCTGCGCTCGAGGTTGAGCGCAGCGCAGCGGGCTGGTCAGCCGGTCCCGTCCCCGGCTCAGCTCACCCGGGGTCGACCCGGTCCGCCAGGACGTTCCGTCGCAGCTTGCCGGTCGCCGTGTACGGGAGCTCGTCGAGCACGACGTACTGCTTGGGTCGCTTGTGGCCCGCCAGGCGGGTGCGTGCCCAGGCGTCGACCGCTTCCGTGTCGACGTCGCCGACGACGGCGGCGCACACCCGCTGACCCCACTGCTCGTCGTCGACACCGAACACCGCGACCTCCTGCACGCCCGGTGCGTCCGCGAGGACGCGTTCGACCTCGGCGGGGTAGACGTTCACTCCTCCGGTGATGACCAGGTCGTCGCGGCGGCCGTCCAGGTACAGGTAGCCGTCGTTGTCGACGCGCCCGAGGTCGCCGACGGTGAACCACCCCCACCCCTCCGGGTCGGTGGGGGGACGCCAACTCTCGGCGGTTCGCTCGGGGTCACGCCAGTACTCGAAACGCGCGTGCGGTGGGATCTGGCACCAGATCATCCCGTCGTCGTCGACCGACAGGGTGCGACCGGGTCGCGCCCGGCCGACCGTGCCGGGACGCTCCTCCCACTCGACGGCTGCGGCGGCCGTGAACTGGCCCTCGGTGGAACCGTAGAACTCGTGGAGTGTCGATCGTCCGAACGTGTCGATGGCGTGTCGCCGGACCGGGTCGGGGCAGGCCGACCCGGCGTGGACCACGAGCCGGAACCCGGAGACGTCGGGGAGGTCGCCGAGCGCGAACAGGCGCTGCAGGTGCGCCGGAACCATGAAGGTCGTGGTCGGACGGAACTCCGCGATGGCGTGCGCCGTCCGGGCGGCGTCGAACCGGCCGGTCAGGATGACGCTGCCGCCGCTCAGCAGCGTCGAACCGGCCCAGCGCACGGCGACCGAGTGGTAGAGCGGCGAGCAGACCAGGTGGACGTCCTCGGGAACGAACCCCCACAGGTCGACCTCCTCGGCGAGCAGCGCGGTGCCCTCGTCCTCACTGAGGACGCCGCTCCACACGCCCTTGGCGTGCCCTGTCGTTCCCGAGGTGTAGTGCATCGGCCGTCCGAGTGGCGCCGGGGCGAGCTCGGTCGGCGGACCCTCGAGCAGTTGGGCCAGACGACCGTCGTCGACGACCAACGCCGGGTCGGCGTCGTCGAGCAGTTCCTGACGTTCCTCCGGCAGCAGGCCGGCGTGTGTCAGGACCGGGATCACGCCGACCCGGAGCGCGCCGAGGGTTCCGCAGAGCAGGTCGGCCCCGGACGAGGCCACGAACGCCACCCGGTCGCCTGCCTGCAGGCCGGCGGCGAGCAGGCCGCCGGCGATGCGGCGCTGACGCCCCTCGGCGTCCGGAGCGGTGAGCAACTCGACATGGTCCACTGGTGCGGTTCGCCTCCGGCTCGTGGGCCCGGTCGTGGTGCGGGCAGGGAACGTGCCCACGACGGTACCGTCGTCCACCGTGGAGCCGAGCGACGCCGCAGCCCGGATCCACGACGAACTGTGGGACCCGGACACCGCTCTGGATCGCATGGCGGCCGGTGTCACGCCGGGCGTCGACCTGACCTCGCTGGGACTGCACTCGATCCGTGAGTCGGCCCTGGGGGCGTACGCCGACCTGGGTCGCGGGAACCACGATCGTGCGATCCCGACGCTCCGGGCCGTGTTGCGACACCAGTACCTCGCGCCCGGCCGACCGTGGGACGGCACGTTCCGGGTCACCGCCGAACAGGCCGACCCGCCCGGCGACGACGCCGTCGAGTGGCTGCACTACGACCCGAACTGGCGGCAGTTCCTGGGGTCGATCCTCCAGGTCGTCCTGCTCGAGCACCGCGGGGCCCTGCCCCCGGACCTGGAGGACGCCATGGTCACGGCCGTTCGCCGGTGTGCGCTCGGCGAACCCGAGCAGCGCATCCCCGAGTGGTACACGAACCCGAACCTGCTGCACGCGTGGTTGGCCGCCCACGCCGGGCGCCGGGACGCCGACCCCGGGTTGGTGGATCGAGGTGTGCGACGCGCCCGTCGAACCATGGAGCGGCTGGAGGCGTCCGGCGACGTGGACGAGTACAACTCGCCCACCTACGACGGGATCGACCTGATCGCCGCAGGGTTGTGGATCGTCCATCCGCCCACGCCCGAGTTCGCCGGGTGGGGGCGGGACCTCCTGGACCGACTGTGCGCGCGGCTGTCGGTCCTGGTCGACCCGGAGATGGGCACGGTGTGCGGCCCGTACTCGCGCGCCTACGGGCTCGGCCTGGACCGGTACGTGTCGCTGCTCGGGCTGTGGCTGCGCGTCGCCGGTGTCGACGACGTCGTGCCCCCGTCGATCGACTCCCACACCGACCACGTCCACGACCTCTACTTCCTCCCGCTCATCGAACGGCTCGCCGGGATGGTCGAGCCGCCGTGGGCGTTGCGTCCGGTGCGTGACGAGCGACGGCACGTCCAGGGGTTCGGTGGGGCGGTCGCCACGTCGGTGCTGCGTCCGGGTCTGAGCGTCGGGTGGGCGGACGGGCCCGTGCCGACGTTCGCTGCCGATCAGTACGTGCCGTTCGTGGCCCACGCCGGGACCGTCGACGGTGTCGCCCACCTCGCTGTCCGGCCCGGCGCCGGCATCGCAGCCGTCCACGTCGTCGAGCGGGGCCAACGGTCCTTCCATCTGAGCTGCGGAACGTCCGGTGCCTGCGGTTCGCTCCGACTGGAATCAGGTGGGGTCTGGTCGGTCGGTGCCGACGGTGTGCTCCGGTCCGGTCCGTTCGTCGTGAGGACGGCCTCGGCGTTCAGCGTGGACGAGCAGGGACCGGTGCTCACGGTCACGGGGCCGGACAACCCGCTGGTGTTCGATGTTCGTGACGGCACAGACACCTGAACGGGGTGTTGGACGCTTCTCGGGGGTAGCCTGAGTTCGGTGTTCGTGACGGCGCGATCACCGGCCGGGTGGACCAGTTGGCTCTCGCCGGAACCGGACGGGATCTGGAGGTCGGACAGGTGAGCGAGACGAGTGCAGCCGCGGTCCCGACAGCGGACAACGAACGTCTCGACGAACTCGCAGCTGCCCTGCAGGCGGTCGGCCTCGGCTGCCGGATCGACGGGGACGCCCTGGTGGTGGACGGCAACCGGGTCGTGCCGTTCGTCGTCCTCCGGGCTCACCCGACCTCCGCCGATCTGAGCCAACTGGTCCACGAGCACCGCCGCCGGAGCCCAGCGGTCGTCGTCGCCGACCGCATCAGTGAACCGGGTCGGGCCGTTCTCCGTGATGCCGGATGGGGGTGGCTCGACCGGCGCGGCCACGTCCGCCTCTGGGCCAGCGGTGTCCGGATCGACGCCGCCGTTCCGGGTGTCGTCTCCGAGCGGTCGGGCCCCTCGAGTCCGTGGACCCAGGTCGGACTGGAGGTGGCGCTCGCCGCGCTCGTCGAACCGACCGAGCCCGTCACGGCCCGCCGCGTCGCACCGCGGATCGACCGGAGCGTCGGTGCGGTCCACGAACTGCTCGGCCGCTTCGGACAGGACGGCCTGATCGGCCGCTCATCCCGACTGCCCCTGATGCCCGACCTGTTCTGGGAGACCGCGGCCCACTGGCCGGACGACGGGTGGACGCCGCTCGCCGTGCCGGTCGCCGAGCTGGGCAACCGGGTGGGTGCCGACGTCGTGGTCCGCGTCGACGAGCGGGCCGCCACCCTGGGTGGAGCCCGGATCGCGGCCGTCGCCGACCTGCCGGCTCGCTGCTACCTGACCTCGCCGGCGGCGTTCCGGCGCTCCCGACAGTTCGTCGACCGCGACGCGCCGACACGCACGTGGGTCCGGATCCCGCCGGTCCGGTGGCTGCCGTTGAACGAGGACCACCCGCCCGACGAAGCGCATCCGTGGCAGGTCGCCCACCCGATCGTCTGTGCGCTCCGGCTGGCTGCGGACCCGGCCCGGGGCCGGGAGATCGTGGAGGCGTGGGGGATCGTCCCGTGACCGGAGGTGCCGATGCCGCCGGTGACGTCGCCCGGGTCGTCCTGTCCGGCCGTCCCGGCGGAACCACCCACCGAGAGGTCGGGATCCTGGCGACGCTGCCGCCGGCGCTCTGCCTCATCGGGGGACTCGCCGTGCTGTGTCGAGTTGGCGTCCCGCACCGGACCACGGTCGACCTGGACGTGGTCACCCGCGGGCTGGCCGCCCAGGACCGCACGCTGCGGCGACTCGCCACGACCGTCACCGACCCGAGCCGGTACTCCTTCGACGACGGCGTTGACCTGGATGTGATCGAGGTGGCGCCGGAGTCGGCCCGACAGGTCGAGGAGGCGTTCGTCGCCGCCGGGGGTCCGACCGACCTGGAGCTGAGCGTGGTCGCCCACACCTGGGCCCACGACCACGCAACGATGCTGGACGTGGTGGCGGTGGACGAGGCGACTGCAGAGCCGCTCGTGGTCGCAACGGGTCGTCCGGTCGCCACCACACTGGGACTGGTCGCCATGAAGCTGGTCGTGGTCCCGCTCCGGGCGGGGCTCCGATCGGAGAAGCGGGCCTCGGACCTCTACGACCTGGGTCGGCTCGTGGCCACCGGGCGACTGACCGCCGCCGACCTGGAGACGCTCCCACCACACCTCCGCAGGGTCGCAGTCGAGCGACTCGTCGACTGGTTCGTCGACCCGGTGGGTCGGGATCGGACCTACCGGTCGGTTCGGCGGTTCGATGATCCGATGCTCGATCTGGACGATGTGGCGGACGCGGTCGAGGAACTCACCACGGCCTGAGCGCACCGGCGATCCTCGGACCTGCGACGAGTGATGTGAGTGTCGGGCCAGAACACCAACGAAACAGGTGACGCGAAATACAAGTCGCACGTTGCTACCGTGCCGCCGTGCGCGAGATCCCCTTCACCTTCCTCCGCGGCTTCGTCATGGGCGCCGCCGACGTCGTTCCCGGCGTCTCCGGCGGCACGGTCGCCCTGGTGTTCGCCATCTACCACCGGCTCATCGAGGCGGTCCGGACCGGGTCGACTGCGCTCGGCCGGTTCCTGAAGTTCGACATCAGGGGTGGGGTCGAGTCGCTCCGCTCCGTCGAGTGGCCGTTCATGCTCCCGCTGGTGGCGGGCATCGGCGTCGCCGTCCTGCTCATGTCGGGAATCATCGAGTCGGCACTGACCGAGTACCCCGTCGAGATGGCGGGCCTGTTCACCGGCCTGGTCGGCGGTTCGGTGGTGGTCGCCTGGCAGTTGCTGACACGTCGGGATCCTCGCCGACTCCTGGTGCTCGCCGGCGTCGGCATCCTGACCTGGGTGCTGTTGGGGGTCCGGGAGGGAACCTCGGACGAGAGCGTGGCGCAGGTCAGCGACCCGGCACTGTGGACCTACTTCGCCGGCGGTGCCGTCGCCATCTGCGCCATGATCCTGCCCGGCATCAGTGGGTCGTTCATCCTCGTCATGCTGGGGATGTACGGACCGGTGCTCGCAGCGGTGAACGACCGGAACCTGTTGCCGGTCGCTCTGGTCTTCGCCGGATGTGTGGTCGGACTCGCCCTCTTCTCGCAGGTACTGCACTGGGCGCTGGCCGAGCACTACGACACCGTCATGGCCGGGCTCATCGGGCTCATGGTCGGCTCGCTGCGCGTGCTGTGGCCCTGGCCTGTCGGTCTCGACAGCACGGCGATCGCCGCACCAACCGATCCGTGGGTGTGGCCGGTGGCCTTCGCCGTCGGGGGTCTGGTGCTCGTCGTCGGCTTCAACGAGATCGCCAAGTTCCTCGAGCGTCGTAGCGATGCGGACGAGGTCGCGGAGCTCAAGGCGACCTGACGGCGAGGACCAGAGCGGGTTCCCGGGGTCCACAGGGCGAGTCGAACCCCGCGAACGACCCCGACATCCGGGAGTGTCAGCAGGGGACGCGGAACGGCCGCACCCCTGGGGTGCGGCCGTTCGTCGATCACTGGATCCGGGCGAACCCGGTCGGATCAGCTGGTCGTGGTGCCGTTGTCCCAGACCCGGAACAGCACGCCGCTGGGGCCGTTACTCCCGGCCGGACCGGCGTTGCCGCTCCCCGCAGTTGCACCGTCGGCACCGCCGCCGCAGCCGCCGATGAGGGCACAGTTGCCACGGATGCCACCGACACCACCGTTGGCGGGTGAGGCGAAGGCGCCACCGGCGCCGCCCTGTGCCGGACTGGCCGGACGGGACATCTGGCTGCCCGTCACGGTCAGGGTGCCGCCACCGACGTGGAAGATGGCGATCGAGTGGCCACCGGCGCCACCACCGGCGCCGCCGCCGCAACCACCGGCGCC
>CAYMKW010000111.1:3593-9151 GCA_964391365.1 uncultured Microthrixaceae bacterium | reverse complement strand
GTGCCCTCGAGATAGCGGACGTCGTCGTCGGCGACGAACACGTTCACGAAGCGCCGCAGGTTGCCCTCGTCGTCGAACAGCCGCTCCGCGAACCCCGGATGAGCGGACTCCAGCGCCGCCAGCGCCTCGGCCACCGTGGCGCCCTCGACCTGGACCTCGGACTCGCCGCCCGTGAGCGTCCGGAGGGTGGTGGGGATCCTGATCGTGACCATGGGG
This sequence comes from uncultured Microthrixaceae bacterium, assembly GCA_964391365.1. GTDB lineage: Bacteria > Actinomycetota > Acidimicrobiia > Acidimicrobiales > Microtrichaceae > SXMI01. The sequence goes on along the minus strand of CAYMKW010000111.1, from coordinate 8,935 downwards.
ACTCCGTCCTGTCGTGGCACACCGAGGTGGCCGACTCCGTTCCGATCGGGGCGACCGGCGGCGAGAGGCTACAACGCTGTCCCCCGACGGTGGATTCCGGGCAGGCTGGTGGGGTGGACACGAACGACGACCCGGCCGACGACGCCATCGCCTCGCTGAGCGTCGTGATCCCGGCGCGGAACGAGGCGGAGACCATCGCCGCCGTGGTCACGCACGCGCTCGAGTCGGGCGCCGGCCAGGTCCTGGTCGTCGACGGCGACTCGGCCGACGCCACGGCGACCGAGGCCGCGGGCGCCGGTGCCGAGGTCGTGCGGCCCGGTGACCACTTCCGTGAGCTGGGCCCCGTGCTGGGCAAGGGCGATGCGCTCTGGCGGGCGCTGCCGCTCACGACCGGCTCCACCGTCGCGTTCCTCGACGGTGACCTGACCGTGCTCGACGACCTCCTCCCCCGACTGCTCGCACCGCTGGCCCGGCCGGGCGTCGTGCTCGCCAAGGCGGACATCCGACGGCTCGACGAACACGGCCACCGTCGGTTCGGACGGGTCTCGCAGTTCACGGCCCGGCCACTGCTGTCGCTGCTGTTCTCCGAACTCGACCACATCACCGAGCCCCTCTCCGGTCAGGTGGCCGCCCGGCGGGACCTGCTCATGGCCCTGCCGTTCGAGCCGGACTACGGACTCGAGGTCGGGATGCTGCTCGACATCGTCGCCGAGCACGGCGTCGACGCGGTCGCGCACCCGGACTGCGGTCGGCTCCTCCACGGCGAGCAGTCCGACACGGACCTCGAGGCCATGGCGACCGTCGTGGCGGCGGCGATCCTGCGGCGGGCCGGGCTCGCGGCGGGATCCAGCCGGATCCGACCGCCCCACCTCAGCTGAGTACACCAGCCGGTCGGTCAGGCCGGAGGTGGTCGGTGCCGGAGGTGGACCGGCAACGACAGGTCGTCGGGGACCTCGACGTCACCGGCGATCACCGCCCGCATCACGTAGAAGTCACGCACGGTGCGCGGCTCGTGCACACGGATCACGTCGTCCGCACGCAGGTCCAGCGCTGCGAGCACCCCATCCAGTCCGGCCGCCCGTTCCGCCGGCGACCGACGGAGCGTCGCCCCGATGACGTCCTTGCGCGACAGCGCCAGGAGCAGCGGCCGACCCAGCGAGCGGAACGCCTCCAGCTCCCGCAGGACCGCCACCGTCTGCGCCGGGGACTTGCCGAGGTCCGGGCCCGGGTCGACGAGCACCTGCGACTCGGACACCCCCGCCTCGACGAGACGCTCGATGCGTTCCCGCAGTGACGCCAGGCCGTCGGCGACCGGGTCGGAGGCCAGCTCGTCGGCCTGCAGCCGGACCTTGGGGCGGGCCAGGTTGTAGGTCACGACCACCTGGACGCCCGAGTCCCGGACGACGGCCAGCAGGTCGGGGTCCCGCAACCCGGACGGGTCGTTGACGATCGTCGCCCCCGCCTCGACCGCGGCCGCGGCCACGGGCGCCCGGTAGGTGTCGACCGACAGGTCCGGGCCGTCGGCGCCGAACGCCTCCCGAAGGGCCCGAAGGAGCGGGACCGATCGATCGAGTTCGACCTCGACGGGCAGCTCCGGCTCGTCGGTCCGTAGCGACTGCCCGCCGACGTCCAGGACGCTCGCTCCGTCGGCGACGTGCTCCTGCGCCACCTCGACCACCGAGGCCGAATCGACCACACCCCCGGAGAATGACTCGGGCGAGGCGTTCATCACCGCCATGAGCCTCGGCATCGGCACCTCGCCGATCACGACCGGATTCCGATCCGCATCCACCTCAGTCGACCTCCAGCGCGTCGAGTGCCACCTCCGCCAGACAACCCGCGGCGTCGGCCAGCGCCCGGTCGACCCCGAAGCGGGCGGCGAGCGAGACCACCGGGACCGGCGAGTCGACCTCGTCCGCATCGCCGACGACCGCAACGCACCGGACGCCGGCCTCAGCGGCCAGCTCGGCCACGCCCCCGACGACCTTTCCCGAGAACGACTCGGCGTCCAGGTGGCCCTCGCCGGTGAGCACGAGGTCGGCATCCTCGAGCTCGTCGGCCAGGCCCACCGCGTCCGCCACCAGCTCGACACCCGGCACCAGCTCCGCTCCGACGCATGCCAGACCACCGGCCAGACCACCGGCGGCCCCGCCGCCCTCGAGCTCGGCGACGTCCACCCCGTAGTCGTCGCGGTACACCTGCACCAGCGCCTCGAGCCGCCGGGTCAGCAGCTCGACCTGCGCGGGGCCGGCGCCCTTCTGGGCCGCGAAGATCCGGGCGGCGTCGACGAACGTCGTCGACACGTCACAGGCGACCCGGAGTCGGATTCCGCGCAGGCGGGCGACGGGGTGCAGCGCCCGCAGCGCCCCCAGACCCCCGTCGGTCGTCGCCGAGCCGCCCACGCAGACGAGCACCTCACGGGCGCCGGCCTCGAGGGCCGCCGCGATCAGTTCGCCCGTTCCGTAGGTGGACGCAGCCACCGGGTCCGGTGCCTCCTCGACCAGAGCCAGGCCCGAGGCCTGCGCCATCTCGATCACCGCCCGGCGGGAGGACAGCCGCCAACCGGCCTCGACCGGGTCGCCCGTGGGGTTCGACACCACCGTCCGCCGGTTGGGTCCTCCGAGCACGTCGAGCGTGCCCTCGCCGCCGTCGGCCATGGGCACCTCGACGACATCGTGGCCCGCAGCCCGGAGCGGACCGGCGAGCGCCGCCGCCGCGGCGCGCGCGTCGAGCGTCCCCCGGAACTTGTCGGGCGCCACGACGATGCGCACGGGCGCAGCGTAGGGCCGGACCAGCAGGCCGGGAGCCGCCCGGCGTCGGACCGACCGGGGCCGGAGCCGACGGCCCTAGGCTCGGAGGAGATGGTCGACCTGCACCCCGACACGCCCGTGGTGATCGCCTCGAACCGCGGACCCGTGTCGCACCGACGGGACGGTGACGACCTGGTCGCCGTTCGTGGCGGGGGCGGACTGATCAGCGGGCTGCGACCACTGCTCGACTCCGGCCGGGCCGTGTGGATCGCCGCAGCGCTGTCCGAGGCCGACCGGGCCGCCGCCCGGAACCCGGCGAGCGTCGTGCGCAGCGATGTGGACCACCTCGACGCCGTCCACCTGCTGGACGTGGGTGAGGCCGAGTTCGACCGCTACTACGACGTCGTCGCGAACAGCTTCCTCTGGTTCGTCCACCACGGACTGTTCGACTCGACGCACACCCCGGTCTACGACGACGAGTGGTACGAGGCGTGGTCCTCGTACCGCCGGGTCAACACCGCCTTCGCGCACGCGGTGTGCCGACTCAGTCCCGCCGATGCCGTCGTGCTCGTGCAGGACTACCACCTGACCCTCCTCGCCCCGATCGTCGCGGCCGAGCGGCCAGACCTGCGGATGGTCCACTTCCACCACACCCCCTTCGCGGGGCCCGACGGCATCCGTCTGCTCGAGCCGACGGCCCGCGACGAGTTGCTGCGGGGCCTCGCCGCCCACACCGCCTGCGGTTTCCACACCAACAGGTGGGCGGTGAACTACCGACGCTGCCAGGAGGACCACGGCACCGCGACCGACCAGCGCGTCGTCGCGTCGTCGCTGAGCAGCGATCTGGACGACCTCCGGTCCGTGGCCCGCTCCGTCGAGTGCGACGCCGCGCTCGCCCGCCTCGACGAGCGCGTCGGCGACCGGATGGTGGTGGCCCGCGTCGACCGGATGGAGCTGTCCAAGAACGTGGTCCGCGGCTTCCTGGCGTTCGACCACCTGCTCGGGCTCCGACCGGACCTCCGTGACCGGGTCACGTTCGTCGCCCACTGCTACCCGTCGCGGCTCGGCGTCCCCGCCTACCGGGCCTACCACGACGAGGTCGTCGCCACCGTCGAGCAGGTCAACGAGCGCTGGGGCACCCCCGAGTGGACGCCGGTGCTGTTGAGCGATGTCGACGACTTCGCGGCGTCCGTCGCCACCTTCCGCCGCTACGACGTGCTGGTCGTCAATCCCGTCCGGGACGGGCTGAACCTGGTCGCCAAGGAGGGGCCGGCGGTCAACGAGCGCGACGGCCAGGTCGTGTTGTCCACCGAGGCGGGCGTGTGGGAGGAGCTGGTGGGAGCGGCCGACGACGTCAACCCCTTCGACGTCGTCGCGACCAGTGCCGCCATCGCCGCCGCCCTCGACCGCTCCCCCGACGAACGGCGGGCCCGGGCGGCGCAGTTGCGGCGTGACGCCGAGGCGCGCACGCCCGCCGACTGGTTGGCCGACCAGCTCGCCGCCGCCGACTGACCCGGGGCCCGGGACGGTCCGGACGACGGCCCGGAACTCAGGCGACCAGACCTGCGAGCAGCCTCGCAGCCCCGACGGGCCCGTCGACCACCACGTCGGCCCGGCCCAGCAGCTCGTCGGGTGTCTCGGGGCCGGCGACGGCGACACGCAACGTCGGGCGGCCAGTGGATGCGAGTCGGTCGAGGGCGTCGAAGGCGGTCAGGTCGCCCACGTCATCGCCCACGAAGCACACCGGACCCCCGCCCACCTCTCCCACCCGGGACAGGTCGGCCAGGTCGACCAGGACGGTGCCCTTGTCGACGTGCAGCGGCGGATGGAGCTCCACGCTCATCTTCGCCGGGCGCACCTCCAAGCCCGAGGCGGAACCAGCCCGCTCGACCAGCGAGCGAACCTCCGCTTCCCGGTCGGGAGCGGCGCGGTAGTGCACCGTCGCCGAGGTGCCCTTGTCCTCGACCGTCACCCCGGTGGGCAGCTCCGGTTCCAGCGTCGCGATCGCCCCGCGGACCCGTTCGCGCCACGGGCCCGCCTCGGGGTGCTCCTCGACGCGGCCACCGCGGCGTGACTCCAGCCCGTACAGCCCGACGAGCGTGAGCATGGGTTGGTCGCCGAGCCGGCTGAGCAGGAACTCCAGCGGACGACCCGAGACGACCGCGACCTCACCGAGTTGTCGGCTCAGCCGACCCAGGACCTCTCCCGCCCCGGTGATCGGTCGGGCGGCGGCGGGGTCGCCGACGATCTCGGCGAGCGTCCCGTCGAAGTCGACGGCGATCAGGGTCCGGCCGGGGTCTCGGGCCACGGCCGAACGGAACGCATCCTCCATCGGAGCGTCACCCCCGAATGCCGAGGCCGACAGCGCTGCTCCCGGTCAGTTCGAGCCGGTCGAGCCCGAGGAACCGGACCCGGACGACCCGGTTCCGCTCGAGCTGCTGGAACCGGAACCAGTCGAGCCGGAGCTGCTGGAACCTCCGGAACCACTCGAGCTGCTCGAACCCGATGTACCGGAACCCGACCCGGAGCTGCCAGAGCCCGAGGAGCCAGAGCCGGACGAGCCAGAGCCGGACGAGCCAGAGCCGGACGAGC
>CAYMKW010000111.1:0-3493 GCA_964391365.1 uncultured Microthrixaceae bacterium | reverse complement strand
CCCGAGGAGCCAGAGCCGGACGAGCCAGAGCCGGACGAGCCAGAGCCGGACGAGCTGGAGCCCGAGCCGGACGAGCTGGAGCCGGAGCCGGAGGAACCCGACGACCCGCTGGAACCCGAGGTGGACTCGGCGCCGACGATCGTGGCGATCTCCGGTCCGGCGATGATGAGCACACCGAGGTCGGTCGGCTGGTTGTCGGCCAGCTCGGCCCCACTGGGCAGTTCCTGGACCTGCGAGGCGTTGAGCCCGAGGAGCCGGGCCAGCGCCTTGGCGCTCGCCTCGAATCCCGGCGAGTAGTACACCGTCGTGACCGACACCTGGGAGGTGGAGTCGGTGGCCACGGAGTTCGAGTAGCCCTGCTGGGCGAGGAACTGGCCGGTCTTGCCCGCCAGGCCCGTCACCTCGGAACCGTTCGCCACCACGACCTTGACCTGCTGGGGGGCCCGGTCCGTCGTCGGGACGGTCGTCGTCGGGGCGACGGAGGTCGTCGTCGTGTCCTCGGTGGCGATGTCCACCGGCCCGTCGCCCGACTGGAAGCCGACGCCGCCGGCCCGGAGCAACAGGATGAGTCCCAGGACCACCCCGACACCCACCAGGATCAACCCCCGGGCTGCGGGATCCGGTCCACCGGGGGACCCCGAGCGCGTCGGTGTCCGGGGTCGGTCGGTCGTCGCCATGGGCCACGACCCTAGCCGTCGGGCCGGGACGGGGTCAGGTCGACCACCCTCCGGCGGACCGTGCAGCCGGTCGACTAGGAACGTCGTGTGGGATCCACCGAGCCGGGCCGCCGCGGACCCGGGCGGTGGCACCTCGCCGTCGGGGCCCTGGCCGCAGTCGGCCTCGTCGCCTTCGTCGTGTCGGAACGCGAGCAGGTCCGGGTCGCCCTCACCCAGATCCGCACCCTGGACTGGTCGTGGATGGTGCTCGGTGTGGTCGCCAGCATCCTGTCGATCGTCCTCTTCGCCGGGGTCCGGATCGTCCTGCTCGACGCAGCCGGCGGCCGGATGGGCCTGGGCGAGGCCACCACGGCCTCGTTCGCGAGTGGGGCGATCGCCGCCACCGTGCCCGGGGGCGGGGCGATCGCCACCGCCTACATGCTCCAGCGCTACCGGGACTCGGGCGCCGATGCTGCCGGCGCGACATGGGTCACCGTGGCGTCCGGGATCGTGGCGCCCGCCGTGCTGGTGGCGGCGACGCTGGCCGGATTCGCCGTGCTGGGCGAGGGATCCGGGGTCGTGATCCTCCCGGCCCTGCTCGCCGTCGGCCTGCTCGCCGGGTTCGCTCTGCTCACGCGACGTCCGCACCTGCTCCATCGTCCGACCGTGACGTTGGTGACCTGGTGGCGCCGGGTCCGTCGACGACCCACCGACGACGCAGACGCAGTGGCCGTCTCGTTCGTCGACCGGTTCGGTGACATCCGGGCGGGGCCCGGGCGGTGGAGCGGTGTCTGGATGCTGCAGGTGCTGAGCTGGGCGGGCGAGTTCGTGACGCTCGTCGCGTCGATCCTCGCCGTCGGCGGGAACGTCCCCTGGCAGGCGGTGCTCGCCGCCTACGGCACGAGCCAGTTGGCCGGGGCCATCCCGCTCGTGCCCGGAGGCGCAGGTCAGGTCGAGGCCACGCTGGTCCTGGGTCTCACGGCCGCCGGGATGGACACACCGACCGCGCTGGCGACGGCCGTGGTGTTCCGGATCGCCTCGCACTGGCTGGTCGTGCCCATCGGGTGGGTCTGCGTGGCGTTCGACCGGCACTCACGCCGCCCGTCCGATCCGGGCTCACCGCGCCCATCCGATCGAATTCCCCCGCTGTAGTTCACCCCACGGGCTGCAACCACGCCGCGCGCGGCCGATATCTCTCACGGTGGCGGTACACGCCGCGCCCGCTGGGTCGTCCGCAGGCCCAGCGACAACCAGCGGGAAGGGTTGGAACATGGACGGTCACCGTCGTTCCCTCGTCGTCGATCACGTGCACCTGGTGGACCACGTGGTGGCCCAGTTGGCGCCGACGCTGCCGAACCACCTCGACCGGAGCGAGCTCCTGTCGGCGGGGCGGCTCGGGCTCACCGAGGCGGCCATCCGCTACGAGCCGTCGACCGGAGTCCCCTTCGGGGCCTTCGCGATGCACCGGATCCGCGGCGCCGTCCTGGATGCGACCCGATCGTTCGACTACCTGCCGGCACGGGTCCGGGCCATGCAGCGACGAGCATCCGACGCCGCCCAGGTCCACCGGAGCGAGCACGGCGACACCCCGACCGATCGTGAACTCGCCGATGCGCTCATGGTCGATCCGGTCGACCTGCGCCGTCTGCGCCGTCAGGTGGCGACCGGCCCGGCCTGCTCCCTGGACGCCCCGACCGCGGCCGAGCGGCCCCTCAGCGAGACGATGAGCGACGCCAGCCAGTCGACCACGGAGGAGCAGGCGGAGGAGCACGAGTTGCTCGACCTGATCCGTGAAGCGATCGTCCGACTGCCCGAACGGCTGCGGGTCGCCATCACCGCCACGTACCTCGAGGGCCGGTCAGGTCTGGAGGTCAGCGAGCTCCTGGGGGTGTCTCCGTCCCGGGTGTCGCAGCTCCGGGCCGAGGCCCTGGTCCGGCTCCGGTCGGAGCTCGCCCCGGTCGTGGACATCCGGTTCGGCCACCTGGTCGACGACGCTGTGACCGTCGGGCCGACCGGGGCCTGATCGCCCGACGTCGCATCACCGACCGGATCGAGCACGTCCGCAGCGAGCGGATCGAGCACGTTCGCACCGCCGGGCGGCAGGACGACGCAACCGCGAGGAGAACGCGGCCGCCAGGAGGGCGCGGCCGTCGGCGCTCAGCGGGCGTCGGGACGACGCAGGTCGCTCGGGGACGGCGACGACGGTGCGAGCGGGTCGAGCGAGACGATCCCCTCGTCGAGGAGCGCCTCGGCGATCGCACCCCGGACACGTGGGAGGGCGAACTCGGCGAAGCTCTGGGCCCCGTCGAGATCGAAGTCCTCGACGGCTTCGATCAACTGGAGGCGACCACGGACCGCCATCTCGAGGCGGTCCAGATGCCGCGGCATGGCCGGGGCGAACTCCCGGACCACCCGCTCCACCAGAGGCGCAGCAGCGGCGACGAGTTCGATGCGACGTCCGTCCACGACCGCCTCCTCAGCCCTGCTGGCGGCGGGCCCGCCGTGCCAGTCCGAGTACCACCAGTCCGCCGGCGAACAGCAGGAGGGCCGCCGCCAGACGGTCGCCGTCCACACCGGTGGACGCCAGCTCACGGGGGGGCGCCTGCGAAGTTCCGCTCGACCGGGTGATGGTGGCACCCGCCACGGTCGCCGGCGGCGACGTCGCCGGCGGCGGCGGGGTCGTGTCGCCGGGGACGGTGGCGATCGTGGTCGAGCCCAGGACCTCGGGCTCCGTCGTCGTCGTGGCCTCCGTCGTCGTGGTCGGCTCCGTCGTCGTCGTGGCCTCCGTCGTCGTCGTGGCCTCCGTCGTCGTGGTCGGCTCCGTCGTCGTCGTGGCC
>CAYMKW010000110.1:0-9209 GCA_964391365.1 uncultured Microthrixaceae bacterium | reverse complement strand
CACGGCATCCCGCTCCACGACTTCCTGGACTTCGAGTTCGTGTCGCCCGAGGTCGGTTCGACCACCGCCGAGGTCCGCATGCCGGTCCGGGCGGAGGCCCTCGGGTACACCGCCAATCTCCACGGCGGTGCGATCGCCACCCTCGTCGACCTGACGTGTGCCCTGGCGGCCGCCAAGCACAGCGGGTTCGACCCCGAACGGGAGTCGCTGGTGACGGCGGACATGCACGTCCGTTACGTGGGCCGACCGCGGACCGACGGTGTCGTGGCCAAGGCCGAGATCCGCCGAGCGGGCAGCCAGCTCATCGTGATCGGCTGCGACGTCGTCGACGACGACGGACACCTGGTCGCTCTCGCCGACTTCTCGATGATGCTCGTCCCTCGGCGTGACCCGTTGCCGGGGATGGAGCAGGGCGGAGCGGGATCGTGAGCGACACCGAACGTCGTTCCGCTGGCGCGCCGGTTGGCAACGCGTGGGACTCGGTCGTGCCGCGCAGTGGAGAGAATCCGCCGACCGACCGCCGGACCGCCGGCCCCGGTTCCGGCCCGCCGGTCCCGGTCGAGGAGTTGCCCTACGAACTGGTCGGCCGCCCGGAACCGCCGCCCGTTCCGAACGGCTGGTATGCGATCGTCGCGTCCGCCGACGTCGGACCCGGTCAGGCGCTCTCGATCGTCGCCGTCGAGCGCGAACTGGTGGTGTTCCGCACGGAGTCGGGCGAGGTGTCGGTGGTCGATGCGTACTGTCCGCACCTGGGCGCGCACCTCGGCGGCGGCACGGTCGAGGGCGGTTCGTTGCGCTGCCCGTACCACGGCTGGCGCTTCGACACGTCGGGGGCCTGCGTGGAGATCCCGTACATCGAGGGCCGGATCCCGGCCCGGGCGTGCGTGCCCGCGTACCCGGTCCGCGAACAGGACGGCATGGTCCTGTTCTGGTTCCACGCCGGCGGCGCGGCGCCGCAGTACGAGGTGCCCCTCGTCGACGAGCGCGGCGCGTCCGGCTGGAGCGATGCGATCGAGTTCCGTTCGGAGCTGGTGGCGTCGCTGCAGGACATGGCCGAGAACAACGTCGACTACACGCACTTCCGGTTCGTCCACGGTCGTGCGACGCTGGACGCCTCCACGTCGCAGTTCGTCACCGACGGCCCGTTCGCGACGGTCGTCGAGCGCTTCGACGACGACAACCTGACCTTCACCCGGTACACGTGGGGTCCGGGTCTCGCGCTCCTTCGGGTCCCGGGGTTCATGACCGTCCACACGGCCACGACCCCGATCGATCGTCGCCACGTGCGGCTCCTCTGGAACTTCTACCTGCCCGATGCGACCGTGGCCGTGGCCGACGAGATCATCGACGGGGTGACCGGTGCACACGGACTGCAGGCCGATGTGCCCATCTGGCGCGACAAGATCTTCCGGGACCGGCCGCTCCTGGTGAAGGGTGACGGACCGGTGACCGAGTTCCGACGCTGGTACGGCCAGTTCTACGAGGGTCGCTGACCCCGATCTGACTGGGAGAGTTACCGCCGGTAGCCTCCGCCGGTGGCGAAGATCCTGGCTCGAATCTGGTTGGCCCTCTGGCGCTGGAGGGTGGTGGACGGACCCGAACCGGTGCCGGACCGCTGCGTGATGATCGCTGCGCCCCACACGTCCAACTGGGACTTCCCGATCACGCTCGCCATGGCGGTGGTGAGCGGTGTCAGGATCAACTGGCTCGGAAAGCGTGAGATGTTCGCCGGACCGTTCGCGCCGATCATGCGGGCGCTCGGCGGCGTGCCGGTCGACCGGAGCGCTCCCGGTGGGATGGTGGGGTCGCTCGCCGCCAGGTTCGCGGAGCGTGACCAACTGGTGCTGGTGGTACCGGCGGAGGGAACGCGGAGCATCACCGAGTACTGGAAGTCGGGCTTCTACCGGATTGCCGAACAGGCCGAGGTGCCGATCGTCTGCGCGTTCGTGGACAAGTCGACCCGAACCGGAGGGTTCGGTCCGGTCGTCCATCCGTCAGGTGACCTGGTGGCGGACATGGACATCATGCGGGCGTTCTACGCCGACAAGGAGGGCCTGAAGCCGGGTCGATTCGGGCCCGTCCGGCTTCGGGAGGAAAACCCGTAAACAAATTCACGTAGTCTGGATCCGTGGAGTGGATCAGCAACCCGGAGATCTGGACAGCCCTGCTCACCCTCCTCTTCCTGGAAGTGGTGCTCGGCGTCGACAACGTCATCTTCATCTCGATCCTGGCGAGCAAGCTGCCGGCGGACCAGCAGGATCGGGCGCGGCGAACCGGCCTGATCGCAGCGGGTGGCATGCGGATCGTCCTGCTGATGTTCGTCGGCTGGATCGTCACCCTGAAGGAAGAGCTCTTCGAGGTCTTCGGCCTCGGGTTCTCGGGCAAGGACCTGATCCTGCTGGCCGGCGGGCTGTTCCTGATCTACAAGGCCACGAACGAGATCCACGACAAGCTCGAGGGCCAGGAGGGTCACGCATCGGCCAAGGTCGCCCCGACGTTCGCGGCGGTGATCGCGCAGGTGCTGATCCTGGACGCCGTCTTCTCGGTCGACTCGGTCATCACCGCCGTCGGCATGACCGAGTACGTGCCGGTCATGGTCGCCGCCGTGCTGATCTCTATCGTGATCATGCTGATCGCCAGCAAGGGCATCTACGCCTTCGTGAACCGTCACCCCACGGTCAAGATGCTGGCCCTGGCGTTCCTCCTGCTGATCGGCGTCACGCTGATCGCCGAGGGGTTCGGCCAGAAGATCCCCAAGGGGTACATCTACTCGGCCATCGCCTTCTCGGTGCTCGTCGAGGGGCTGAACATCCGGGCCAAGTCGGTCTCCAAGCACGCCGACGAAGTGGTGCACCTGCACGAGCCCTACGTCGAGGAGCCGGCGGGAGGCTCGGGCGTGACCGGTCCGACCTGATGGGTCAGCAGACGGGACGGATGCCGTAGCCGGCGGCCTGGATCAGCGGCACCACCTGGCGGGTGGCCTCGACGGTGTTCGGTCGCTCCCCGCCGCCGTCGTGCATCAGGATCACCGCTCCGGGCTGGAGTCCGGCAACGATCCGCTGGGTGATGGTGTCGGCCGACGGACGCTGCCAGTCGAGCGTGTCGACGCTCCACATCATCGTGTGGTCGTCTCCGGAGGCGGCACGGATCGCAGCGTCGACCCGATCGTTGACTGCGCCGTACGGCGGTCGGACACACTTGGTCTCGACGTCCCGGTAGGCGAGCCAGGCGTCGAACGGGCCGACCTCGTTCGCAATGGCACCGTCGCTGAGCCGGGTCAACTCGGGGTGCGTGGAGGTGTGGTTCGCCACCCGGTGGCCCTCGGCGATCATCCGGTCGATGAGTTCGGGGTGGCGCTGGGCGTTCTGGCCCAGCACGAAGAACGTGGCCTTCACTCCGTACTCACCGAGGATGTCGAGGATCTGAGGTGTCCACCGGGGGTCGGGCCCGTCGTCGTAGGTGAGCGAGACCACCGGCTCACCGGGGAGCGCGTCGCCCGTCTCGACCATCGTGGTGGCCCGTCGGCCCGGAGGCCTGGGGATCGTCGTGGTCGTGGTGGTCGTCGTCGTGGTGGTGGTCGTCGTCGTGGTGGTGGTCGTCGTGGTGGTCGTGGCGGCCAGCGGCCCGCCCTCGCTGAACCCCCACCAGACGCCACCGCCGATCGCGAGCACTGCAACGACTGCGAACACCGAACCGAACAGCCGTCCGAATGAGGTGCGTCGGGCCGGTCGCCGCTTGCGTTGCCGCCGGACGACCCTCACCTCCTCCGCTCCGCTCACGGGCGGATGATAGGTCCGTCGCCCGGTGGCTCCGCGTCACACCTCGCCGACTCGGTCCCCGGGCCGGTGCTTCGTGCCCGGCCGTGGGAGGATTCCACGTCATGACACGTCAACTCGAGATCGTCGAGGTCGGCCCCCGTGACGGCCTGCAGGCCGAGCCGCTGGTCCAGTCCGTGGCGGACCGGGTCGATCTGGCGATGCGACTCGCCGAGGCGGGCGCTCGTCGCATCGAGGTGGCCAGCTTCGTGAACCCGGACCGAGTGCCGCAGATGGCCGGTGCGGAGGACGTCGTCGGCCAGCTCCGGGGCCGGGTTCCCGATGGGGTCAGGCTCATCGGGCTCGTTCTGAACCTGCGCGGACTGGAGCGGGCCCTGGAGATCGGCATCGACGAGGTGAACACCGTCGTGGCGGCGACGTCGGGGTTCGCCGAGGCGAACCAGGGCCGGCCGCTCGACGCGGTGCTCGACGAGTCCGAGCGCATCGTCGAACGGGCTTCCGCAGCAGGTGTTCCGGTCACCGTGACGGTGTCGAGCAGCTTCGGCTGCCCCTACGAGGGCGAGGTCCCCACCGAGACCGTCGTTCGTGTCGTCGAACGAGTGCTCGCCTCAGGGCCTGCAGAGATCGCGCTCGCCGACACGATCGGCGTCGCCGTGCCCGTCGACGTCCGCGAACGTTTCGGCGCCGTCCTCCCCCTGCTCCGTGAGCGTGGTGTGCAACCGCGCTGCCACTTCCACGACACGCGCAACACGGCCCTGGCCAACGTGTGGACGGCGGCGGAACTCGGGGTCGACGTGGCCGATGCCAGCATCGGCGGGATCGGGGGCTGCCCGTTCGCCCCGGGCGCGACGGGGAACGTCGCGACCGAGGACGTGGTGTACCTGGCGCAGCGCTCCGGCATCGACACCAGCTTCGATCTGGACGGGCTGCTCAGCCTCGTGCCGTGGGTCGAGGAACTGGTCGGTCACCCGGCGTCCGGCTCGGTGTCCCGTGCCGGACCGTTCCCACGCCGTCGGGATTGAGGTCGGAACGCCGGGCCCGGAGCCGTGTCGCCGGCGTCAGATCCGCTCGATGACGGTCGCCGAGCCCATGCCGCCGGCGGCGCACATGGAGACGGCACCGAGGGTGCCGTCGGTGCGGCGGAGCTCGTTCACCATCGTCACGACCATGCGTGCCCCGGTGCACCCGATCGGATGGCCGAGCGAGCAACCCGAGCCGTTGACGTTCACCCGGTCGTGGTCGAGTTCCATGATCCGGGTGGAGGCCACCGCCATCGAGGCGAACGCCTCGTTGATCTCGATGCTGTCGAGGTCGCCGAGCGACACCCCGGCCTTGGCGGCCGCCTTGGGCAGGGCCACCGTCGGGCCCAGGCCGGTCTCCTCGGGTGCAAGTGCTGCGCTCGCCCAGCTGACGACACGTGCGAGCGGGGTGAGGCCGTTCGCTTCGGCGTAGTCGCGCGAGCACATGACCAGCGCGGCCGCTGCGTCGTTGAGCCCGGACGAGTTACCCGCGGTCGTCACGGCGCCCTCCACCAGCGGGTTGATGACCGGCAGCGAGGCCAGCTTCTCGAGTGAGCTGTTCCGTCGCGGGTGCTCGTCGGTGGTGAACTCGGAACCGTCGGGGAGTGTCACCGGCACCAGTTCGTGCTCGAAGCGCCCCTCGTCGATCGCCTGAACCGCCCGGCGGTGCGACTCGAACGCCCAGGCATCTGCTTCCTCTCGGGTGACGCCGGCGATCCGGGCGGTGTTGTCGCCGACCGTGAGCGCCATGTTGAACGGGGGAGCGAGCTCGGTCTCCTCGTTCGCCGGTGGCAGCCAGAACGTGGGCTGACCATCGGGCCCCGGCTTCTGGCCCTGTGGCGCGGTGGACATGGACTCGGTCCCGCCGGCCAGGCCGACGTCGATCATCCCGGCTGCGATGTTCGCTGCGATCCACTGGACGCCGGCCATGCCTGACGCGCACCAACGCTGTGTCGCGACACCGGGGACGTTGACCATCCCGAGCCGGATCGCTGCGTTGCGCCCGATGTTGCCGCCGCCCTGCATGGACTCACCGAAGCCGATGTCCTCGAAGTCGGCGACGGGGATCCCCGACCGCTCGACCGCAGCGCCGATGGCCACTTCGGCGAGCTGGTAGGCGTCGACTCCGAGGAGCGACCCCTTGTATGCCGTGGCGATCGGGGTGCGAACTGCGCTGACGATGACGACGTCGGTGGTCATGTGTGTCTCCTGGGTGTGGCCCGGATGGTTGCCCGGAGGATGCTGCCCGCTGCGGGGTGCAGTGGCCAAACGGCGGCCCGATCGCAGGCGGCCCGACGGTTCGAAGCCCGGGGGTTGACGACGTAGCCTGCGCAGCGACAGCAGGGCGCTGCGGGGTGTGGCGCCTGCCGATTCGAGGGGACGGAACATGAGCGAGACGGTGGCGATCGACAGGGACGCAGCGGCCGCGTACCAGTTCAACGGTCAGGACATCCCGTGGCTGCTCGACCATCGCGCCGAGCATCGGGGGGACCACCAGTTCCTGGTCTGGGAACCCAAGGACGGAACAGCGCAGACCTGGACCTACGCCGAGTTCGCCGAGGCGACCAAGCGTGTTGCGGCCGGTCTGCACGGCCGCGGGGTCGGTGTCGGCGACATGGTGCTGATCCACGCCGAGAACTGTCCGGAGGCAGTGATCGCCTGGTACGCCTGCGCCCGGATCGGTGCCGTGGCCGTGACCACCAACACGCGGAGCGTCGCCGCCGAGGTCAACTACTTCATCACCCACACGGGGTGTGTCGGAGCGATCACCCAGCCCAAGTTCGCTTCGCTCGTCGCCGAGGCCGGGCCGGATCTCGGCTGGATCGTCGTGACCGACGACAACTCCGGTGTGCCCGCCGAAGCAGCCGAACTGGACCACGGCCGCGAGCCGTTCTCAGCGCTCGAGGGCGACGTCGCCGACGTTCCCGAGCGTCCGGCCGATCCGATGCTCCCCGCTGGGATCCTGTTCACCTCCGGCACCACGTCGAGGCCGAAGGCGGTCGTCCACACCCACGCCAACGCGCTGTGGGCCGCCAAGGTCAACCCGGTCAACATCGACTTCCGACCGGACGACGTCTACCTGGCTTCGCTGCCGTTCTTCCACGTGAACACCCAGTCGTGGGCGATCTGGACCGTGCTGGGCACCGGCGGCACGGTCGTGTTGCAGCCCAAGTTCTCGGCGTCCCGTTTCTGGCCGGTCATCGAGCAGTACGGCGTGACCCACATCTCGCTGATCCCGTTCGTCATCAAGGCGGCGTTCGAGCAGGGCATCCCCGAGAACCACACGGTCCGGGTCGGGGTGTTCGGCCTGATCATGCCGGTGCTCGAACAGTTCATGAACATGCGGATCGTTGCGGCGTACGGCATGACCGAGCTGGTGACGCATTGCATCCGGGACAACCCCTACGAGTCGTACCCCGAACTGGCGATGGGTCGGCCGGCGCCCGGCTACGAGGTGCTCATCGTGAAGGAGGACGGCTCGCTCGCCCAGGAGGGCGAGATGGGTGAGATCTGGGTCCGGGGGATTCGCGGTGTCACGGTGTGCCTCGAGTACCTGGGCAACCCTGAGGCGAACGAGAAGTTCTTCACCGACGACGGTTGGTGCCGGACCGGCGACATCGTCCAGGTGATGGCGGATGGGAACCTCGTCTACCGGGATCGTGACAAGGACGCCCTCAAGGTCGGTGGCGAGAACGTCTCCGCCCGTGAGGTCGAGGACTGCATCCGACAGGTGCCGGGACTCGAGGACATCGCCGTGGTGGCCAAGAGCCACGAGATGCTGGACATGGTGGCCGTGGCGTTCGTCATCCTGGCCGACAAGTCCGCCGACACCGATGCGCTCTCCGAGCAGATCATCTCGGTCTGTCGGGAGAACCTCGCCGACTTCAAGGTGCCTCGCGCCGTCTACTTCGTGGACGAGTTCCCCACGGCTGAGCTCGGCAAGGTGTCCAAGAAGGACCTGCGCGAACTGGCCGACTCCCACCCGGCGATCGACTGAGGTGTTCCGCGGCCTGAGGCCGCGCTCAAGCCCGATCCGATCTGGGTACACCTACCCGTAGTCCGTTCGGCCCATCGTCGTTACGTTCCTCCCGGCTGAGGAGGAGAGGCGTGGCAGCGTTCGACGTCGCGGGCGACATTGCGGGCGAAGACCTTGATGACGTGGAGTTCGTCGCCAGCGGCGGATCCGGCACCGTCTACCGGGCGGTCCAACGCTCGTTGGGTCGGGTCGTCGCCCTCAAGGTGCTCCACGGAGTCGACCTGCGGGACGCTCGGACCGGTCGTGAGGCCCAGGTACAGGCCCAGATGTCCTGGCACGCCAACGTGGTCACCCTCTTCGGTACCACCACCCTCAGCGGAGGCTCGACGGGCCTGGTCATGGAGTTCGCACCGGGGGGCTCGCTCGCCGACCGGATCGCCCGGACCGGACCGCTCGAACCCGACGCTGCGCTGCGGCTCGGCCGCGAGTTGTCCTCGGCGATCGCAGCAGCGCACGCAGCGGGGATCGTGCACCGGGACGTGAAGCCGTCCAACGTCCTGTTCGCGTCCGACGGGTCGTCCCGGCTCGCAGACTTCGGGATCTCGGGAACCGCCACTCGGACACTCGACGAACTCGAAGCATCGGTTGCGTACGCGGCACCTGAGTTGCTCGAGGGTGACCGACCCTCGCCGCCCAACGACGTGTACTCGCTCGCGCTCACCCTGCTCGTTGCGGCGTCTGGCCGCCACCCGTTCGGCGAGGACGCCCCGGTCGCAGCGCTGGCCGCAAGGATCCAGAGTGAGCGGATCCGATTCTCGGACCACGTCGCGGGCTGGCCTGCCGGCTGCGTTGAGCTCATGGACCGATGCCTCGAACTGGATCCGGATGAACGCCCTTCTGCCTCCGAGGTCAGCGAGGGACTGGTCAGCTGTGCAGATCGATCTGGCGCCGCACCAACCGTGGGCCTTCCCTTGCGTCGGACGGTGAGTGTCAGGAGCCTCACCTTGCTCACCGACCGATTTGGAACCGAGCAGCGAGTGCTTGACTCGGTCAGCTTCACGGTGCCCGAGGGGGCGATCACAGTCGTGTTCGGTCCGGTTGAATCGGGTGCTCGGGTTGCCCTCGAGGCGGTCGCTGGGCTCCATCGGATCACCTCCGGGTCGGTATCGGTCGTCGGTGCAGCCGGTGAATCAAGCCGGCTCTCGCCAGATCGAACTGTCTGGTTGGCGCGATCGCCGGAAGTGTTCCCAGGGCTGACGGTGCGGCGGAATCTTCGCTACATGGCGCAGCTGACCGGGTGCAGCTCGAAGGAAGCAGGAGCTCGGGCTGACTCGGCGGCGGAGCGGATGTTGCTGCGCGAGTTCCTGGACGTTCGATCTCGCTCCTTGTCGCAGCCCAATCGCCTGCGACTTCACTTCGCGATGGCGCTGGTGACCC
>CAYMKW010000109.1:0-9392 GCA_964391365.1 uncultured Microthrixaceae bacterium | reverse complement strand
TCGCAGTGGATGCAGCGCAGGTAGTTGATCTCGTAGACGAACCCGAACCGCTCGCCGGGCGACGTCGGCGACTCGGGATCGTTGTCGGCGCCGCGCACGTAGATGCACCGGGCCGGACAGACGCCGGCGCACAGTTCGCAGCCGATGCACTTCTCCATGCCGTCCTCGTAGCGGTTGAGGACGTGGCGGCCGTGGAACCGGACCGGCTTGGGCCGGGTCTCCTCCGGGTACTGCAGGGTGATCCGCCGTCCGGTGTCGGTCCGGGTGCCGAACCACTTCCGGAACGTGACGGCGAAGCCGTTCAGATAGCCCATCAGTGGTCCCCTCCGGCGCCTGCGGTCACGTCGTCGAGCTCCTCACCCGACGATGCCCGGATCGACGATCGCAGCAGGAGGCCACCGACCACGACGAACGCGCCCGTCACGAGTCCGGCGACCACCGGGTTCCAGCCCTGGTCGTCGGCGACCTTGAGCGAGGTGAGGATCAGGAACCAGCCGAGCGCCAGCGGGATGAGGAACTTCCAGCCCAGATCCATCAGCTGGTCGTAACGGAACCGGGGCAGCGTCGCCCGGAACCAGACGAAGATGAAGAGGAAGACGATGAGCTTGCCGAAGAAGTACGCGAGCGGCAGCAGGTAGTCCTGCACCCAACCCGGCGCCCCTGACGGGATCGGACCGGACGGCCCACCCAGGAACAGGGTCACGATCACCGCCGACATGGTCACGGTGTTCATGAACTCGGCCAGGAAGAACAGGGCGAACCGGATCGAGGAGTACTCCGTGTGGAAGCCACCGACGAGCTCCTGCTCGGCCTCGACGAGGTCGAACGGAGGTCGGTTCAACTCGGCGGTGGCCGCGATCACGAACACCACGAACGGGACGAACAGCGTCATCCAGATGTTCCAGCGCCAGCCCGACTGGCCGACGACGATCCCGTTGGTGGTGAGGGTCCCGGCGAACAGGAGGACGGCAGCGACCGACAGTCCGAGTGCGGCCTCGTAGGAGACCATCTGCGCCGAGGCCCGGACGGAGCCGAGGAGCGGGTACTTCGACCCCGACGACCAGCCGGCGAGCATGACGCCGTAGACGGCGATCGAACTCATGGCCAGCACGAAGAGGATCCCCATCTGCGGGTTGGCGACCTGCATCAGGGTCTCCTGACCCAGCAGGGTCACGACCCCGTCCTGCCCGTCGCTGAAGTTTCCGGCGATCGGGATCACGGTGAAGACCAGGAACGCCGGCACGAGCGACAGGTAGGGCGCCAGCTTGAAGACGAAGGGATCGGAACGCTCCGGCTGGAGGTCCTCCTTGAAGAACAACTTGATGCCGTCGGCGAGCGTCTGCAGCAGGCCGAACGGACCGGCCCGGTTGGGGCCGATCCGGTTCTGCATGTCCGCCACGAGCTTCCGCTCGAACCAGACCATCAGCATCACACCGACCATCAGCGCCGCGAACGAGACGACGACCTTCAGCAGGACGATGAGGACCTGGGCCAGCCCGATCTCACCGGAGAGCAACGGGTCCATCAGGCGGTCTCCACCCGGACGTCGCAGGCGACCTCGTCGGCCGACAGCAGGGACAGCGGGTCGCAGCCGACGAGTCGGTGCACCAGGTGGACGCTCCCCCGCGGGACGCCCGCATCGACGCGGGCCGGCAGGGTGAGGGAACCGCGTTCGCCCCGGACCACGAGGTCGGCCCCGTCGACGGCACCGAGTCGCTCGGCGTCACCCGGGGAGATCCCGACCGTCGCCGAACGGGCCAGTCCCGACAGGGACGAGGACCGGCGAAGGAGCTCACCACCGTCGTAGAGCTCACGGGTGAGCACCAGTCGCAGCGAGTAGCTGTCGACCTGCGGGGCGGCCGCCGGATCGCCGGCATCGACGTCGTCACCGGTCAGGTCGACGACCACGCCGTCCACGTCCGCCGGTCCGTCGAGCTCCGCCCAGCTCGTTCCCGCCAGTCGGGGCGAGTTGGCGACCAGTTCGTCCCGCAGGGCCTCGACCGATGCGGTCGACCACGTGGCGCCGAGTCGACGGGCGAGCTCGACGGCCACGACCCAGTCGACACGGGCCGTCCCGGGGGAGGTGACCTTGGCCCTCAGTCGACTGACCCGGCCCTCGAGGTTGGTGGTCGTGCCGTCCACCTCGCCCGGTGCCGCGACCGGGAGCACCAGGTGGGCCCGGGCGACCGAGGGGTTCACGAAGGTGTCGAGCGCCACGACCGTCGGCACCCGATCCAGGGCCCGGACGGCCAGGTCACGGTCGACGGCGTCGCTCACGGGATCGGCGCCGAGCAGCACCAGGACGTCGATCTCGCCCGCTGCGGCCGCCCGCAGGACACCGAGCGCATCCAGCCCTGCGGCCGACGGCACGCGGTCCCAGACCTGGGACCAGGCGGCGTCGTCCCGACCCAGACGGCCGCCGCCCGGGAGGCGTCCCGGTGACAGACCGGCACCCAGTGCGCCCCGGACGTTGGACCGGCGCAGGGCCGGCAGGAACGTGGAACCGGGGAGGGCTGCGAACTCGAGCGCCGCGTCCAGGACGACCTGCCCCGACTCGGCCAGGTTCGCCCGACCGACGACGATCCGGACGGGCCCCTGCGCCTCGGCGACGAGCGCCGCAGCCGAGCGGAGCGTCTCGGCGTCGACGCCGCCGACGCCGTCCGTCGGGACCTCGCCGGTCGCGATCGCCCTGGCCACGGCAGCCAGTTCGCCCGGACGGGCGTGGACGCCGAGCGAGGCGTAGGGCGCCAGGCTGGTCGCCGTCGGGGTCACCTCGACGATCCGCACCCCGTCACGCTCGGCGGCGTGCTTGAGGCGGAGGAACAGGACGGGCAGCTCCTCCTTGGGGTCCGGCCCGACGTAGAGCACCGTGCCGCCGGGTGCGCAGACCTCGTCGATCGTCGCACCGGGCAGGTCCAGGACCGCCGCCGGCAGACCGTCGCCGAGCTGTGCGTCCACGTGGTCGGTGCCGATCACGCCCTTGGCGAGCGCCGCCCAGGCGTAGGCCGACTCGTCGCTCAGACGGGCCCCGCCGAGCACGGCCACCCGCTGCGGGTCGGCGGACCGGAGGGTGTCGGCGACACCGGCCAGCGCCGCCGACCACCGGAGCGGTTCGAACGATCCGCCGGGATCGCGGCGCATCGGCTCGGTCACGCGGTCCTCGGAGTTCGTCGCCTCGAACCCGAACCGCCCGGCATCGCAGAGCCACGACCAGTTCACCGGATCGGCGTCGACGCCGTTGATGCGGACCAGCCGGTCCCGGCTCGACTCGAGGGTCACCCGGCAGCCGACCGAGCAGGTCGTGCAGGTGGACTCGGTCCGCTCCAGATCCCACGGCCGGGCCCGGAACCGGTAGGGCGACGCGGTGAGCGCGCCCACGGGACAGATCTGCACCGTGTTGCCGGAGAAGTAGGAGCTGAACGGCTCACCGGGGAACGTGTTGACCTCGGTGTTGGAACCACGGTTCACGAAGTGGATCAGCGGGTCGTCGGTGACCTCGGAGGCGAACCGCGTGCAGCGATCGCACAGGATGCACCGCTCACGGTCCAACAGGACGAGCGGCGAGATCTCGATCGGCTTCTCGTAGTGCCGCTTCTCCTCGACCCAGCGCGACTCGCCCGGCCCGTAGGCCATGGTCTGGTCCTGCAGGGGGCACTCGCCGCCCTTGTCACAGACCGGGCAGTCGAGCGGGTGGTTGGCGAGCAGGAACTCGAGCACCCCGTCCTGGGCCTTGGCGACCAGGTCCGAGGTGGTGTCGACCACCATGTCGGGAGCCACGTTGATCATGCAGCTCGGCTGCAGCGCCGGGCCACGACCGGTGTCGACCTCGACCAGGCACATCCGGCACATGCCCACCGGCTCCATGCGCGGGTGGTAGCAGAACCGCGGGATGTAGGCGTCGTTGCGTTCGCAGGCGTCGATGAGCAGCTCGCCGCGCTGCACCTCGACCGGACGCCCGTCCACGGTGATCGTGACGGGATCGGTGATCTCCACCGGGCGGGGACGCTCAGACACCGGAGCCTCCGACCGACTCGACGGCCACGGCGACCGGGATCGGATCCCGTCGGGTGATCCTGGCCTCGAACTCGTCGCGGAAGCGGCGGATCGCCGAGGTGATGGTGGCCACCGAGGACGGACCGAGGGGGCAGATGGTCGTCTGCCGCGGTGGGAAGGGCACCGCGTCGAGCCCGTGTTCGGGGTCCGCCGCCACCGGGTACGGCCCGGGGCTGATGTTGTCGGCGACGTCGAGCAGCAGGTCGATGTCCGAGGGCCGTCCGTGGCCCTCCATGATCCGCTCCAGGATCTTCTCCTCCCAGGTGGTGCCCTCCCGGCAGGGGGTGCACTTCCCGCAGGACTCCCGGGCGAAGAACCGGACCAGGCTGAAGCAGGCCTCGACGGCGTCCGTCGTGTCGTCCATCACCACGACCGCACCCGATCCGAGCATGGAACCGGCGGCTCCGACGGGCCGGGCCTCGAGGGGCAGGTCGACCTGCTCCGGGAAGAACCACGGTGCCGACGCACCCCCGGGGATGAACATCTTGAGCTCGCGGCCGTCGCGGATTCCACCGCCGTAGCGCTCGTCCTCGAACAGGTCCCGGAAGGTCGTCGTGCCCTGCGGGACCTCGTAGATGCCGGGGCGACGAACGTGACCGGAGAGCGCGATCAACCGGGTCCCCGGAGACGTCTCGGTCCCGACGGAGGTGAAGGCCTCGACACCGTGGTGGAGCAGCCACGGCAGGTTCGACAGGGTCTCGACGTTGTTGACGATCGTCGGGCGCATGTAGAGGCCCTTGGCCGCCGGGAAGTACGGCGGCTTCAGTCGCGGCATGCCCCGGTTCCCCTCGAGGGACTCGATCAGGGCCGTCTCCTCGCCGACGATGTAGGCGCCGGCACCCCAGTGGAGCACCACGTCGACGCTGAAGTCGGTGCCCAGGATGTTGCGTCCGACCAGGCCGGCGGCCCGCGCCTCGTTGAGGGCGGCGGCGATCCGCTCCTGGGCGTGGGGCATCTCGCCGCGCACGTACAGGAACACCTGGGCCGCACCGATGGCGTAGGCCGCGATCAGCGCACCCTCCACCAGCTGGTGAGGGTCGCGCTCCATGAGCATCCGGTCCTTGTACGTCCCCGGCTCGGACTCGTCGCCGTTGACGACCAGGTAGCGGGGCCACACGCCGGGGGGACAGAAGCCCCACTTGACCCCGGCCGGGAACCCGGCGCCGCCTCGGCCCAGGAGCGTGGCCGACACGACCGTCTCGCGGACCTCGTCCGGTGTCCGCTCCAGGGCGGCGGCGAGTCCGGAGTACCCCGGGTAGGACCCGGAGGTCCGGTACACGTCGAGCGTGTGCCCGTCGGCCACGTCGAACCGGGACGACACGACCAGCGGCACGGACCCGGCGGCCACGGCTCCGCCGTCGGCAGTGGTGGTCGCGTCGCTCACGCGTTCCCCTCGGCGCTGGCAGCGGCGTGGCGTTCGATCCACGGCGGCACGGTCTGGTCCTCCGGCGGGGTGACGTTGGCCAGGTCCTCGGGGGCCAGGTCCTGGCGCACCAGACCGAGCGTGCCGTGCGGCGGGAAGTCGCCCGCACGTCCGGTGCCGGAACGCAGGTCGTCGATCAGCGCGTCGAGCGTCGCCTCGTCGACCCGCTCCACGTAGCGGTAGTTCACCTGCAGGGCCGGAGCCTCGGTGCAGGCTGCGATGCACTCCACGTCCTCGAGGGTCACGGCCCCGTCCGCCGTGGTGCCGCCGGCGCGCACGCCGAGGCGTTCCTCGGCCCGGGCGAGCAGGTCCGCGGCGCCGAGGATGCGACAGGAGATGTTCGTGCAGATGTTCAGGCAGTAGCGGCCCACCGGGTGCAGCTTGAACATCTCGTAGAAGCTCGCCGTCCCCAACACCTCGGCCGGGGTGCAGCCGACCAGCTCGGCGACGTGGGCCATGCCGTCCTCGGTCAGCCAGCCGTCCTGCTCCTGGGACAGGTGGCAGAGGGGGATGGTCGCCGACTTCGGCTCGGGATAGCGCGCCACGATCCGACGGGCGAGCGCCTCGTTGTCCTGGGTGAACCGTGCCACGTCAGTGCGCTCCGGAGCTCAACGGTCCACGTCGCCCATGATCGGATCGACCGACGACACGATGGCGACCGTGTCGGCGATGAGCGAGTCCTGCATCAGGTGGGGAAGGGTCTGGAGGTTCACGAAACTCGGGGCTCGGATGTGCATGCGGACGGGATGGGACGACCCGTCCGAGACCAGGTAGCAGCCGAGTTCACCCCGGGGGTTCTCCACTGCGACGTAGACCTCGCCCTCGGGGACCTTGAACCCCTCGGTGAAGATCTTGAAGTGGTGGATGAGCGCCTCCATGGACTCGTCGATGCGAGCCCGTGGCGGCGGGGTGACCTTCTTGTCCTGGATCCGGTAGTCGCCGACCGGCATCTTGTCCATGCACTGGCGCACGATGCGAATCGACTCGCGGATCTCGGCGAGTCGGATGCTGTAGCGGTCGAAGCAGTCGCCGTAGGTGCCCACGACCACGTCGAAGTCGAGCTGGTCGTAGCAGAGGTACGGCATGTCCCGACGCAGGTCCCAGGCGTAGCCGGTCGAGCGGAGGATCGGGCCGGTCGCCCCCAGGCTGATGGCCTCCTCGGCCGTGATGACACCGACGCCCTGGAGACGCTCCCGCCAGATGGGCTGGCCGGTCATGAGGGTGTCGAACTCCTCGAGGCGCTCCGGCAGGACCCCCAGGATGGTGTCGAGGTGCTCCGCCCATCCGTCCGGCAGGTCGGCGGCGACCCCACCCGGGCGGATGTAGTTGTGGTTCATCCGCAGCCCGGTGACCATCTCGAGGAACCGCAGCAGCTCCTCGCGCTCCCGCCACCCGTAGAGCATCATCCCGACCGCACCCAGGTCCATGCCGTTGGTGGCCATGAACAGCATGTGCGACGAGATCCGGTTGACCTCGCACATGAGCGTCCGGATCCACTGGGCCCGCTCGGGCACCTCGATGCCGAGCAGCTCCTCGGTGGCCAGCGAGAAGACCAGCTCGTTGAACAGGGGCGCCGCGTAGTCCATCCGGGTCACGTTCGTCGGACCCTGGAGGTAGGTCAGCTCCTCGGCCGTCTTCTCCATGCCCGTGTGGAGGTACCCGATGACCGGGCGCGACCGGGTGATCTCCTCACCGTCGAGTTCCAGCACGAGCCGCAGCACGCCGTGCGTCGACGGGTGCTGGGGACCCATGTTCATGATCATCCGCTCCCCGACACCCTCGTCGGTCGGCGGCTGGTAGCCCGAGCGTTCCTCGGCCTCGGTGGCCGACATGCGGAGCACGGCGTCGTCGGAGGCGAGACGGTCGCGGGCGGCGTCGAGCGCCTCGAGATCGACGACGGGGTCCGCTGCGTCCACGGTCCGTGGGTCGAGCGTCTGACTCACGGCCGACCTCCCCCGCCGCTGGAGCCGACCTTGAACTGCACGGGGATCCGGCCCGTCGACTCGTCCTTGCGCAGGGGGTGGCCCTCCCAGTCGTCCGGGAGCAGGATCCGACTCAGGTCCGGATGCCCGTCGAACACGATGCCCAGCAGATCGTGCGTCTCGCGCTCCGACGCCTCCAGCCCGGGATGGACCTCGACGAGACTGGCGACCGACGGATCGGACTCCGGGACCTGCACCCGGAGCCGGGTCCGGCGCCGCCCGCGGTGGTCGATCAGGTTGACGACCACCTCGAAGCGCTCGGGCCGCACCGAGGCCGGCAGGCCCCGCCGGCCGGGAGTGGCCAGGTGGTCCACACCACACAGGTCGACCGCCATCCAGTAGCCGTCCGCGCGCAGCCGCTCGACGAGCGCCCGGTAGCCGTCACGGTCGGGATGGAGCACCTCCTGACCGCGGGAGTCGCTCACGGGGACCCCGTGGAGCGTCGGCTCCTCGACCGGATCCGCGCTCGGAGGATCGGTCTCCTCCGGGGCACCGTCGCCGGTCGCCCCGTCCTGGCCGGCCATCACCGGATCCCGTTGGACGGTGCCGTCGGCGCTGCCACCAGCGTCGGGGCCGCCTGACCGTCGAGCTGGTCGACCACGATCCCGGCTCCACCACCGAGGGACTCCCGGCGGCGGAGGAGCTCACCGGTCTCGATGAGACCGTGCAGGGTCGTGATCGCGTGGAGGAGCGTCTCCGGACCGGGCGGGCAGCCCGGCGCGTACACGTCCACCGGCACGACCTGGTCGACGCCCTGCACGATCGCGTAGTTGTTGAACATGCCCCCCGACGATGCGCAGACACCCATGGAGATCACCCACTTGGGCTCCATCATCTGGTCGTAGATGGTGCGCAGCACCGGTGCCATCTTCTGCGACACGCGGCCGGCCACGATCATCAGGTCGGCCTGCCGGGGCGAGGCCCGGAAGACCTCCATGCCGAACCTGGCCAGGTCGTAGTGGGCGCCACCGGCCGCCATCATCTCGATGGCGCAACAGGCCAGGCCGAACGTCGCCGGCCAGCAGCTCCGCTTGCGCGCCCAGCGGACCAGGTCCTCGAGGCGACCCGTCAGCACGTTGTGCTGCAGGCCTCCGAGTCCATCGGCTCCGACGTCGGCGACGATGCCCATCAGGCGGCCACCTCGGTGCCGCCGGCGGCGCGACCCTCGGTCCCGACACGGCGGCTCGTGCTCGTCGTCGTGCGCGACGGCATGGATCGCAGCGCCGAGCGGCGGGCCCGGACCACCGGGCCCCAGTCGAGCGCGCCGTTGCGGATCAGGTAGAGGAAGGACTCGAACACCGCGGCGGCGAAGATCCCGATCGCCACCAACCCGAACCCGCCGAGCTGCTCGGCCACCATCGTGAACGGGTAGAAGAAGATGATCTCGATGTCGAACACGATGAAGATCATGGCGATCAGGAAGAACCGGACCGGGAACCGCTCGGGCGGTTCGGTCTGGTCGACGATCCCGCACTCGTAGGGGGCCACCTTGGCCTCGGTCGGCCGTCGTGGCTGCATGAGGCTGGATGCCACGAAGCTCAGCGCCGCGAACAGCGCCGCGAGCACGATCATCGCCACGATCGGGAGGTACTGCCCCACGGGTCAGCGCACCTCGGCGGGCAGCTCCGCCTGTGAGGGGTCCCACTCGTCCCGGACCTGCATCGCCCGCTTGTCACGGTTGTGGAGCATCCAGACGAGCGCAGCGAACACGATGCCGGAGAAGAGCGTGAAGAGGAACGGGATGAGGCGCCGCGTCCCCAGGTTGCGGAGCAGCACGACCGTGACCGTCTCGGCCTCCTCGTCGACCTTCGGTGGCGGCGGCGCCTCACCGGGAGCCACGATCTGCTCGGTGTTCTTCTGCACCGTCACGGCGGCGTACAGCGGCGGGTTCTTGGGCTGGAACACGGTGCTGACACGGCGCCAGGCCCGGTCGA
>CAYMKW010000108.1:0-10018 GCA_964391365.1 uncultured Microthrixaceae bacterium | reverse complement strand
ACACCCCGTTGACGCCCCCGAACCCTCAACTTTGCCGAACCGGAAACCCTGCCAACTTCTTGGCACGCGACACGCGCAATGAATCCTCGGGTCACCTACCGTGGACGACCATCGTGAGACCGACATCGAGCACGCCGCCATCGCGCCGGGGGCCCCAGGCGGGGGAGTTCGACGCCCCCAAGCAGGAACGCACGCGCCAACAGCTGGAACGCATCCTGGAGGAGGCGGACCGGCTGTTCGCCGAGCGGGGCTACCGGGCAACGAAGCTCTCCGACATCGCCGCAGCGGTGCCCTGTTCGATGAGCGCGATCTACGACCGATTCGGTGGGAAGTCAGAGCTGCTTCGCTACATGCATCGACGAGGGGCAGAGGAAGCGGTGGCTCTCGTCGACGCCCTCGGGCCGCTCGGAGACACCGAACGCGGAGACTCCGGGGATCTCCGTGACACGCTGCCCCAGGCGCTGGAGATGGGGCTCGCCATCATCCGTCGTTACCGGGGACGACGCCGCGCATCGCTCGAGCGCATGTACGACGACCCGGAGCTTGCGGAGATCGAGCTGGGAATCCAGAACGGTGTCATCGAGGCGGGGCGGCGGTACCTGCTCGCCTATCGACACCAGTTCGACCACCCTGATCCCGAACTCGCCGCGTCCCAGGCGATGCGCCTGTTGATGGCGATGGTGGAGCAGCGGGAGAGCACGCTGCCGTCCCCTGGTGGCGCCACGCTCTCCGAGCAGCAGTTCATCGCTGAGGTCGAGCGCATGGTGCTGGGATACCTGGGGATCGCCCATGACTCGGATGATTGACGCGCCCACCGTGACATGAGAATCTGGATTCGCATTACGGCGAGTCCCAGACCGGTCGGTCAGTCGACCGGATCGACGAGACGAAAGGTGAGCGAGCACATGAACTACAGGGGATGGATGTTCATCGGGCTGTCCAAGGACTACGCCGAGGGCAGGGTGGCTGAGCGGACGTTCATGAACGAGAAGTGCGTCGTCTTCCGTGCCAACTCCGGAACGCTCAACGTCCTCGAGGCCCACTGCTCGCACTTCGGGGTCAACATGGCGACCGGACGCGTCGTGAAGGACTGCCTGCAGTGCCCCATGCACGGGCGGCTGTTCCGCGGTGATGGCCGCGGCGCGAACCCGACCCATCGGCCGATCCGCTCGTACCCCGTTGTCGAGCGCCGAGGGATCGCCTACGCATGGTTCGACCACGAGGGCGTCGAACCCAGCTGGGATGCACCGGAGTTCCTCAGCGACGACGAGCCCGACATCCTGTGGCGCCACAGTCGGATGCTGTCGATCCACCACCCGAGCGTGCCCGTCGACAACAGCGTCGACCCGCGCCACTTCGAGTTCACGCACTCGATGTTCGGCAAGTGCATCGAAGAGGGAACGTTCGAATCCGACGGCCACCGCGGGCTTGCGACGATGGCCACCGAGCTCCTGCCGCCCCTGTCGTACGTGTCGGGCGATCGTGCCTCGGTCGTGACGCACTTCGACGGACCGCTGAACACGCACCTCACCTCGAACATCAAGGACCGGTCGTCGGTGCTGTGCAACTTCGTGACGATCATCGAGGGAAAGAAGTGCCTGCTCACCCAGGTCGGGATCGGCCGCCGCAGCTACAACCCGCTCCGTCTGTTCGAGGACGCCGTCGGCTACGCCGCATCGTGGAACGCCACGAGAGAAGACGCGGCGGTGTGGAACGACCGCAAGCCCCGGGAGACGGACAACCACCCGCACCAGACGGACGCGTCGCTGACCCAGTTCCGGG
The DNA here is from genome assembly GCA_964391365.1 of uncultured Microthrixaceae bacterium. GTDB lineage: Bacteria > Actinomycetota > Acidimicrobiia > Acidimicrobiales > Microtrichaceae > SXMI01. The sequence continues at coordinate 8,236 of CAYMKW010000108.1, read as the reverse complement.
AGTGGTTCGAGACCTTCGCGTACTCGCCGAGCCAAGTTCCCCCGGTGCGCGAGGAGCCCGTCGTCATCGGTGCGGGGTGACGTTCGGAGCAGCGGGCCCCTGAGGATTACTTCGTCGAACTCTCGTCTTCTTGTTCACACCCCTCGGGTCGAAGACTGGCTGTCGTTGAGCACCGAAGGTCGCTGGTTGGCGTCCCGGTCCACTCGTGGTGGGCCTGTCGTGCGAGCTCGAGAGTTCGGCGTCTGAGCCACTCGTTGTCGGTGCAGATCGAGAGTGGAGCGATCCGAGGTCAATGAGAACCTCGCGTGCCGTTCGACGGGTGGATCCCATCCCGGCCGTCCTCGATGCAACCATCCGAGCCAGGTTGCGGGAACGCCACACCCAGGAATCGGCGTTGGCCTGTTTCGACTCGGACGGCATCCGCTTCGCCGGCGGCGTCGGCGCCGCCGACGTGGCGCAGGGTTGACCGGTCACTGCCGAGACCGTGTTCCGGGTGGCGTCGATCTCGAAGCTGTTGATGACCACGCTGGTGCTCACCGCAGTCGACGCCGGGCGCATCGATCTCGATGGGCCAGTGAATCACTACCTGCCAGACGACCTTCAGACACCTGGGCCACTGGGCGCGCACCGGCATGTCACCCACGGTCGGCGCCCGGCCGCAGCTGCGGGCCGCGACCGACCCGGGGCCCGGGGCGGGCAGTTCTAGGGACCGCGGTTCGCATCGTTCGGGCCGCCGGTGGAGCTGCCGATCCTGCGCCGCTGGGACCTCGACAGCGGCATCCGGATCCTCTGGGAGGTCTCCGAGCGGGAGACCGGGATCCCGCTGCAGGTCGGCTGAGCGGCTTGCCCAGCGCTGGGGCAGCGGCGGTCGCGTCCGTTCCACGCCGCGGGGTGGAGCAGTTCGGTAGCTCGTCGGGCTCATAACCCGAAGGTCGCAGGTTCAAATCCTGCCCCCGCCACCATTGTCATGTCGCGAGACATGTGCAAGGCCCGAACCCTCAGGGGTTCGGGCCTTTGCTGTTGATGGGCTGGTAGTCGCGGGTGGTGTCGAGGGTGAGTTGGCGGAGCAGTTCGCCGGTGGTGGTGTTGACGATGCGGATGTCGAGGTCGTTGACGATCGCGACGATGGGTGTGCCGGCATGGGCTCGGCCGATTCCGATGTGGTGGAGGCGTCCGGCGTGGCGCAGAGTGATCGATCCGGTCGCATCGACGCGATCGTGGCGGACTCGGAAGTGGCTGTCGGTCTTGGTGTTGCCGGGGGTGGCTTTGGGGAGCAGGTCGTAGACGGTGGCGGGTGTTCGGCGGGCGAGGGAGCTGTGGGGGCGCCGCTGGTTGTAGGTGTCGCGGAAGCCGTCGAGTTGATCCTGGAGTTCGGTGAGGGTCTCGGCGGTGGGCTGTTTGGCGAGCCAACGTTTCACGGCCTGTTGGAACCGTTCGACCTTGCCGCAGGTGGTGGGGTGGTTGGGGCGGGAGTGACGTTGTTCGATGCCGAAGTCGGCCAAGGTGGTCTCGAGGCGGTTTCGGCCGCCTCGGCCGCCGGCGAAGCGGGCGGTGAAGACCATGCCGTTGTCGGTGAGCACCGCAGCGGGAAATCCCTGTTCAGCGGTGGTGTCGAGGAAGGTGTCGACCACGACGGCTCCGGTGACGGGCCGGTGGGCGGTGACCGACAGCGCGTAGCGGGAGTGGTCGTCGAGCCAGGTGAGGATCTCGACGTCGGTGCGGTCCGCGAGACGCCAGTGGGTGAAGTCGGCTTGCCAGCATTCGTTCGGCAGGTCGGCTTCGAAACGGATGTAGGCGGACCGGGGCCGCTTCTTGGGTTCGGGTGTGATCAACCCGGCAGCGAGCAGTCGCCGCCGGATCGTGGAGACCGACACAGTGACCTGGTGGTGGGTCGCGAGGTGCCAGGCGATCGTGTGCGGCCCGGCATCGAGGCCTTGACGATCGAGCTCGAGGCGCAGGTTCACGATCCGTTCGACCACGCCCGGATCAGTCGCAGTCGGTGAGGTTCTGGGCCGGCGGGACCGTGCCTCGAACGCGGCGTCACCCTCGTCGCGGTAGCGGGCCAACCACCTCGACACCGTTGACTCAGACAGGTTGAACAGGCGGGCGGCTTCAGCCTGAGAGAGCTGCTCCACGGTCACCGCCAGGATCACCGCTCGACGCTTCGACATCCACCCACGCTGACCCCAGCGCCTTGCAGATGTCTCGACTCACCCCTTGCAGATGTCCTGAACCATCACACTGCCCCCGCCACCAACGAAGTCGCAGACGGCCCCCGCACGGGGTCCGTTCGCATTTGCGGGCAGGGATTTGGGAGGAGGGAGCGCATCGACCGACGGGTCCCACCCCCGCCACCATCGAAGAACGGTCGCCCAGTGGGCGGCCGTTCGTCGTTCAGGGGTGGAGGGGGGGGAGTGAGGAGCCTCGTCGGAGCGCATCGTTACACTTCTGACGTGCCCGGATCGCCTGACACCTCTAAGGAAATTCGCGCACTGCAGTTGGCTGCAATTCGGTCCATGACACCTGCGCGGCGGATTCAGATCGCGATCGAGATGTCTGAGGTCGCAGCGCAGATCGGCGCTGCCGGAGCGGCCCGTCGGGCCGCCACCGCTGACGAATAGTGGGCGGTCTCACCGAGTTTGTATCGACGGTCATTGGTGCGCTGAACAATGCAGCGTTCCCGTACCTGGTGACTGGTTCGTTCGCCTCGATGCTCTACTCCGAGCCCCGCACGACGATGGACATCGACGTCGTAGTCCACGCTCCCTTCCCAAGGCTTGAGGAGTTCCGACAGCATCGACTAGTGGCGCGTCAGATCGATCGGGAGGGCAGATCGAGTACCGGAGTGGCTTTCATCAGCTGCAGGCCCAATGAAAGCAGCATGCGCCCACGATCAGCGGCTGAGCACCACCGGCAGACTCGCCAGGCCGCGGATGATCGGCGACGGACGGTAGGTCGCCTCGCCTGCCCGGCGAATCTGCGGATGACGACCGAGCAGCGCCCGCCACGCCTCTTCGGCCTCTAGCCGGGCCAGCGCAGCACCCAGGCAGTAGTGGGGCCCACTGGCGAACGCCAGATGCTCGCGAGCGTTGGTCCGAGTCACGTCGAAACGGTCCGGTTGGTCGAAGACCGCCGGGTCCCGGTTGGCGCCGGCCAGCCCGAGCACCACGGTCGCTCCGCGAGGGATGGCGGCACCGTCGCCGACCTGGATGTCGCCGAGCGCCACGCGGAACGTGTACATGACGGCACCTTCGAACCGCAGCGACTCCTCCACCAGGTTCCCGACATGAGCGTCGAGTTCTGCCGAGACCAGTTCGAGCTGATCGCGCGAATCCAGAAGGTTCGACGTGCCGGTCCCGATCAGGTTCACCGTGGTTTCAAAGCCGGCGATCAGCAACAGCGCCAACGTGGACACGATCTCTGCGTCGGTCAAGCGATCGCCTTCGTCGGCAGCCGCGGCGAGCGCACTGACCAGGTCATCATCGGGTCGACGACGTCGCTCCGCCACGACCGCTGCCAGGTACGCCCGCAGCTCGGCATTGGCCAGTCGAACCTGACGGACACCGTCCAGCGACCGGGCCCGATCGAGCGCAGCGATCAGGACCTCGCCCCAGCGAAAGAATCGCTCCCGCTCCGACGCGGGAAGGCCGAGCAGGTCACAGATCACCGCCATGGGCAACGGGGCAGCGAAGGCCGACACCAGGTCGACCGGCCGATCGGTGGGACAGGCATCGAGGAGTTGGTTGGCCACGTTCGCAATGCGCTCCCGGTGTTCGCCGATGGCCTTGGGAGTGAACGCCAACGAGACCAGTCTCCTCAGCCGGGTGTGGTCCGGCGCGTCCATGCCGATAAAGGAATCGTCGAGCGGGTGCTGGTCGCGTTCGTCGACATTGCGCGAACTGGCGTCCTTGCTCCGAAGCACCTCCCGGCAGACGTCGTGCGACGCCGTGACCCAGAGCCCCGTGCGGCTCCGGGAGAACGGACCGAGCTGGCGGATCTTCGCCATGATGGCAAACGGATCGTCGGTGCCCGGACGGTGCCGGTCGAGTTGGGCCAGCGGATCGCCCATGAAGGCGAGCCCTCTCGTGGCCGCCGAGGTGAGACCCAGGGTCACCCCAGTGCGGGCGTCCTCGAGCAGGGTGGTCATGTCAACTTCCTTTCGTAGTTCGGGCAACGGCCGCGGCAACGGCGACGAGCATCACGCCGGCTGTGGCGAAGAGCGGGCCGATACCGATGTCGACCAGGAGGCCACTGAGACCCTGGGAGATCGGGTCCAGCGCGAAGAAGGCGAACATGAGCAGACTCGACACCCGACCCTGCATCTCGAGCGGCGTCCTGTTCTGCAGCATCGTTGTGGCGACCACGCCCAGGTAGCCCGCCGCAACACCGGTGGGGACGGCAATGGCACACGCCATCAGAAGGGACGACGAAACACCCAGGAGCCCGATTCCCACACCGATGCAGGCTGTGGTGCCAGCGAGGACCGTCGTGGCCGAAGCCGGCACTCGGGCCACTCCGGCGACGACCACCCCGAGGAACGCTCCGGCGCCGAACGCGCCGAGCAGGATCCCCAGCCCCTGCGCTCCTCCAAACCGCTGGTCGGCCAACAGCGCTCCACCGACGCTGACCGGCCCGACCGTGCCGAGCGACAGCGCTGCGGCCACGACGAGACAGCTCCGCACGTCTGGGCTCGCCCACGAGAATTGCAGGGCCTCGGCGATCGCCCGTCGAACCGACTGAGCATCCTCGGCCCCGTTCAGCCCCGGACGCGAACGCATGACGAGTAATGCGATCAGCCCGAGTGCGAAACATCCGCCGATCACCGCAACCGCGGTGACCTGGCCCGACCGCGCAAGCACGACGCCAGCCAGGACCGGTCCTGCGATCTGGGTGACCTGATCGCACAGCTGGATGAACGCGTTGGCCTGATGTCGCTGCTCCGGCGGCACGATCTGAGGGATCAGTGCACCGACCGCCGGGAAGAAGAAGGCATCGGTCGCGCCGATCAGGGCCGCCAGGGCAGCGAGTTGCCAAGTGGGGACCGCTCCCTGCGTGACGAGGAACGTCGCCAGCCCGATCAGCACGGTCATGACGCCCGCCGAAATGCGAAGAACGGCCAACGGCGGATGGCGGTCGGTGATCGCCCCCCCGACGAGCATCAACGCGGCACGGGGGATCGCCGCGACCATCAGTACCAGACCGATCGTGGGACCCGGAGCTCCCCGATCGATCAGCAGCCAGGTCAGCGTGACGAACCACGCCTGACCACCGAGCAACACGGCCAACTCCGCGAGTGCCAGTGGCGCCAGTCGACTCGGCCGCCAACCTACCGGCCCAGCTGGGTCGCCCGGATCGACCGGATCGACCAGGGGTGAGTAGGTGTTGGTCATGTGACTAACATAGCGGTACTTGGTCGGCTGACCAGGTCGCATGACCAAGATCACGCGTACACTGGCGACATGTCCTACGTCTCCCAGGACGACCGCCGCCGGCAACTGATCGAGGCCGCTGTCCGCGTCCTCCAACGAGACGGTGTTGACCACGTGACCACCCGGGCGATCGCTGCCGAGGCCGACGCGCCGCTCGCCAGCATCCACTACACGTTCGGTTCGAAAACCGACGTCGTCCGCGCTGCGTTCGAGCACGTCATCGGCGAGTTGATGACCGAATTGGGTCAGGCGGTCGCCACCGGCAACGGCATGGCCGCAGGCGTCGTGGCGGTGTTCACTCGAGTTGGCCAGTTGCTAGACGATCCCCGTTTCGCCATCGTCATGGGGGACCTCACGCCCACGGACGACCCGTGGATGCGCGAACAGATCGAGGGCGTGATCCGATACTGCGAGAATCTGCTGCGGACCGAGGCCGAAGCCGCCGGCGAGCCGCCGCCGGCGATGGGCTATGCGCAGGCGAGCCGAGTGATGATGGCGGGGATCGACGGTCTTATCATGCAGTTCGAGATGCATGGGAACGCTCGCCGCGCCCGGGCGGACCTCGCCGCCATGGCACAGCTGCTCGCCGCTGCCGTCGCCGGTTCGCCGACGCCCCCTGCCGCTGCGCTGTGCTCCCATGGCGACCACGGCTGACGACCCGAACGGGCAGCCGTAGGTCGGCGTGAAGCACAGCTCGACGTTCCCCGATCTGCGCCATCGCCATGCTCACCACTCGAACTGAGCCCGCATTCCACCGACATGGCAACGGCAGGCCCGCACGCCCGACATGCGCCCTGTTCGGTGTTCGTGCCTTGCTCGTGGCGTCTGCCAGATCATCTGCCAGATCCGGTAGAAGCAGGCGGTACGGGCCGGGACGAGACGGCACCACCGAACGCCGAGAAGCCTGCGAACACATGGGGGAACGGCACTCGGCGGCATAGGCCGACACGAGGGTCGTCGAACTCTTCACCCGAGGTTCGCTCGTTCAAGTCCTGCCCCCGCCACCATCGTCATTGCGCAATCGGCCCCGCTCCGGGGCCGTTTGCCGTTGTGGGGGCGACACTGCGGCGCCTCGCTGCGGGCCGGTTTGTCGCCGGCGGGAGCCTGTGGTCGCGTTCGGGCATGTCGGACAGTGCCCAGGAGCGTCACGACCGGGCCGTGGCCCGGGGCGAGGACTTCTACTTCGACCCTGACAGCGGGCTCCTCGTCATGACCGGCCCGGCGCTCCTCGCGAGGGGGGAGTGCTGCGGAAGTGGTTGTCGCCACTGCCCGTTCCCGCCAGAGATGCACTAGCCGTCAGTCGGAACGCATCCCATGCAGGTGGGTGCCGTGCACCGGTCGCAACGACGTCGATGGATCGAGGCGATCCCTACGTGCGGAGCAGGTGGGCGCCGTGGCCGAGCCACAGGTGCGACCCGTCGGATCGTCCCTCGATGAACGCGTTGGTGTCGGGGTCGACGGCGCCGTCGACCCGGTAGTGACCGAGTTCCCCGTCGGGCCACAGCCAGACGGGGCCGTCGGATCCGGCGTTGCCGTCCAGTCGCAGCCGGCCGGCGGTCTCGTGGCGGACCTCCACCTTGCCGATCAGGTTCGCGACCCGTCCGACGATCCCGGGTAGCTGGGAGTCCTGGAGCTCGTAGGTGCCCTCGACCCGTCGGCCGAACTCCTCCCAGGCGCTGACGTTCACCGGGGGATCGGGGGTCGGGTCCGGTGGCAGGCCGAGCGCGTGGGCCATCGCTGCGGCGGCGGTCATGTGGGGCACCCCCAGCGAGTAGCCGTTGGTGAGGGCGACCACGCCGAGACCGTCGTCGGGTGCCAGCCAGAGCTGGGTGGCGACGCCCGGCATGTTGCCGTCGTGGCCGATGATTCTGCGGCCTCGCCAGGTCTGGACCTTGAACCCGAGTCCGAAACCCTGTTCGAGTTCAGGGTGGTTGCGGGTGCTCAGCGTCGTCGCCGCGTCGAACACCGGACGGCTCAGGATGCGCCGTCCGTCGAGTTCGCCGCCGTTGAGGACCATCTGGCCGAAGCGGGTCAGGTCCAGCACGCTGGTCGTCAACCCGCCCATCGGCGTGGCGACGAGGCGGAGGTGGTCCGCCGGTTTCGGCCCCGCGGCCGGGGGCACGATCGAACCGTACGGGGTGGCGACACCGGGACCGACCCGGTGAGCAGTGAACTCGGCGTCGCTCATGCCGAGCGGATCGAGCACGCGAGTTTGTGCCGCCTCCTCGAAGGGCTGCCCGAACGCTCGGCCGGCGATGTAGCCCGCGACGTTGAACGCCGCGTTCGAGTAGATCACCCGCTCGCCGGGTCGCGGAACGAGCCGCAGTCCGGAGATGGCATCGGCGAGGGATCGGAGCGGCCCGCCATTCGTGATCCGGGTGAGCGCCCGGTTGCCGAGATCGGCGCCGCGGGCCCCGGCAGGGAGTCCGGAGGTGTGCGAGAGCAGCGTGCGAACCCGTGACTCCGCCGGAGTCCCGTCGACCGTGGTGATCCGAAGCCCTGGAGGCAGATGGCGATTCACGGGCTCATCGAGATCGACCAGTCCCTCGTCGACCGCGGTCAGCAGCAGCGTGGTTGTGAACAGCTTGGAGATCGACGCCACCCGGAACACGGTCCGGGGAGTGACCGTCTCGCCTCGAGCCAGGTCGGAGTGCCCGACCCCGCCGGCGAAGCGGATGCCATCGACGTCGAAGCACGCCAACGCCAGCCCTTGGGTTCGGCGTTCCCGCAACTGGGTCCGGATGGACGCTTCCAGTACGGGTGGGATCGACTCCACCTCGTGCACCGTACGCGACGCCTCGGGTTCG
>CAYMKW010000107.1:0-10149 GCA_964391365.1 uncultured Microthrixaceae bacterium | reverse complement strand
CCTGGTCGTGGCCGCCGACGACGGCGTGATGCCCCAGACGATCGAGGCGATCCAGCACGCCAAGGCCGCCGAGGTCCCCATCGTCGTCGCGGTCAACAAGATCGACCGCGACAACGCCAATCCCAACCGTGTGCTCCAGCAGCTGAGCGAGCACGACCTGGTGCCCGAGGCCTGGGGCGGCGACACCGTCGTCTGCGAGGTCTCGGCGTTGCAGAACATCGGCATCGACGACCTGCTGGCGAACCTGCTCGTGGTCGCCGAGCTCGAGGATCTCCGCTCCACGCCCGACGGCCGGGCCCGGGGTGCGGTCCTGGAAGCACACCTCGACATGGGTCGGGGTCCGGTGGCCACCGTGCTCGTCCAGCGGGGGACGCTGCGCGTCGGCGACCCGATGGTGGCCGGTCCCGCCTGGGGCCGGGTCCGGGCGCTCGTGAACGACCGCGGCGAGCAGGTCAAGGAGGCCGGACCGTCGACACCGGTGGAGGTGCTCGGACTGTCGGATGTGGCCCAGGCAGGCGATCAGTTCGTCGTCGCTCCGGACGAGCGCAAGGCCAAGGCGGTTGCCGAGACCCGTGAGCGCTGGCATCGCGAGGCGTCCCGGGCCCGTGATGCCTCGGTCATGTCGCACGGCGCCCGGCTCGAGGACATCTTCGCCCAGATCCAGGCGGGCGAGCAGGCGACGCTCAACCTCATCGTCAAGGCCGACGTCCAGGGTTCGCTGGAGGCGGTGACCGAGAGCCTGCGCAAGCTCGAGCGACCCGAGGTCCGGATCGGCTTCGTGCTCCGCGGGGTGGGCGGAATCACCGAGTCCGACATCCAGCTCGCCGCGACGTCGAGCGCCACGATCATCGGCTTCAACGTCCGGCCGGGTCGCCAGGCCCGGGACATGGCCGAGACCGAGGACGTCGAGATCCGGACCTACGAGATCATCTACAAGCTGCTCGAGGACATCGAGGCGGCCATGGTCGGCATGCTCGAACCGGAGTTCGAGGAGGTCGTCACCGGCGAGGCCGAGGTCCGCGAGGTGTTCCGGATCCCTCGGATCGGCGCCGTGGCCGGCTGTCTGGTCCAGTCCGGGAACATCACCCGGGGCTCCCAGGTCCGCTTCCTCCGCGAGGGGACCATCATCTGGAAGGGCGAGGTCAGCTCGCTGCGCCGGTTCAAGGAGGACGTCCGAGAGGTGGCCTCCGGCTTCGAGTGCGGCATCGGCCTGTCGGACTTCCAGGACCTGAAGCAGGGCGACGTCATCGAGACGTTCGAACTGCGCGAGATCCCCCGCACCTGAGTCGGACCCGTCCGATCCCCGACCGTCGAGCCGAGCGGATCGGCGCGCCCGGCTGCGGTACGCGTCCTCGTGGTGTTGGCCCGGACGCGACGATGCCCCGGGCCGGGGCCCGGGGCATCGTCAGAGAGTTCGTGGTCGGCTCAGAGCACCTGGATGGTGGCCGATCCGGTGCCGGTGCAGCCGACGGCGTTGGCCACGACCTTCCAGCTGCCCGGCGTGACCGACGGGATCGTGATGGCCGTGGCCCAGGTGCCGTTCGGTGCCACGAGCGTGGTGGCGAGCACACCGGTGGCGGTGCCGGCTCCGATGGGGGTCATCTTGATCTCGACGCCGATGGTCGGGCTGGTCTGTCCGAAGCCGGACACCGTGATCGAGTCGCCGACGGAGACGAGGTTGTCGCTGACGCCGATGCCCGTGGGGGTGTAGCCCACGCATCCGGGTGCGATCGTGGTGGTCGTCGACGATGTGGTCGTCGTCGTGGTGGTCGTCGGCGTGGGCGGCGGCGGGCAGGCCGTCAGCACGGTGACGAAGCCGGCGACCAGACCGATGGCCAGGAGGGCGCTTCGACCCCGCCGGGGCTGGGTGGTGGTGATCTCGGACATGTGAACCCCTCGTGTTGCTGCTCCGCGGGGTTTCCCCGCACCGCCGTGGACTGCCACGATTGTGGAGAAGTCCACTCTCCGTGTCCAGTATCTGCGAAGATTTCCCTGCGCTGTTCGGTCCCCGAGGGGGCGCCGGAAACCGGAATGTCACGGAGCGTGGGTGTTTCGGCCCGCTGCGAGGTGTTCGGGGCCCGACGAGGGTTGATCAGCCGACCGTTCGCCTCGGGTCGTAGCGGATGGTTCGGTCGTCGGTGGCCGGGAAGCGCTCCACGAGCAGCTCGCCGCCCTGCTCCAGCGACTCCCCGAGCTCGGAGACCCGGACGGTCGTCGGCTCGGTGTTCAGCGCCGGTTGGCCGAGCCAGTGGAGTTGGTAGAACTGCTCGTCGCTCCGACCGGTCAGCGCCAGCGTCACGGTGGTCGTGGCCCCCGGGGCGAGTTCGACCCAGATGTTGTGGCGGAACACCGATGGTGACTCTGCCTGCGTCCCGAACGGAGTCCGTTCGCCGTCCCTGGTGGCCTCGGTCGCGCTCAGCGGTGTGAGGATCGACAGCTGGGTCCGGTTGGTCCCGGGAGGTGTGGCCGGCGGCGGGTTCACCTGGTCCTCGTCGAGTCCGCCGGTGGGGACGTCGTTGGTGAGCCGAACGGTGACGGTCGATCGGATCTGGCCGGTTCCCGGTTGCCACTGGACGTCGTAGGACACCTCACGTCGGAGGAACGCATCGACCTTGGACGGGTTGGCGTTGCGGTTGACGACCGAGAGGATGTCCTCCTCGCCCCGCCGCTCGAGGGTGCGCCGTAGGCCGAGCCGTTCGAGCAGGCGGTTGCGTTCCGGCTCGAACATGCTCATCTGCAGGTGGCCGCCGTCGACGATCGGGGCGAAGAGTCCGGCGAGCCGCTGCGGTCCGGGGAGCGGCGAGTCGGCGAACCGGCGGACGGCCGTCTCGATGGCGTCGCCGAGTGGATCCGTACCGGCCGGGGCGTCGGTCAGTTCGACGAACTGGTCGACGGTGAGGAACTGCACGGCGTTGTCGCTCGTGAGCGTCACGTCGGTCGTCGGCACGTCGACCCCGCCCGTCAGCTCCAACAACGCCGCGAACGCCGTCGGGTCCGCGTAGATGACCCCGTCGATCGGCCCTCCGGGCCGGGCCTGGGGGAAGAGCTCGGCGGAGAGGCGGGCGACGGCGTCCATGTCGGGCGTGCCGCCCCAGTTCTGGGGGAAGTACTGGGGCCGCAGGTCGTTGAGCGACTCCGGGTAGGCGCCCGGAGTGAGGGTCGGCGGCGGGTTGTCGAACGGCGTGAACAGGTCGTAGGGCGCTCCGACCTCGACCAGTTCGAGGCGTCCGTCCGTGGCGATGAGTTCCGCCCAGTTGCCGAGGTGGCCGCCGATGTCACGGAGCTCCGCCGGGTTGCCGAGCAGCAGCAGGTATCGACGTGGTCCGTCGGCGCCGAGCATGCCCGGCGTCACCTCGGCCGCCAGGGCGACGGTGCGTGCCGAGTTCTCGGCGTCGGTGAGGGAGTCGTCGATCGTGCCCAGCTCGGAGCGCAGCGGCGGCAGCAGCCAGGGGGAGTCGGCGGCGTCCAGGTCGCTGCGAGCTGCGGCGACGGCGTCGGCGGCCTCCGCAGCCGGCGCCCGGAAGGAGGCGAGCACGGTCAGGTCGAGGCCTCCCTCCGGGAGGGTGAGCGCGTCCTGGTCCACGGCGCGGCTCAGGTCCGCAGCCGTCCGGTTGAGGCGGTCGCCGGACTCGAAGGCCGTGACGGCCACGTTCACGTTGGCTCCGACGACCGGGACGAAGCGGGCCGGGAGGTACCAGCCGCGGCTCGAGCGGACGGCGAGCTGTTCGAACCGATCGGCGGCATCCTGGAATCCCTGCGCCGTGAGCTCGGAGTCGTCGTCCGATGCCTGTTCGACGGCCCGGTCGCTCGCCTCCACCGCGTCGAGCGCGTCCTGCGCGCTGGTGGCCGCGAAGGCCACGGCCGACACGATGCCCGTGAGGCAGACGGCGGCCAGACCACCCAGCACCCACCCGGCCGCCCGGCGCTCGCGGGACCGGGCTCGTCGGAGCGCGCTCCACAGGGTCGGTGCAACGGCTGCGACGGCGACGATCGCGGTCACACCGACCACGTCGACCGGCTCGGGCAGGGCCATGCCGAGGAGGCCGACGGCGCCGATCCCACCGACGGCTGCCCGGAGTCGGCGGTCGCGGAGCTTCGCCCCCAGCAACACGGCCGCCCCGACCAACGCCACGATCCCGGCGACCCGGGCGGCCCCGACACCCAGGACGGCGGCCGGAACGGTCATCCACACCAGGGTCCAGCGCCGGGAACGTGAGGCGCAGAGGGCCACCCCGGCGGCCGCGAACCAGCGCCAGAAGAGGTCGGCGGGTTCCCACATCGTCGGCGCAGCGCCCGAGGTGAGCGCCGCCAGGAGTCCGGCTCCGGCGGCGATCGCCAGGATCGCCCACTTCTGGCCGGGCGTCGTGGGTTGACGGCGCCGTGGAGCGGGGCCGTTGGTCGGCGGCTCACCGGGCGCGGGCGGCTGGTAGGGCGGTGGCGTCAACTGCATCGCCCATCCAGTGTGCCCGGAGGAACGGCGTGTCCGGCGTCACGACCGGTGCTCCGAGCGGGCGGCAGGACCAGCGGTCCGACCGGGCTGGGACGAGGGGTGGGTCGCCTCGGCGCGGCCCCCGCCGCCGTGGTACGAATGGCCCGTGGCCCGACGAGGTGGCCGGCGACGCCCGGCCCAGTTCTCCCGCACCGACCGGGTCGGCGAACTCGTCCGAGAGGTCGTCGCCTCCGAGCTGGAGCGGATCGGCGACGAGCGGCTGGAACTGGTCACCGTCACCGACGTGGTGGTCGACGGTTCGCTCGAGCACGCCGTCGTCTACTACTCGGCCATGCAGGCCGAGTCGGAGGGTCGTCTGGACGAGGTGCCCGAGGCGCTCGAGGAGCTCCGCTGGCGGATCCAGCAGGTCGTCAACCGCGAGGTCCGTCTCCGCAAGACCCCCCAGATCGAGTTCCGGCCCGACGACGTGCTCGCCTCGGCGCTGCGGGTCGAGGAGATCCTCCGCCAGCTCGACGACGACGAGTCGTGACCAGCGGCGCACCGGCGGCCGCACCGGTCGGGATCTGTGTCGTCGACAAGCCGGCGGGCTGGACCAGCCACGACGTGGTCGCACGCTGCCGCCGCCTGTTGGGCACCCGCAAGGTCGGCCACAGCGGGACGCTCGACCCCATGGCCACCGGTGTCCTGGTCCTCGGCGTGGGCCCGGCCACCCGGCTGCTCACGTTCCTGAGCGGGGTCGACAAGGACTACGACGCGACCATCCGGTTCGGGGTCGAGACCGATTCCCTCGACGCCGACGGCGAGGTGGTGGCGACCCACGACACACCGGTGCGGGCCGACGCCGTGCTGGCGGCGGCTGCGGCCATGCGCGGCGAGTCCGACCAGGTCCCCCCGATGGTCTCGGCGGTCAAGGTCGACGGGGTGCGCCTCCACGAGCGGGCCCGGGCCGGCGAGGAGGTCGAGCGCCCGTCACGGCGGATCCGGGTCGAGCGATTCGACGTCACCCCGACCGACGATCCGCTCGTCTGGCACGCCGCCGTGTCGTGCTCGAGCGGCACCTACGTCCGGGTGCTGGCCGCCGACCTGGGTCATGCGGTCGGCTCCGGTGCGCACCTGACGGCGCTGCGACGGACACGGGTCGGGGCCTTCACCCTGGATGAGGCGGTGCCGCTCGACGACGTGGACCCGACCCGCCTGTTGGCGCCGTCGGAGCTGGCCCGGGTGCTCCCGACCGTCGAGGTGGACGAGTCGACGGCGGTCGACGTCGGCCACGGCAAGGTGCTGGAACGCACCCGGTTGGGGTCGGGGGCCGATGGAGGCGACGGTCCGTGGGCCGTGCTGGGCCCGTCGGGCGACCTGCTGGCGGTCTACCAGTCCCACCGCGGCGACCGAGTGAAGCCCGCCATGGTGCTCGGCCGGAACTAGCGTCCCGTCTCCCATGCTGGTCGTCCGTTCCGAATCCGAGTGCCCCCGCCCCGACGAGGGCAGCGTGGTGACCATCGGTGCGTTCGACGGCCTGCACCTGGGTCACCGCACCGTGATCGCCGAGGTCGTCGACCGGGCCCGTCGTGAGGGTCGGCGATCTGCACTGGTCACCTTCGACCGGCACCCCGCCCAGGTCGTCCGACCCGAGTCGGCGCCGCTCCTGCTCACCGACCTCGACCAGAAGCTGGAGCTGCTGGCGACGACCGGCCTGGACGTCGTCGTCGTCGTCCGCTTCGACGAGGAGCGTGCGGCCGAGGAGGCCGAGGACTTCGTGCGGGGTGTGCTGGTCGACTGTCTGCGGGCGACGCACGTGGTGGTGGGGGAGGACTTCCACTTCGGTCGGCGTCGGCGTGGGAACGTCGCGCTGCTGCAGGAACTGGGCGCCGAGTTCGGCTTCACGGTGACCGGGTACCGGCTCGTGGGTCCCGACGGGTCGGCCGCCCGCGACGACGCCCAGGTGTCGTCCACGGCGATCCGCCGGGCGCTGGCCGAGGGCCGGCTGGAGGACGCCAACCACATGCTGGGGCGCCCGCACGAGGTGCGTGGCCCCGTGGCCCACGGGGACCGCCGCGGGCGCGAACTGGGGTTCCCAACCGCCAACGTCGCCGTCGGCGCCGACCTGCTGGTGCCCGCCGACGGGATCTACGCCGGCCGGCTCGTCCGGTCCGATGGGGCCGTGCTCCCGGCGGCGATCTACGTCGGTCACCGGCCGACGTTCTACGGGGAGGACGCCGCCGTGCTGGTCGAGGCCCACGTGCTCGACTTCGAGGGCGACCTGTACGACGAGCGGGTGGCGGTCCGCTTCACCCACCGGATCCGGGGCGACGCCGCCTTCGACTCGGCCGAGGCGCTCGCCGCCCAACTGCGTCTGGACTGCGACGAGGCCCGCCGGCTGCTGGCCGACTGAGGGGCCGTCCCGAGCCGGACGTCCACCGCTACCGTGGGGGGCGTGCAGGTGCAGCGGGGCGGCGGGAGCCCACGTGTCGACGAGGAGTGGGCGGATTCGGTGAGCCAGGTCGTGGAGCCGATCGAGGGTCCGGTTCTCGACGAACCGCTCGCCGACGGGGCGGTCGAGGTCCCACGTCTGGCCCGTCACGAGATCGAGTTGAGCGACGGGCACCGCGTCGGCGTCACGGTCGCAGGGCGGGGGGTTCCGCTCGTGGTCGTCCACGGGTTCTCCGCCGAGGGGTTCCTGTACGCGCAGTCGCTGTCGCGGCTGGTCAGCATGGGGTTCCGGGTCGTGGCCATCGACACCGCGGGCCACGGCGCCACCCAGGGCCTGCCGCTGTCGGGTCAGCGCATGGACGACTACGCCGAACTGCTCGGTCGCGCCATCGACGAGCTCGGCCTGCGCCGCTACGTGCTGGCCGGCCACTCGATGGGAGGCCAGCTCGTCACCCGGTTGGCGGCGCTGCGACCCGAGGCCACGATCGCCGTGGTGCTGATCGACGCGATCGTCGGTGACACCTGGGATCGCATGGTCTACCTGTTCCGGGTGGCGCCACCCCTGCTCAGCGCCGTGGGCGCCGCCCTGCTGATCGACTCCATGGCGGTCGTGCCGGCCTTCACCGACCCGCGTCAGGCCACCAAGCTCCTCCGCCTGGTCGTGCCGACGGTGGCGGGCCACGTGGCGGCACCCTGGCGACTGCTCGGACCGATGGCGTCCATCCTGCGGACCCGCTCGAGCCGTTACGCGCTCGATGCGCTCGCCGAGGGCGAGGTCCCGGTCATCGCCATCCACGGTTCGTGGGACGTGGCCGTCCCGCACCGCACGGCCCGTGACGCCGTCCGCCGGACCGACGGCACGCTGGTCACCGTCGACCGGGCCGGCCACTCCTGGCTGCTGCGCGATCCGGAGACCCTGCCGGCGATCGTGGTGGAGCTGCTCGCCGGCCCGTTGGGTGACGCCATCCGCCGGTCGCTGCGCTCGGCGGGCCTCCGGCGCCGGTCGCCGTCCATCGATGAGATCGAGGCCGTCTGCTACGAGCCCGATGCCCGGGTGATCGCCATGGCACCGGCGGACTCCCGTCGACGCGTCGTCGGCCGGCACCGACGACCGAAGTACCGCTGGTCGGTGGAGCACCCCGGCCGCTGAGCGGTCGGGCCCCGTTGGAGGCCGTCCGGGCCCGCTGCTAACTTGAGCGCTCCGGTCGGCGTCCCCGTCGGCCGGGAAGGCTCCCGTTTCCGAGCCGTGGTGCGGCCCTGCGCTCACCCCGGCACGATCCCGGGGGCCGGGTCCGACACCCGAGGACCGGCGGTCGCCGGTCACCAACGAGGAGCACACCAACCGTGTCCAACCGTGAACCCACGAACCTGCCGCCCAAGGCCGGGACGATCGAGAAGCACCGCCAGCACGAGACCGACACGGGGTCGCCCGAGGTGCAGATCGCGCTCCTCACCGATCGGATCAACCACCTCACCGAGCACCTGAAGGTCCACAAGAAGGACCACCACAGCCGTCGTGGCCTGCTCATGCTGGTGGGCAAGCGCCGTCGGTTCCTCGATTACCTGAAGGACAACGACGTCGAGCGCTACCGCTCGTTGATCGCCGAGCTCGGCCTGCGTCGCTGAGTTCTCCGACCCTCCTGTCCGGCGGGTCGGGCGGCTGGTGGTCCCGGCGGTGTTCACCGCTCGGGCGGGTTCTGGGCTAGCGTGACACCGTCAACACCGCGGCTGACTGGTCAGTAACCGGTTGCCGGTGTCCGGCCCCTCGCCCCGGAGCGTGTTCGCTCCGCTGGGTTCCTCGGCCGGGGATCGACCACTGGGGACTGGCCTGCCGCACTGATCCGGCCCCTTCGCGGGCCGACAAGGAGGGCCCCCATGGCCGAACCCATTCGCGTCGCCGCACCCGTTGGCGACGACGACAGCAAGACCATCTCGTTCGAGACCGGGAAGCTCGCCGGCCTCGCCGGCGGCTCCGTGCTCGCCGGGCAGGGCGACACCCGTGTCCTGGTGGCGGCGACCGCCGCCAAGCACGTGCGGGAGGGCATCGACTTCTTCCCGCTCACCGTCGACATCGAGGAGCGCATGTACGCGGCGGGGAAGATCCCCGGCTCGTTCTTCCGGCGTGAGGGCCGGGCGCCCGAGTCGGCCATCCTGGCCTGCCGGCTGATCGACCGTCCGCTGCGCCCGTCGTTCCCCGACGGGTTCCGCAACGAGGTCCACGTCGTCGGCACCGTGATGGGCGCCGACCAGCAGCACCCCTACGACGTGCTCGCCATCAACGCCGCGTCCGCGGCCCTCATGATCTCCGACGTCCCCTTCGACGGCCCCATCGGTGCGGTTCGTCTGGCCTACAGCCAGGACGGTGCGTGGATCCCGCACCCGACCTACGAGGAGTCCGACGAGTCGACCTTCGAGATCGTCGTCGCCGGACGCCAGCTGCCCGATGGTGACGTGGCCGTGATGATGGTCGAGGCCGGTGGCACCGAGCACTCGTTCACCTACTACGAGCAGGGTGCGCCCAAGGTCGACGAGGCCGCCCTGGCCACGGCGCTCGACGAGTCGAAGCGCTGGATCTCCGAGGCCATCGAGCTGCAGCAGCGGCTCGTGCAGTCGGTCGAGGCCGCTCGTGGCCCCATCGCCACCATGGACTACACGCCGCAGGTCGACTACTCGCCGGCCGTCGCCGACGCCGTGCGTGCCGCAGCGGGCGACCGGGTCGCCGAGGTGATGCAGATCGCCGACAAGGCCGAGCGGACCGCCGCCGAGGGTGCCCTCAAGGCATCGGTGCTCGAGCAGGTGACCGCCGACCTGGTCAGCGCCGCCGTGGCCGACGGTGCCAGCGAGTCCGCGGCCAACGCGACCGTGACGAAGCAGGTGGGTGCGGCGCTGCGCTCGCTCACCAAGGAGACCGTCCGCACCCGGATCGTCTCCGACGGGTTGCGCATCGATGGTCGTGGACTGGCCGACATCCGGCCGCTGTCGGCCGAGGTCGACGTCATCCCGACGGCGCACGGCACCGGCCTGTTCCAGCGTGGTGAGACCCAGGTCCTGAACTTCTGCACCCTGGGCATGGCGAAGATGGACCAGATGATCGACGGCATCGACCCGATCACCAAGAAGCGCTACCTGCACCACTACAACTTCCCGCCGTTCTCCACCGGCGAGACCGGCTTCATGCGGGGGCCGAAGCGCCGGGAGATCGGCCACGGTGCGCTCGCGGAGCGGGCGCTGTTCCCGGTCGTGCCGTCGCTCGAGGAGTTCCCCTACAC
>CAYMKW010000106.1:2445-10194 GCA_964391365.1 uncultured Microthrixaceae bacterium | reverse complement strand
AGGTTCAGCCCGAGGGTCACCAGGTCGACGTTGCCGGTGCGCTCGCCGTTCCCGAAGAGCGTGCCCTCGACACGGTCCGCGCCGGCGAGCAGCCCGAGTTCCGCGGCGGCGACCGCCGTCCCCCGGTCGTTGTGCGGGTGCAGCGAGAGGATCGCCTGATCCCGCCGGGGCAGGTTGCGGTGCACGTACTCGACCACGTCCGCGTAGATGTTCGGCATGTACATCTCGACGGTGGCCGGGATGTTGATGACCACCTGCTCGTCCGCTCCGAGTTCGAGCGCGTCCATGACCGCGGCACAGATCTCGACGGCGTACTCCGGCTCGGTGCCGGTGAACGACTCCGGCGAGTATTCGTAGCGGAGCCGCGTCCCGGGCAGCCTCGACTCGTACTCGCGGACGAGTCGTGCGGCATCGGTCGCGATCTTCGTGATGCCGTCGCGGTCGAGGCCGAACACCACATCGCGCTGCAGCACGGAGGTCGAGTTGTAGAAGTGGACGATCGCCGAGTGCGCCCCCTCGAGCGCCTCGTAGGTCCGCTCGATCAACTCGGGGCGACACTGCACCAGCACCTGGATCGCCACGTCCTCGGGGATGTGACCCCCCTCGATGATCTCGCGGACGAAGTCGAAGTCCGTCTGTGACGCCGCCGGGAACCCGACCTCGATCTCGGTGAAGCCCATCTCCACGAGCGTGGTGAACATGCGCATCTTGCGGACGGGGTCCATGGGGTCGATCAGGGCCTGGTTGCCGTCACGCAGATCCACGGAGCACCACGTGGGCGCCTGCGTGAGTCGGTTCGACGGCCACGTCCGGTCGACGAGGCCGCCGTTCGTGTCACCGCCGCGCTCGGGCGCGAACGGGACGAATGGCTGGTACTTCTCGTACGGCATCTGCTTGGGGGTTGCAGGTGGGGTCGCCATCGTGGGTCCTGTCTCGTGGTCTCTCGGTTCGGTCGGACGGGTCGGTGCGGGGTGGCAACCCCGAAAACCGAAGAACCTCCTGCGAGGGCGCAGGAGGTTCGGCGAGCCGGCGGTGGCGGGCTCGCCTAGGTCAGCAGGAGGAGGGAGCGGTCGGTTCGCACGAGTTCCACTCTAGGCCGGTGGCCCGGATCGGGACAACGCGGCGGAACCGGGCGACGGCGCTGCGTCCCGATGGGGCAGGATGCACTCGTGCCACCCCCCGACGTGATCGACGATCCGAGCGCCATGGGTCCGGTACCGGGCTGGCGACCCATGTCGCCGGCAGAGCGCCGGGCGTTCAGCGTCCTCAGCGCCACGACGGCACCGGTGTGGCTGGCCATGATCCTGGCGCCGCGGTCACGAGCCACCGCGGCGCTCGTCCGAGTGTCCACCCCCTTGTCGGTCGGTCTGGGCGTCGCCTACATCGGCCTGCTCGGCCGTTCGCTGGTCGGCGGTGACGAGGACGGTGCGGTGCGAGGTCGCCTCGACGACCCGGAGACCCTGCGCGCTGCCCTCGGCACGCCGACGGCGTTCCTGGCCGGGTGGACCCACTACCTGGTCCTCGACCTGCTCGCAGGCCGCGTGATCCACGAGCATGCGCTCGCCCGGGGCCGGACCGCGCGACTGTCGCTCCTCCTCACCTGGTGGGCCGGACCGGCCGGCTGGACGCTGCACGCACTGGACCGTTGGCGCCATCGCGACCGGGAAGCGTGAGCGACTCACCGACGGCGCTGCGGTTCGGCCCGATCCCGGTCGACCCGCCGGTGGTCCTCGCCCCCATGGCCGGCGTCACCGACGCCCCGTTCCGGCGACTGTGCGCGTCGTTCGGCGGCGGCCTGTTCGTCAACCAGATGGTCACCGCCCGGGCCCTGCTCGAAGGTCACCGGTCGTCGTGGGAGCTGACCCGCTTCCACCCTGACGAACCCGTCCGGTCGCTGCAGCTCTACGGAACCGACCCCGCCGTGGTGGGCGAGGCGGTGCGGATGCTGGTCGACCGCGGCCTCGTCGACCACATCGACCTGAACCTGGGCTGCCCGGCGGCCAAGGTCACCCGGGTCGGAGGCGGCGCCGCCCTGCCGTACAAGCGGTCGCTCCTCCGGCGGGTCGTCACCGCAGCGGTGGACGCCGCGAACGCGACCTCGGGCGGGACGGTCCCGGTCACGGTCAAGTTCCGGCTCGGTATCGACGACGAGCACCTCACGTTCCTCGACACCGGCCGGATCGCTGCGGACGCCGGTGTGGCCGCCGTGGCGCTCCATGCCCGCACCGCGCTGCAGCACTACGCGCCCGAGGCGCGCTGGGAACGGATCGCCGAGCTGGTCGACGCGATCGACGACGTCCCGGTGCTCGGCAACGGCGACGTCTTCAGCGGCGACGACGCCGTGCGCATGATGGCGGAGACCGGTTGCGCCGGGGTCGTCGTCGGCCGCGGGTGCCTGGGGCGCCCGTGGCTGTTCCGGGACCTGGAGCTGGCGCTGTCGGGACGACCCGGCGCCGCAGCGCCCCGTCTGGGCGAGGTCACGTCGACGGTGCTGGACCACCTCCGGCGCATCCGCGAGTGGGAACCCGAACGTCGACTGGCCGGGTTCCGCAAGCACCTGTCGTGGTACCTCAAGGGCTACCCGGTCGGCGGCGAGGTCCGACGACGGGCCGGTCTGGTCGAGGACCCCGGCGACGTGGAGGAACTCCTCGCCGGACTGGACCCGACCCTGCTGCCGACCGTCGACCCGTCGACGGTGGTGCGGAGCCACTCGAGCGCTCTGCGGCGGGTGGCGCTGCCCGACGGCTGGTTGGACGACCCCGACGAGGACATCTCGCTCGGCGCCGAGGCCGACGCTCTGGTCTCGGGCGGCTGAGCGCCGCCCGGGCGACTCAGAACCCGGGCAGGCCGGGGGCGAACGTGCCGGCGGTCCAGCCGGCGTCGACGGCGAAGTCGGCCCCCGTGCAGCCCCGGGCCGCGTCCGAGAGCAACCAGACGACCATCTCGGCGACGTCGTGGACATCGACGTTGCGGGGCTGGCCACCTTGGTGGAACGGGAGCCTCGGGGCGGCCTCGAGGTAGCGGTCCAGGTCGAAACGATCCAGGAACGGGGTCGGCATGTCGGGGTTGCCCATTCCCGGGCACACCGCGTTGACCCGGGTCCCGTCCAGGCCCAGCTCGAGCGCCGCCGCCCGGGTCAGACCGCGCAGGCCCCACTTCGTCGCGTTGTAGGTCGCGGTCGAGTTCATCCCCTCGAGCCCGCCGATGGACGCGATGTTGACGATCGAACCGCCGCCCGAAGCCCGCAGCAACGGGGCCACGGCCCGGATGCCGAGGATCGGCCCGAGCAGGTTGACCTCCAGGAGCCGCCGGGCACGGTCCGGCTCGATCTGCTCGAGCGGCCCCATGTCGAGGAGGGCGGCGTTGTTCACGAGGCCGTCCAGCCCGCCGATCCCGTCGGTGACGCGGTCGCAGACCGTCGCCCAGTCGGCGTCGGAGGACACGTCGAGGTGTTCGTACCGGGCAGCGTCGCCGAGGCCGGCCACGGCGTGCTCCCCCGCCTCGTCCTGGACGTCGGCCACGACGACCGAACCTCCCAGGTCGATGATCCGCTCGGCGATGGTCAGGCCCAGGCCCTGGGCCGCTCCCGTGACCAGGACGCGTCGGCCCTCGAGTGACGTGGGTGCGCTCACGGTGCTCCTCGGTGCGTCGGTGCCGCCGACGGTGCCGCCGGACGGGCGGGCCGCTGCCCGCTGACGAATGTTGCCATGCGCCGCCGCTCTGCGAGACTTCCGGCGATGGAGCTGCCCCTCGGATTCACGGCCCACGTCGCGAACATCGGGATCAAGGACGACACCGACGACTTCGTGGTGGTCGCCGCCGAGCGGACCTGTGCGGCAGCGGCGGTGTTCACCCGCTCCCGCTTCGCCGGACCGAGCGTCGAGCTGTCGCGGGAGCACGTCGCCGACGGACACCTCCGGGCCATCGTGGTGATCTCGAAGAACGCGAACGTCGCCAACGGCGACGTCGGCCGCCGCGATGCCGAGGAGCTCGCCGCCGGCGTCGCCCGATCGCTCGGATGCGAACGTGAGGACGTGCTCGTCGCCTCGACCGGAGTCATCGGGCGGCCCTACCCCATGGAGCGGATCCGCGAGCACCTCGCGGGACTGGTCGGGCCCTTCGCCCGCACCGACGCCGACGAGGTGGCGGGGGCGATCATGACGACGGACACCCACCCCAAGACGTCGATGGCGACGATGCCGACGGTCGACGGTGGCGTTGCCACGGTGGTCGGCGTGGCCAAGGGCGTCGGCATGATCGAACCCGACATGGCGACGATGCTCGCGTTCATCCTCACCGATGCCGATGTTCCGGCCGCCGACCTCGACCGGGCGTTCCGGGACGTCGTCGATCGAACGTTCAACAGCCTGAGCGTCGACACGGACACGTCCACCTCGGACACCGCTGCGGTGCTGGCGAGCGGCCACGCCGGGGCCGTCGACCTCGACGAGTTCGGCACTGCGCTGCACTCGGTGTGCCTCGACCTCACCCGGCAACTGGCCGCTGACGGCGAGGGTGCCGAGACACTCATCGTCGTTGAGGTCAGCGGCGCACGGGACGACGACCAGGCCAAGCGGATCGGCAAGTCCGTCGTCAACTCCCCGTTGGTCAAGACCGCGGTCCACGGCGCCGACCCGAACTGGGGCCGGGTCGCCATGGCGATCGGGAAGTGCGCCGAGGACACCGACATCGATCAGGACCGCGTGCGGATCGGGTTCGGCGGGACCGAGGTGTACCCACGGCGACTCGACGAGCAGGCCCTCACCGCGTTGGAGGACTACCTCCGGCGTGACGAGGTGGCCATCAGCGTGGACCTGGGCATCGCCGAGGGATCGTGGACGGTCTTCGGCTGCGACCTGACCGACGGCTACGTCCGCATCAACGCCGACTACACGACCTGAGGGTCCCGACCAGCACTCCCCGGTGACAGGATGGGTCGCATGAGCAGGTTCGACGCCGACGAGATCGAGGCCGCGTTCGTCACCTACCAGGAGGCGGCAGCCCACGCGGGGGCCACCGGTGACTGGGGCCCGTGGGTCGACCTGTTCACCGAGGACGCGACGTACGTGGAGCACCTCTACGGAACGTTCACCGGCCGGGAGGAGATCCGCACGTGGATCACCTCGACCATGGCCCCGTGGCCCAACTCGGCGTTCACGTCCTTCCCCTGCGAGTGGCACGTCGTCGACGCAGACCGGGGCTGGGTGATCACCAAGGTCTGGAACCGACTCGAGGACCCGGGCGACGGGTCGGTCTTCGAGCAGTACAACCTGACCATCCTCCACTACGCCGGTGCCGGCCGCTGGTCCCACGAGGAGGACATCTACAACCCCGAGCACTTCGCGACGGTGGTCCACGACTGGATCGAACGACGCAGATCGCTCGGCCGGGCCGACGGCGAGTGAGGAGGTCGACCACGTGGAGAAGCTCGTCTACCTGATCCGGACCCGGGCCGACGCCGACCGGGCATCGCTGCGCGACGAGCTCGTCGAGCGGGTCGTCCCGGGGCTGCGTCGAGCCGGTGGGACCGACGTGTCGGTCCACGTCGCCGACGACCGGGTCGGGATCGCCGGGCCGATGCCTGAGCCCGCCGGGTCGGTCGGCGTGACGGCGGCCGTCGGCGTGTGGTTCGCGGCGCACGACCTGCGCAGCGATGCCGACGAACTGCTCCGACCGCTGGGTGTCCGGGTCGACGGCTACCTGGTCACCGAGTCGATCTGGTCGGAGTTCGGTCAGCGGCGGGGTGAGCCGAGGGACTGGCCCGATGGCGAGCGCTCACCCGGGCTCGTCACGTTGGCGCTGGTCCACCGCAACCCGGCGCTCGACGAACGCACGTTCCGCGACCTCTGGTACCTCCACCAGTCGCCCATGTCCGAGTCGACCCAGCCACGGCTCCGCTACGTGCGCCAGCGGGTGGTCCACCCGGTCACGCCGGGCGCGGAACCGCTCGACGGGATCGTGGTGGAGTCCTGGCCCTCTGAGGAGGTCGTCGACGACGTGGTCGCGTTCCACCTCGGTGATGCCGGCAACCTGGCCGTCATGCTCGACAGCGTCCAGGTCGCGTTCGACCTGCCCCGGCTCCGGTCGATCGCGATGTCGGAGTACCTGCTCGGCTGACTAGCCGAGCGCGCCGTCGGCGGCGAGCGCCCGGACGCTGGCCTCGTCCACACCCCAGGCCCCCAGGACCTCCACCGGGTCGTCGCCGGCGCAGGCCGGTTCGACCGGCCCGGCGGGTGTTCGGTCGAACCGTGGCGCCGGGGCCGGTTGGGCGACGCCGTCGACGTCGACGAAGGCCTGGCGGACCACGGCGTGGGGGTGGAGCGGGGCCTCGCCCATGTCGAGGACCGGACTCACGCACGCATCGACGCCGGCGAACCGGGCCGCCCACTCGTCCCGGGGCAGCGAGGCGAACCGCTCGGCGAGCGCCGTGCGGAGCTCGGGCCACCGGGACCGGTCGTGCTGTTCGCCCAGGTCCGATGCGTCCAACCCGAGTCCCTCGAGCAGGGCGGCGAAGAACGGGGCCTCGATCGCTGCGACCGCCACCCAGCCGCCGTCGGCACACGGGTAGCAGTCGTAGAACGGCGCACCGGAGTCCAGCAGGTTGGTCCCGCGTTCGGCCGACCAGAACCCCGATGCCCAGGCACCGAACAACGGAGCCATGAGCAGCGCCGACCCGTCGACCATCGCAGCATCGACGACCTGGCCCCGCCCGGAGGTGCTCCGTTCGACCAGCGCCGCCAGGACGCCCACGGCGAGCAGCATCCCGCCACCACCGAAGTCGGCGACCAGGTTGAGCGGTGGCGTCGGCGGCTGGCCCGCTCGACCGAGGTGCGCCAGGACGCCGGCGAGCGCCAGGTAGTTCAGGTCGTGACCCGCCCGGTCGGCCAGCGGGCCCTCACGCCCCCAGCCGGTCATGCGGGCGTACACGAGCCGGTCGTCGAGGGACCTCAGTGCGTCGGGACCCAGGCCGAAACGTTCGGCCACGCCCGGGCGGAACCCCTCCACCACCACGTCGGCCCGGCCGGCGAGCTCACGAACGAGTTGGGCGCCCGACGGCGAGCGCAGGTCGACGCCGACCGCCGGGCGGTTCCGGTTGAGCACGTCCCAGGGGTTGCGGAGCGCGGACCCCAGGTCCGGCCGGTCGGCGTCCGGGACGACGAGGTCGGTGCCGGGCCGGACGATCCGGAGGACCTCCGCCCCGAGGTCCGCCAGGACCATGCACGCGAACGGGGCCGGCCCCAGGCCTGCGAGTTCGACGACCCGCAGGCCCGCCAGTGGGCCGGCCCGTTCGACTGCGTCGTTGGCGCTCAGGAGCGGTCGTCCACCCGCCAGGTCAGGTTGAACGGCCGGATCAGGTTCGGGAAGGACCCGACCGTGAACCAGCTGGTCTGACCCTGAACGGCGTTGGCCGCCGGCGCCTGCACCGATCCGAACACCGGCGCCTGGACGGACACACCGGCCGGTGCGTCCCACACCCGGACGTCGCCGACCCACAGCGGGAAGATCCAGAACCGCTGGACGTTGACCGTGAGCTTGGCGGTTCCACCGCTGGCACCCTGGTAGTCGAGGTTGCCCCGGGCACTGACCACACCGTTGGCGTCGCGGACGATGGTCACGTCACCGGCCGACGAGGTCGCCGAGCGGCTGTAGTTGACCGATCCGCTGATGCCCACCGTGAGCTGGTCGCGCTCGGCCGGCACCGTCGTCGTGGTGGTCGGCACCGTCGTCGTCGTGGTCGGCACCGTCGTC
>CAYMKW010000106.1:0-2345 GCA_964391365.1 uncultured Microthrixaceae bacterium | reverse complement strand
TCGTGGTCGGCACCGTCGTCGTCGTGGTCGACGTCGTGGTCGTCGGCACCGTCGTCGTCGTGGTCGACGTCGTGGTCGTGGTCGTCGGCACCGTCGACGTCGTGGTCGTCGGCACCGTCGTCGTCGTGGTCGGCACCGTCGTCGTGGTGGTCGACGTCGTCGTGGTCGGCACCGTCGTCGTCGTGGTCGACGTGGTCGACGTGGTCGTCGTCGAGGTCGGGGCGGTGACGTTCACGTTCTTCTGCACCGTGGCGCTGTCGCCGTCGGCGTCGGTCACCGTCAGCCTGACGGTGTTCTGCCCCAGGGTGGTGAACGTCCGGGTCGGATTCACCTCGGTGGAGGTCGAGCCGTCCGGGAACTGCCAGAGGTAGCTGGCCGGGCCCTTGGTGACGGACGACTCGGATCCATTGAAGGCGACCGTGAACGGGGACTCCCCGCTCAGCAGCACCGGGTCGGTGGTGATCTTGGCGATCACGCCCCGCTGGATGATCGGCGTCGTCTGGCCCGCCACGACCGCCGTGTTCTTGCCGGCCGCCGCGGGCAGGCCCAGGTTGTCGTTCACGACACCGTTGATGCCGGTGGCCGAGCCGATCAGCGGGGCGCAGCCCGAGGCACCCGGCACCGAGAACGAGTTGTTGACGAGCAGGAACGTTCCGTTCGACAGGTAGGGCGCTCCGGAGATGGGGGTGTTCGGAGCGGGGGGTGCCGTCGTCCCCGTCGTGAGCACGTTGATGTCGATGGGCGCCGCGGTGGTTCCGATGCTGCAGGCCGCTCCGACGTAGACACCGAATGGCGAACCACCCAGCTTGATCCGGAACCGCAGTCGGATGCTGGCCGCACCGGTGAGCGGGTTGAGCGTCCCGGTGGCGGCCGTGGTGGCGATCACGTCGGCGGTCACGACGTACGGGTAGTTGGCGGGGTTCGTGTCGGGAATGGCGATGTAGGCGCGGGGCAGGACGACGCCGGTGGTCGGGATCGTGATGTTGCCGGCGGCGTCGATCGTGCCGTTGAACGCGGGGTCGACCTTCGCCTGGAAGCCCGAGGCGAGCTCGGAGTCGTCATCGGCGTTGGTGCACTGGGGATCGCCACCGTTGCTGGGCGCGGTGCCTGTGGCCACGAAGTCGGTGCCGGTGAGCCCGTCGTTGTTGAGGCCGTCGGAGCACTCGGGGAGCGCCCGGGGGGCGAGCGAGAACTGCGTGGCATTGATCAGGATCAGTCCGTTGGTCGGAGTGATCGAGAAGGCGCCCGGATTGGCGACCTTCTGGGCGTCGGCCCCCGGCAACGACAGGAACACCGTGGCGAGCGCTGCGAGCACCGCAGCCCCGATCCAGACCACTCGCCTCATGAGATCCCCCCTGTCGTCCCCACGCCGGACAGCCCGCCGGACGCTCGGTCAGTTTGAGCCACGTTCGCGCGGCCGGTCAAGGGACTCGCGTCAGGCGGGAGAATTCCTCACCCCCGGGGCGGATCGGACGCTCCGACCGGAGCCCCCTGTCGGTCCACACCGCAGAGCCGACGCCAGGGCCCGGGGAGCCGCCCCGGAGCCAGGACCTCGGCGTCGATCAGCGCCGAGAGCACCGGGCGACAGGCCCGGTGGCGCAGGGCGATCCGCTCCGGCGATCGACGCACAGCCCGCCAGGTCGACCAACCGGGTAGGCCGACGGTCTCGTACACACCGGGCTGGACGAGCAGGTCCCACATGCCGGCGATGACCTGCGGGGCCAGGTGTCGGAGCACCCAACGGTCGAGCGGGGACGCGGCCGGCCAGAGCTCCTGCAATCTGAGCCGGGCGAACGCCAGGTGGCGGGCCTCCTCGGCCCGGTGGTACCGGTTGACCGCGGCCAGGTGCGGATCCGTGTCCGGGTGCTCCGAGATGAGCCGCTGGAGGAGGTCGGGGATCTCCTCGCCGCCCAGGACCAGCGCGTGGAAGGTCGCCGGCAACTGGATGACAACCGCCGTGCCGACCCGATCGAGGAGGCGGAGCGACCACCGGTCGAGGGCGTTGCGGGCCGTCGGCCCGATCTGGCGGACCAGGTCGGCGAACAGTCGCGAGTGCCGCGACTCCTCGCCCACCTCGATGAGCGCGTAGTCGGCACGGGGATCGGTCACGTCGAGCCGGTTGGCCAGCTCGATCCCGAACCCGGCGGTGAGCACCGCCTCGAACCGGATGCCCGCGGTGAGTGCCGAGGCGACCTCCTCCCGGGCGAGCGTCCGTCGCTGCTCGTCGGTCAACGTCAGATCCAGTCCGGCGACGCTGAGCAACTCGTCGGGCACGAGCTGTCCGTGGCCGAGTCGGCCCGACAGATCGACGGAGGACTCGGGGTACACGGCCCGCCGGAGCGAGG
>CAYMKW010000105.1:0-10194 GCA_964391365.1 uncultured Microthrixaceae bacterium | reverse complement strand
AGCAGGTGCACCGGGGCCAGGTCCAGGAACGTCCCCGGCGGCGCCGGGATCGCGAACAGCTACGCCCCGTCGTCGGGCGGGTCGAAGGTCATCTGGTACTCCACCATCGTCGACGGGGTCGACTCAGCCAGGTGGAAGGTGCCCCCGAGCCAGGCCGACAACGCGGCACGGGTCGAGTGGTCGTCGACGAGGGCCACGCGGCCGCCGTCGGGCAGGACGATGTGGTCGTCGTCGACCGTGGCCTCCAGCAGCGCCGAGTGCCGTTTGGCCGAGGCGAGCCGTCCGTCGGCGTCGCCGATCACGGCCCACCTGCGATCGCCGAGCACGCCGGCCGGTCCGACCTGCAGCTGGTCGACCTGGTGTCCCTGAAGGGACTTCACGGGGTAACGCCAGCAGGCAGCGATCCTCACGCGTCGACCTCGTCGCTCACCCTCACGACTCTAGGGAGTCCTCGTGGTCATCCACGCCCCGACGGCGCACGGTGTCGCGCCACTAGGTTCCCCGTGGCGGGCAGGTTGCCCGCCCGGACGAGGAGCGTGGCGTGGCCGATTCGACTTCCAAGGGAGTGGCCGTCACCCCCGAGTTGCGTTCGTACCTCATCGACCACTCGGTGCCGCAGCACACAGCCCACGCCGACCTCGTCGCCGCCACCCGCGAGACACTCGGGGACCTGGCCATCATGCAGATCGCCGAGGAACAGGGGCCGTTCCTGACCTGGCTGACCCGGTTGCTGGGCGCTCGCCGCGCCGTGGAGGTCGGCACGTTCACCGGACTCTCAGCGCTGTGCATCGCCGAGGGGCTCGGCGATGGCGGCCGGTTGACCTGCTTCGACGTGAACGAGCAGTTCGTGGACGTCGGGCGACCGTTCTGGGAACGAGCAGGCGTGGCCGAGCGCATCGACGTGGTCATCGGCCCAGCCGCCGCCACACTGGCGGCGTTCCGGTCCGACGAGCCGATCGACCTGGCCTTCATCGACGCCGACAAGCCCGGGTACCGCATCTACTACGAACTGCTCCTCCCCGGACTCCGACCGGGTGGCGTGATCGTGTTCGACAACGCCCTCTACTTCGGGGCGGTGCTCACCGACTCCGAGGACGCCGACGTCCGCGCGATCCAGGACCTGAACGACCATGTGGCCGCCGACCCTCGGGTCGAGACCGTGCTGCTGAACGTCGGTGATGGTCTGATGCTGGTCCGCAAGCGCTGAGCCGGCCCCCCACCCCCGAATCTGTACCGCTCATTGCGCTGAGCGCCATCAGGCGTACAAGTTCGAGGAAGGGGCCGAGGAGGAGGTTGGAGCGTCGGTATCGGCGTGGGCCGGGAGGAAGCGGGCGGCGACCAGCGCGCCGAGGAGCGTCGCAATCGCGGCGACCCGGCTCCCGGCAGCGAGCCCGTCCATGAACGACGCGACGGCGGCGTCGAGCACGATGGTGCGGGCACCGTCGGGCGCTCGCTCCGCCACGGCAGCCGCGGCCTGGACCGACTTCTGCGCTGCAGCGAGCGCGTCGCCGGGGATGGGCAGGTTGGCGAGCAGTTCGACGAGACGCGGGCCGTAGACCGAGCTGAACACCGAGCCGACGACCGCCACCCCGAGCGTCCCGCCGAGCTCGCGGGTCGTGTCGTTCATGGCGGACCCCACACCCGCCTTCTCCCGGGGGAGCGAGCCCAGGATCGACTCGGTCGACGGCGCGGTGGTGGCGGTGAGGCCGGCGGCGATGAGGACGATGCTGATCACCACCGGTCCCCAGTACGGCGTGGTGGCGGTGAGGGTGGAGGCGACCCAGAACCCGGCCGACATCGACAGCAGTCCGCAGGCGACCACGACCTTGGCGCCGAAGCGGATGGCCAGACGGGCGGCGACGGGGGCCATCACGCCGGCGGCGACGGCGAACGGGAGCGTGTGCACGCCGGCCGACAGTGTGGAGTACCCCCGCACGAACTGGAAGTACTGGGTGATGAGGAAGATGAACCCGAACAGGCCGAAGAACGCAATCGCCACCGACGAGCTCGCCGCGGAGAACCGGGCGATGCGGAACACCCGCACGTCGAGCATCGGATCCTCCCGCCGCAGCTCCCACAGGACGAAGCACACCAGCAGGACGGCGGAGCCGAGGAATCCTAGGATCGTCGTCGTCGAGGTCCAGCCGAACCGGGGCGCCTCGATCACCGTGAACACCAGCAGCACGATCGCCGCGACCGAGATCAACAGTCCGACCGGGTCGAGTCGGCCGGCGTCCGGGTCACGGGTCCGGGGAACGAGCCGCCACCCGGCGAACAGGGCCACGGCCACGATCGGCAGGTTGACCAGGAAGATCGAGCCCCACCAGAAGTGCTCGAGCAGCAGTCCGCCGCTGAGCGGCCCGAGCGCGACGGCGAGACCGGACACGGCGGACCACACCCCGATGGCCTTGGCGCGCTCGGTGGGATCGACGAAGACGTTGGTGAGGATCGCAAGCGTGGCCGGGAAGACCATCGCCGCGCCGACGCCCATGGCCGCGCGTGCTGCGATGAGCCCCTCGGCCGAGGTGGTGAACGCAGCGAACGCCGAGGTGGCCGCGAACAGGAGTAGCCCGAGCTGGAGCATCCCCTTGCGGCCGAAGCGGTCGCCGAGGTTCCCGAAGACCAGGAGCAACGATGCGAACACCAGGCTGTAGGCGTCGACGATCCACTGCAGCTGGCTCGTGTCGGCCGAGAGCTCCCGGATGAGCGTGGGGAGCGCGACGTTGACGATCGTGTTGTCGACGACGACCAGGAACAGGCTCAGGCACAGTACCGGGAGGATGAGCCACCGCCGGGGGTGGCCGGTGACCGGGTCGATGTGGTCACGATCCACCCGGCCGGACGCCGTGGTACCCGGTGTCGTGGTGCCCGATGTCGTGGTGCCCGATGTCGGCATCGGTGTCGGCGGCGGTGTGGTCATCGGTGGGCCCCCTCTCATCCGGCCGGCGGACCGGCGAGGACCGGTGTCCGGCGACGAACGGCGCTTCGGCTCTGCATGTAACACTGTACCTCAACTATGGTACATCATTACACATCGGGCGTGGCACACTGTCCCACATGACCGCTGTCACCCGGCGCCGCACCCCGTCGGCCGACGTCGGTGACCGGCTCGTCGCCGCCGCCGGCCAGCTGCTCGACGAGCGGGGACCGGATGCGCTCACCGTGCGAGGGGTCGCCGAACTGGCGGGGGTCTCCCCCACCGGCGTCTACAACCACCTCGGCGGCAAGGAGGGGATCCTGGGCGCGCTGTTCGCGATCGGGTTCGAGGAGCTCCGGAGCGCCATCGACGCCGTCGACGTGGACGATCCGCACGATGCGCTCGTCGAGACCGGTCGCCGCTACCGCTCCCTCGCGCTGCAGCACCCTGGCCGCTACGCCCTCATGTTCGACCGATCGACCGACGGCTGGTCACTCGGCGAGACCGACCATGCGCACGCCGCGCTGGCGTTCCAGGCGCTCGAGCGTCGCGTCGCCGCCGGTCAGGCATCCGGACGATTCCGACGGGGCCGACCGACGGATGTCGCCCAGGTGGTCTGGTCCGCCGTCCACGGGCACGTGTCGCTCGAGCTGCGCGGGATGCTCTTCGCCGACGACGCCGAACGGTCGTTCGACGACCTGCTCGCCATGGTGGTCGCGGGGATCGAGCGCTGATCTCCAGCCGGTTCGGCTCCACGTCGGCCCGGGCGACGGCGGCAGAGGCCGGATCGTTCACGAGGACCCGTGTCCGACGCCCGGGTCGTGTTCGATGGTGCCGTCGATAGGCTCCGATGCATGCTCCACTCCTCGTCCCTGCACCGGCGACTGCTCCTCGTCCTCGCTGCAACGGCACTGGTGGTGTCGTCGTGCGCCTCGAGCGAGGACTCGTCGACGACCACCACGGCGGTCGACGGGTCGTCGGCCCAGACCGAGGGGGCGACCGGCATCCGCTTCGCCGTCCAGCCCGACGACCAGGGCGCCACCCTGCTCGACGCGATCGGACGGGCCACGACCTCGGTGGCGATCACCGTCTACGAGATCGACGCCCCGCAGATCAACGCTGCGCTCGTGGCCGCAGTGGAGCGGGGCGTCGACGTCCGCCTCGTGCTCAACGGCCAGTGGTGGGGCGGCTCCAGCACCCGGTACGCCTACGACGTCCAGTCGGTGCTCGACGCCGCAGCGGCGAAGCCCGGTGCCGGCACGGTGGACGTGCACTGGTCGAGCAACAACTTCCAGATCACCCACCAGAAGACGGTCCTCGTGGACGCTCTCGACGCCGACGGCAAGGTGATCGACTCCGGCGAACTGCCCGACACGGCGGTCGCCATGGTCCTGACCGGGAACCTGAACGCCTACAACTACCAGAGCTACAAGCCGGCGGCGTCGTGCCCCGAACCCTGCAACTTCTGGTCGGCCCGTGACTTCTACATGGCGATCACCGACGCCACGCTGATCCAGGAGATCGCCCGGGTCTTCGTGTCCGACTTCGCCTGCGACGGCCGGACGGTCACCAACGGGCTCCGGGACACCCAGCTGGCGCTGACGTGGAGCAACGGGTCCACCGGCGTGCAGCCGGGCGACAGCCCGGAGGAGTACCCGGCCGACGGGATCTACCCGTACTTCGACGACTCGACGCCGAACCCGGCCCCGGACGGACCCGACCCGGGACCCGGGACCGACCAGGGCAACGTCCGAGCCCGGATGCTGCAGGTGATCAACGGCGCCCAGGAGCGCCTCGACGTCTACAACGAGGAGATGGCCGACCAGCAGACGGTCGACGCCATCGCTGCAGCAGCGCAGCGACTCGGCGACGGCAAGGTCCGGGTGGTCATGACCGGCGACGTCAACGGCCAGAACAAGTACGCCGCCGCCTACAACCAGCTGCTCGCCGCCGGCGTGACGATCCACCTGTTCCCCGGCACCGACGACGTGCTCTACATCCACGCCAAGGCGCTCGTGGCCGACACGAAGGATGCCTACGTCGGATCCACGAACATCTCGAGCGCCTCGATGAACTTCAACCGTGAGCTCGGCCTGCTGTTCACGGACCAGACCGACGTGATCGCGCCGGTGGTGGCGACCTTCGAGCGGGACTTCGCCGATCCGGTGGCCGTGCCGTGGACCCAGCAGACTCCGGCACCGTCGGCCGAGCAGCCGACGCCCGACGAGGGTGCGGCCACCTCGCTGCGCTCCCCGGCGGTGATGGAGCAGCCCGTCGGGTCCTCGAACACCCCGATGACGTGTGGCCCGATCGTCCAGCCGACGCCGTGGCCGCCGGCGTCCACGTCGACCACGACCAGCACGACGACGACCACGACGGCCGGCGGCTGAGCCGACGCCGGCGCAGGATCGGCCGGAACGGTTCAGCGGGGGGTCAGGTCGAGCATCCCGGCGCCACCGACCGTTCCCGGCCCGCATGGTTCGTCGAGCTGGAGGGGCCGAGCGGTCCGGCGCAGGTCGGCGGCCACCTGGTCCACCGACCCGGGACCCAGCGGGTCAGCGAGCGCCGCACGCAGCACCGCTGCTCCGCCCGCCACCTGCGGCGCCGCGAACGACGTGCCGTCACCACGGGCGTACCCACCGCCGGTGGTGCTCGAGGCGACGGACTCCCCCGGAGCGACCAGATCCGGCTCCGGTGACCCGGGGGACGTCCCGGAACCACCCCGGGCGGACAGATCGAGGGCTCGCCCCAGGTCGTTGACGGCGCCGACCGAGACGACCTCCGGTCGGACTCCCGGATCCAGCACGGTCCGACAGGCCGGACCGGTGTTGCCGGCGGCGAACACCGCCACGATGCCCGCCGCCCGCCAGACCTGGACCATCCGGTCCAGCACCGGCTCGTCGCCGGTCAGCCCCCACGAGTTGTTGACCACGTGCGGTCGCGCCGCCGGGTCGGCGTCCACGTCGGTGTCGCCGGGGGCGGTCATCCACTGGCCGGCGGCCAGCAGAGCGTCGAGTCCGCACGAGTCGTCGTCGCACGCCCGGGCCGCGATCCACTCGGCGTCGGGGGCCACGCCGATCGCGGGGCCGGCTCCCGGAACCGGGTCACCGACGGCGAGACCGGCGGCCATCGTCCCGTGGCCGACCCGGTCGCAGGGGGTCGACCCGCAGCCCCCGACCGCATCGAACCACGAGCGCTCCGCCCGCTGTGCGCCGCGCAGTGCCGGGTGGGTTCCGTCAACGCCGGTGTCGATGACACCCACGACCATGCCGCCCCCACGACGTCCGGCGGCCCAGGCATCCGGCGCAGCGACCGCCGTCAGGTTGGGGCCGGGGTCGCGGAGCGACACGCCGTCCACCGGATCGAGCGTCTCGTCACGGGCGGTCGGCTGCTCCGAGAGTCGGGTCACCCGCAGCACCGCGGGATCGCCGGCCAGACGGTCCGCCAACGACTCCGGCCCCGTCACGACCGCAGCGTTGGCCACCCAGTAGGACCGCCAGTCCGCAGAGTCGACTCCGGCGGCCCGACGGACGGGCGACTGCGAGGCGTCGGACACCGATCGGAGCCGCTGCACCAGTTCCGCACCCTGACCCGACCAGTCCGTCGCCGACGTCGTCAGGTCCGGCCACTCCCGGAAGGTGACGACGAGCCGTGTCGTCGCCTGCTGGTCGCCCTCGCCGGAGCGGGCACACCCGGCGAGCAGCACCGAGCAGCCGAGCACCACGACCACAGCGGGACGGAGCCAACTCGGTGGCCGGGAGGCTCCACGCACCCACCGAGACTACCGACCCGTCTGTCCGCGGCGCAGGGCCCCGAGCGAGCGGGCCGGTCGCTCGGCGGGCACGCGCAGCGCTCACCGCCCGCCCCCGGAGGGCACCAGGTGAACGAAGTCGACTGCGGAGATCCGCGTGCGTACCTCGGCGTGGTCGACGTCGTCCGGGGTGGTCTGGGCCTACCGATTCCGCCACGCGACCGGCGCTCTCGCACCCACCTCACGCCCCTCTCACCCCTCCTTCACCTTCGGGGTCCATCGTGTCGGACGCGTCGACCGACGGGGTCGAGGTACTGGCCAGGAGGTGCACGTGGGCGCTTGGTGGACGATCAGGGTCACGATCAGCGTCGGCGTCGTGATCGCCGCCGGATGCTCGTCCGGCGCTGCGGGTCCGGCCACGAGCACTGCCTCCACCACCGCCGTGGAGCCGGCCGAGCGATCCGTGACGGTCATCGGTGGCCACGGCTCCGGCTCCTACCGGCCCGGTACGACGGTGCACGTGTGGTCGTCGGTGTCCACCACGACCGGCGTCGTCCAGCGCTGGAGCGGTGACGAGGAGCTGCTGGCGGAACCCGACGAGTGGCACACGACGTTCGTGATGCCCGACCGCGACGTGTCCCTGGTTGCGAACAGTTCGACGCAGGACCTCCCGCTGACCGTGGAGACCACGACGGGTGCCACCACGCTGCCCAAGACGGTCCGGTACCACTTCCCGCCGGACATGCGAGGCGTCGTGCTGTTCAGCCACGGCACCGGAGGCAGCGGCCGCTACATCGAGTCGACCGAGGCCTTCCCGATCGCGCTGGCGCTCGTCGCAGACGGCTACGGAGTCGTCTCGACCGAGGCCGAGGAGGTGGCCGCCGGGGACCTGAACGGCGACGGGAAGCTGCGGTGGGACCAGCGTCCGGTCGCCGGCAACGTCGACCTGGCGAACGTGGACGGGATGTTCCAGGACTTCGAGGACCGGGGGCTGGTCCCGGCCGGTACTCCGAAGTTCGCCCTGGGCATGTCGGCGGGCGGCAGCTTCAGTCACTTCCTCGGAGCCATCAGCGCCACCGGCGTGGCGCCGGACTTCCCCCAACTCCGCTTCGCAGCCGTGGCGGGGTACTGCGCGGACGCGACCGCCGTCGTGAGGAGGGCCGGGAACGTCTCGACGACACCGTCCGCCTGGTACATGTGCGGGGCCGAGGACAACGACGAGGTCTCCAACACCCAGGCTCGGGCCAACGAGGCGGCGCTGCGGGCGCGGGGCGTTCCGACCGACTACGCGGAGCACCCTCCGTCGCCGCTGTACGACGAACGGTTCACCCGGATCGACGGGGTGAGCGCGGCCACGTCGGCCGCCATGGCCGGCGAACTGCGGGCCGCCGGGTTCGTCGACCCGACGGGGTTCATCGGCCTGGACGGCGACGCAGTCGCAGCACGGGTGGTGGCCGACCCGGCCTCGTTCCCGACGATCCTGTCGGTGCCGAACGCCAACGAGGTACGCCACCAGATCAAGGTCATGCGGGCCGAGCACGCGATGTACGCCGACTCCGCCCGCCGCAACATCGGCTTCTTCGAACGATTCAACACGAACCCTCCGACATGAGCCGACCGGTCGCTCCCTGCGTACACGGGACACCCCGGCTGGTCGATCGACATCCAGGGGAAGCATCGAGTTCTCCACGGACTCACGGCCAGCGGCGACGATGCGCCCGGCGTCGGCGACGACAGTGCCCGTGAACGGGAGACCCGTCAGCGCGACTCGAGTCGCTCGACCTCGGGCATCGCCCTGCGCCAGGCGCCTTCACTCCTGGGCCCGAACATGCCCCGGAGGAGCAACTGCACGCGCAGGAACCTGGGGTAGATGACCCGATCGGCGCGACGGGCAATGCCGGCCACGGTTGCGTCCACGGCGGCTGACAACGGATACGTCCTGCGGACCGGGGCCGGCATTGCTGCGCGGGTGCGTACCGCCGCTGGGTCCGCCTCGATGGCGTCGACCATCGGGGTGTCGAGGAACGAGTAGTAGGCCACCCCGACATCCACGCCCCGGTGCGCCACCTCGATCCGAAGCGAACGACCGAGGGACTCGACCGCAGCCTTCGACGCAGCGTACGCCGAGGTGTACGGACCCGGCGCGGCCGCGAATCCCGACGCGACGAGGAGCAGGTACCCCTTGGAGGCGATCAGATGGGGCAGGACGGCCTTGGTCGTGCGGAAGGTTCCGAGAACGTTCACCTCGATCGTCCGCTCCCAGCGCTCAGGGTCCACGGACGCCACCAGTCCGCTGCCGACGATCCCCGCGTTCGCCACGACGATGTCGAGCCGCCCGAACCGGTCGACGACCTCCGCCACAGCGCGTCCCAGTGCGGCAGCGTCGGAGATGTCGACAGCGAGGGCGAGGACACCGTCGCCCAGATGCGTCGCGACGGACTCGACTGCCTCAACATCGATGTCGAGGAGAGCGACCGACGCCCCGTGCTCGACGAGCGCCGTGGCGAGGCCGAGTCCGAGGCCGGAACCGGCACCGGTCACCAGCGCCACCGTGCCGTCGAGGTTCCCCATGCAGCCGCACCCTAGTTGCGTGGGCCCGTCACGGGTTCCGATCTCGGACGCGTTCGTAGTCGGCCCAGGCCCGGGCACCAGTGGTGACGCCTCCGTTGTTGAGGTCGGCGATCCAGTCCCCGCAGTCGCTGCAGACCGGTGTGGGTGGTTCCTGTCCGCTGTCGCCGGTGAGGTCGAGGTGGATCGCCGGGTTGATGCCGCACGCCGTGCACCGCACCCTCGGTCCCCACGGGTTGAGTTGGCGACGATGCTCCCGGCACAGGCCGATCGTCGATCCGTCGTCGAGCGTCGCCTGGATCTCGGCGACGCGCTCGCAGTCCCAGTCGGTGAGTCCCTTGTGTCCGACGCAGTGCCAGCCGCATCGGGGCCCATCGCCCGAACGCGACTCTGCAGCAGCAGCGGCCTCTGGATCGGGGTCGTCGACGAGCAGGGCACGGAGGTCATCGGGCAGGGACGGTGCATCGGCGAGCAGGCGCCGGATCTCGACCGACGGGTCTGCGACCATGGCTTCGAGTGTCTCGTGGGGGAGCCGATCGAGATCGCCGAGTTGGCTGGAGGCGAACGCGAGACGCACGGAGGGATCGCGATCGGTCGCCAACGGTGCGATGACCAGCAGGTCGTCGGGGTCGGCACCGGCGGAACAACGGGCGATCGCGTGGCGAACCTGTCGGCTCTGGTCGTGGATCAACAGGT
This sequence comes from uncultured Microthrixaceae bacterium, assembly GCA_964391365.1. Classification (GTDB taxonomy): domain Bacteria; phylum Actinomycetota; class Acidimicrobiia; order Acidimicrobiales; family Microtrichaceae; genus SXMI01. The sequence goes on along the minus strand of CAYMKW010000105.1, from coordinate 262 downwards.
CGTGCACCGTCGCAGCGGCACCGTCCCACGTTCCCATCATCATGGCCATCGACCGCTCGGCCGACAGCGGCGAGATCCACCCCCGCCGCCACCAGCCCGGCACCATGACCGATCCGAGCGCAGCCCGACCGTCGTGTGGCGAACCAGGAGCGAGGACGGCCATCGCAGCGAGCACCGATGCGACCGCCAACGGCAGGGACCGGTCCTCACCTTCCCGGTCACGGTCGATGCGAACGTGCTCGACCACGGTCGCGACCTGGCG
>CAYMKW010000104.1:9864-10209 GCA_964391365.1 uncultured Microthrixaceae bacterium | reverse complement strand
CGGGGGATGCGGACCGCCGAGCCGCCCATCGGGTAGAGCGACCAGCGGGCCTCGGAGATGCCGAACTTCGCGGACTCGCCGGCCACGCGCACCTCGGTGGCTCCGAGCAGTTCGGTCCCGCCGGCGATGGCCGTGCCCTCGACCGCGGCGATGATCGGCACGGCCGGTCGCCAGCTGCGCCAGAGCGCCTTCCAGGGCAGGTCGGGGTCCTCGGCGAGGCGGGCCGGCACGTCGATCTCGGCCTCACCGTCGGGCTGGTGGCCGCCGGCCATCTCCTTGAGGTCCGCACCGGAGCAGAAGTTCCCGCCGGCGTTCAACCGGGCGCCGGTGAAGGCCGCGGATGCG
>CAYMKW010000104.1:0-9854 GCA_964391365.1 uncultured Microthrixaceae bacterium | reverse complement strand
GTTCCCGCCGGCGCCGGTGATGACCATGGCTCGGATGTCGGGGTTCGTGTCGGCCTCGAGCGAGGCGTCGAGCAGCCGGACGAGCATCTCGCCGTTGATGGCGTTCTGGCGCTCCGGGCGGTTCAGCGTGGCGATCAGCAGGTGGCCGTCGCGCTCGGTGGTCAGGGCCGGCATCGTGTCGCTCCAGTGCCCGTGACGGGCGGGGTCGGGTCCGGGACCTCGGGAGGCTACGTCGCGGTCCTCCGTGCCGTCGAACATCGTCGGCGTGCGCCCGGTCCACGTCGGCTCCCCGTAGCGTGGGGCCATGGCACGGGTCTACATCCACGAGGTGGTCGACGTCGTCGGGACGGAACGACGCCGGTATCAGGAGCACGTCACGACGACCTGGGGGCCCATCGCCCGGGCGAACCGACAGCAGCGCTGCTTCGGTGTCTTCACGCTGGTCGGATCGACCGGTCGCTGGCCGCAGGTGGTCAACCTGTGGGAGTTCGACTCGTGGGGCGACCTGGCCGCCGACCTCGAGTTCGAGCTGTCGGACCCCGGTCACCGCGACCCCGATCTGGAGGCGTGGTGGACCGCGGGTGCCGGCCTGCGCACCGGCGGCGAGGACCGGATCCTGATCGCCCACGACGACGCCCCGGGAGTCGGGCACTGGATGGAGCGCGGTGGGACCGGTTCGGTGGCCTACGTCCACGAGACGCTGCGTGTCCCTCCCGGTGATGCGGCGGAGACGCTCGAGGTGGTCGTGGGACCCGCCGCCGAGGACCACGCTGCGTTCGGGTTGGGGCTGGTCGGCGCCTTCCGCACGGCGATGGTCGCCGACGACGAGGTCATCGCGATCTGGGGAGTACCCGACTGGGCGGCCTGGGCCGCCTACGAGGAGGCGGCGGCCGGTGGCGGGCTCGAGTTCCTGCGCCTCTGGGAGCGGCTCAGCGGAGAGGTGCGGGACCGTCGCCGGGTGCTCCTCGTCGACTCCGAGTACTCGCCGCTGCGAACCGGGGTCCAGCCCGGCGAGTGACCGGGGCCCAGCCCGGCGAATGACCGGGGCCCAGCCCCGGGGGGCTCAGTGGCGGTGGTGGGGGCGCCGCTCGTCCTTGAGGTCGTCGAGCTGGCGGATGAACTCGTCCCGGACGCGGGTGACGAGCCGCCACACCTCGTCGCTGTCGTGGGCGCCGTCGCCGGAGTGGCTGGCGACGATCTGGGGCAGGCCCGAGACCTGACCCTCCAGGGTCACCCGCTGGTCGACGTGGTCCCGGTCCTTGACGTGGATCTCCAGGTCGACGTCGTCGGCCGGCCGGCCGATCAGGTGCCGGTCGATCTGGTGGAGCAGCTCGACCACCCGGTCGCGCTCGTCCTCGTGGAATCCGTGGCCGAGTCGGAGGCGGGCGTCGACGGTGGCGTCGTTGGGGCTGGGAGTGGTGCTCACGTCGTCGGTTCTACCAGCAGCGGGCGAGGGTTCCACAACCGCGCCGTCCTCGGGTCAGGACGGGTCGGTCGGTTCCAGGTCGGGGAGTCCGAGGCCCAGCGTCGGTGCCTCGGTCCCGCCGTCGATCTCGAGCAGCTTGCCGGTCAGGAACGACCCGGCGTCCGAGCACAGGTAGACGACACCCGCGGCGATGTCCTCGGGTCGGCCGAGCCGGCGCAGCGGTGTGGCGGCCTCCATCTGCGAGCGGAGCTGTTCGTCGGTGAGCACCAGGTCGAGTGCGGAGGTTGCGACCGAGCCGACGGCGATGCCGTTGACCCGGATGTGGGGCGCCAGGTCGCAGGCCATGAGCTTGGTGAGGTGGGTGAGCGCCCCCTTGGCGGTCCCGTAGGCGGCGAAGCCGCGGTCGGTCAGCCGGCCGATGGCCGACGAGATGTTGACGACCGATCCGCCGCCCCGGGCGAGCATGGCGGGGACGGCGTGCTTGGTGAGCTCGAGCGCCGTGGTGACGTTGAAGCGGAAGGCCCGCTCGAAGGAGCGGGCCGAGGTCTCGAGCAACGGCTTGGGGAACGATCCGCCGGCGTTGTTGACGAGCAGGTCGAGTCCGCCGAGCTGTTCGACGGCGACGTCGACGAGTTCGCCGAGGCGTTCGAGTTCGACGACGTCGGCGCTCACGGCCACCGCCCGGCGTCCCATCGCCTCGATCTCGTCGGCGACCTCCTGGACCTGTGCGAGCGTGCGGGAGACCACGACGACGTCGGCACCGGACTCGGCGAGGGCCAGGGCGCTGGCCCGTCCGATCCCGCGGCCGGCGCCCGTCACGAGCGCCACCTTCCCGTCGACTCGGAACATCTCCTGGATCACGTCTCGCTCCTGTCGCTCACAGCCAGCCGGACTTCTTGAACCTGGTCCACAGGACCAGGCAGATGGTGGCGATTCCCGCCAGCACGATGAAGTAGCCGTACTCGGACTCGAGTTCGGGCATGTGGCGGAAGTTCATGCCGTAGATCCCGGCGATGGCGGTGGGCACGGCGATGATCGCGGCCCAGGCCGACATCTTCCGCATGTCCTCGTTCTGGCGGATGCTGACCTTGGTCAGGTTGGCCTCGAGGGCCGACAGCAGCACGTCCCGGTCGGAGCCCAGTGTGTCCATGACCCGCTGCACGTCGTCGTTGGTGTCGGCCACGTAGTGCTGCAGGTCGGCGGTGATCACCGGGTGCTCGCTGTGGCGCAGACCGTTGAGCACCTCGACGAGCGGTGACACGACGCGTGTGAGGCGCAACACGACCGACTGGAGCCGGTAGATGTCCTCGGTCGGGTCGGGCCCCGCAACGTTCGAGAAGATGCGCTCCTCCAGGGTGGCGATCTCGTCGTAGAGGTGGTCGAGCGCCGGGTAGTAGGCCTCGACCACGGTGTCGAGGATCTCGTGGAGGACGGCGCCCGGACCGAGCGCCAAACGGCCCGGGTCGGACTCCAGGTTGCGCCGCAGGCGGGACAGCGGGACGACGTCACCCCGGCGGACCACGACCACCCACTGGGGGGCGCACATGATCGTGATCTGTCCGACGACGACGTCGTGGGTGTCGGGGTCGAACCGTGCCGGTCGCAGGACGACGGTCAGGGTGTCGCCGAAGAGGTCGACCTTCGGGCGTTCCTCGGTCCCGGCGGCGTCCTCGATGGCCAGCTCGTGGATTCCGAACGCGTCCCGGATCTGGTCGAGTTCGGCGTTGGAGGGGTCGGCCAGGCCGATCCAGGCGAACGACCGGTCGTCGCCGTCGTGGCCGCGGACCCGCTCCGCCAGCTCGGCGAAGCTGCCCTCGCCGTTGACCGGCATCCCGCTCCGGTAGACGCCCTGGCCGACGATCACCGGTCCCCCTCGGTCGGTGTCGCCTCCCGGGCCGCCCAGGCGAACACGCCCCGGGCCATCACCGACGACTCGGCCGCGACCCGGGCCCGGTTGACGGTCCGCCTGGCGTCCCGGGCGGCGGGGTGGTCCGGGTCGGCCTGCCAGGCCAGTTCGGCGAGGTGGCCGGCGGTGCGCAGGTCGTCGGCGTCGACCAGTTCGAGCGCCCGCGTCGCAAGGACGTCGACGCCACCGGCCAGTCGGGCGAGTTCGGCGGCCAGGTCCGAACGGCGGGCGGGCTTGAGCGTCGACGGGTCGCCGTCGTACCAGCCGCCGTAGAGCCGCCAGATGTTGTGGACGACGAACTCGGGGTCGTCGTAGCTCGGCTGCAGCCACGGGAGGGCGACCAGATGGTCGGGCACGGCGACCGTGTGCACGCAGTCGTCCAGGGTGGCCCCGGCGTTCATGAGCTCGAGCGTCTGGGCGAGCAGCGACTCGAGCCACTCGGCGCTGGTGGTGAGGACCTGCCGGATGCGATCCCGTCCGGCGATGGGCAGCCCGTGGCCGGGCAGCATGAGCTCGGCGTCCAGATCGGCCATGGTCCGCAGGGCGGCGGCCCACTCGGCCGGGTAGCGCTGGACCTTCTGCGGGTTCCCGCAGTTGGGTCCGGCCCAGATGAACAGGTCGCCGGTGCACAGGGCGGCCCGTTCGGGGATCCAGACCCAGGTGTGGTCGTCGGTCTCGCCCCGGTCGTGGTGGAGCTCGGCGGTCAGCGAACCGACCCGGATCGTGAGCCGGTCGTCGTAGACCTCGTCCGGTCGTCGGAACGACGACGGGAAGATCGGCGTGGCCAGCTGGAACTGCCGCTGGTTGATCGTGCCGTTGTACCCGTTGGTCAGCTGGTAGCGGTCGAACCGGTCGGGGACCCGGGCGTGGGCGACGACGTGCACCCGGTCGCCGTCGGCCTCGAACAACGGGACGGCGGCGACGTGGTCGACGTGGCCGTGGGTGTAGATGGCGGTCCGCAACGGCACGTCGGTCCAACGACGAACGGCCGAGTGCACTCCGGCCGCGTGCACGGGCCCTCCGGCGTCCACCAGCAGGAGGTCCCCGTCGTCCGCCAGCGCGGTGACGTTGCCGAAGCTGCGGACGAAGGCGAGTCCGTCTCCCAGTTCGTCGAGCGAGCTGTCGCCCACCATCAGGGAGGTGTGGTCGGCCAGGTGCTCGTCACCGGCCAGCAGCCGTTCGGACAGCGCCAGCACCTCGGTCGTCACGGGGCCAGCCTAGGGGCTGCGACCCGACGGTCAGGAGGGTGATGGTTCGCGGAGCAGCAGGGCCAGGTGGTCGCGCCGGTTGCCGAGCGTCCGGCTCAGGACCTGGGCCCGGGTCACGAAACGGTGCGCGGTGTGCTCCCAGGTGAAACCGATGCCACCGTGGTTGAAGACGTTCGTCTGGGCGTTGTCGATCGCCGCGCCGGTGGCGACCACCCGGGCCGCCTCGACCTGGAACGCCGCATCGGGGCGTCCGTCGGCCAGCGCGAGCGCCGCCAGGCGGACCTGACTGGTGGCCGCCTCGGCCCGGACGGCCATGTCGGCGCAGCGGTGCTTGACCGCCTGGAACGAACCGATGGGCACGCCGAACTGCTCGCGGTCCCGGGCGTAGGCCACCGACTGCTCGGCGGTGCCCACGGCGATCCCGGCCAGGGTCGACGCGACCAGCACGGTGCCCCGTCGGCGGATCGCGGCGGCGTCGTCGCCCGTCAGCTCGGCCACCCCGGTCTGCTCCGCAGGCATCGGAGCGGTGGCGAGGGGAACGAGCAGGTCGATCGACTCGGCCGAGGTGGCGTCGAGCGAGTCGGACCCGAGGAGGGCGACCCGGTCGTCGTCGACGACGAGGACGTATCGGGACCCGCCCAGATCCGTGATCCGGAGGTGCCGATCGTCGGGCCCGGCCGACTCCACCTCGGCGAGCGCCACGGGCGCGTCGCCGGCGAGCACCTCGGCGGCCACGTCGGCCCGGCCGGCGAGGGCCGCCACCCGGGCCCCCAGGACGGTGGCGAGGAACGGTCCCGGTGTGGCGTGGGCGCCGAGCTCGGCGAACAGCAGTGTCTCCTCTGCGAGGCCGAATCCGACACCTCCGAGCGACTCCTCCAACCCGAGTCCGAACCAGCCGAGTTCGGCGCAGCGGCGCCACAGGTCGGCGGGGACGACGACGTCGGTGCCGTCGGCGACGGCCAGGGTGTGCAGGTCGAAGTCGCTTCGCAGCTGGCTGCGGACCGTGGCGACGATCTCGTCCTGTTCAGGGGTGGGGCGCAGGTCCATGCGTCGGGTTCCTCGTCACGTTCCGGTCGGGTCAGGCCCGGGGCAGGCCGAGCACTCGCTCGCCCACGATGTTGCGCTGGATGTCGGTCGTTCCGCCGCCGATCGTGTAGGCGAACGACTGCAGGTACGGCCCGGTCCACACGCCCTCGCCGTCGACCGGGGTGAGCCGGAGGGCATCGGGGCCGATGACCTCGAGGGCGAGTTGGTACACGCGCTGGTGGAGCTCGCCGTGGAACAGTCGGATCATCGACCCCTCGGCGCCGGGCACGCCGGTCCGGGCGTTGCGCGAGATCCCGGCGATGGTCATGGCCCGGAGTGCGGTCACCTCGGCCCGGGCGGTGGCGAGGCGCCGGGCGATCTCGTCGTCGTCGATGGCCGGTCGGACCCCGTCGGGTCCGGTGCGGACTCGGGCCTCGTCGATCAGTCGTTCCACGGTGGCGGCCAGCTCGACCTGGTCGGCCATGAACCCGGTGCCCCGCTCGAAGCTCAGGGTGGACATGGCCGTCCGCCAGCCGTTGTCGATCCCGCCCACGACGTTGGACAGCGGGATCCGGACCTCGTCGTAGAACACCTCGCAGAAGTCGGTGACGTGGCTCATCGTCCGGATCGGTCGGATGTCGATGCCCGGGCTGCGCATGTCGCAGACCACCCAGGTGATGCCCTTGTGCTTGGGGGCGTCGGGGTTGGTGCGGACGAGCAGTTCCTGCAGGTCGGCGACGTGGGCGTACGACGTCCAGGTCTTCTGGCCGGTGACGACGAGGTGGTCGCCGTCGATCTCGGCCTTCGTGCTCAGCCCTGCCAGGTCGGACCCGGCGCCGGGCTCGGAGAACCCCTGACACCAGACGGCTTCGCCGCGCAGGATCCGGGGGAGGTGCTCGGCCTTCTGCTCGTCAGTGCCGTTCACGATCAGCGTCGGTCCGCCGTGCATGTTGCCGACGAACGTGCACGAGTTGGCGAGCGTGAACGGCGGGTCGGCGAGGGCGAACTCCTCGTACCAGATCATCTGCTGGATGTCGGACAGGCCGCGCCCGCCGAACTCGGCCGGCCAGTTGATCCCGGCCCAGCCGCCGTCGAACAGGGTCCGCTGCCAGGCCAGGTCGAACGCCCGCATCTCGTCGCCCTCGGGCGGCCGGGGCTCGGTCGGGAGGTGCTCCCGCAGCCAGGTCCGGGCCTCCTCGCGGAACGATCGCTCGTCGTCGGTCAGGTCCAGGTTCACCTCCGAACCGTACCCCTGGACCGTTCGACGGGCCGAACCGCCGAGGGCCCGGACGGGTCGACGGATTCACCGGGAGTTCACCGCCCGGCCGTCCCGATTGCCACCGACCCGGCATCGGGCGGCGGTACGTTCGCAGGACTGTGACGCGTACCTACGTCCTCGATACCTCGGTGCTGTTGGCGGACCCGGCGGCCCTCGAGAAGTTCGACGAGCACGAGGTGGTCCTGCCCCTCGTGGTCCTGACCGAGCTGGAGGCCAAGCGGCTCCATCCCGAGCTCGGGTGGTCGGCGCGGGAGGCGCTCCGGTCGCTCGAGCGGCTGCGTCAGCAGCACGGCAGCCTGACCTCGCCCATGCCGGTGAACCGCGTCGGTGGCACGGTGCGCGTGGAGTTGAACCACGTCGACACCTCGTCGTTGCCGGACGCGTTCTCGTCGGCGGTGAACGACCACCGGATCCTGGCCGTCGCCCGCAACCTGACCGACGCCGGTGCGGACGCCGTGCTGGTGAGCAAGGACCTGCCGCTCCGGCCGAAGGCCTCGGTCGTCGGCATCCCCGCCGAGGAGTACCGCCACGAGATGGTCGACCCCGACGGTTGGTCCGGGATCGTGGAGCTCGAGGTGCCGGTCGACCTGATCGACTCGCTCTACCACGACCGAGCCGTGTCGTCGGACCTGGTGCTGGTGGACGGGTCCGAGGCCCCGGTCAACGCCGGGCTGGTGCTCCGCAGCGCGTCGGCCTCCGCTCTGGGTCGGCTCCGGGCCGACGGCAAGGTCCACCTGGTCGATGGTGACCGCTCGCTGTTCGACGTCCGGGGCCGCTCCGCCGAGCAGCGCGTCGCCCTGGACCTGCTGGCCGACGACACCGTGGGGATCGTGTCGCTGGGGGGTCCTGCGGGAACCGGCAAGTCGGTGCTGGCCCTGGCCGCCGGCCTGGAGGCCGTCCTCGAGCGCCGGACCCACCGGAAGGTGATCGTCTTCCGGCCGCTCTACGCGGTCGGCGGACAGGAACTGGGGTACCTGCCCGGCTCCGAGTCCGAGAAGATGTCGCCCTGGGCCGCCGCCGTTCACGACGCCCTGGACTCCATCGCCGGCCCGGAGGTCATCGACGAGGTCGTCGAGCGCGAACTCGTCGAGGTGTTGCCGCTCACCCACATCCGGGGCCGGACCCTCACGGAGTGCTTCGTGATCGTCGACGAGGCCCAGAACCTGGAGCGGATGGTCCTGCTGACGGCGCTGAGCCGACTGGGCGAGGGCAGTCGGGTGGTGCTCACCCACGACGTCGCCCAGCGCGACAACCTGCGGGTCGGTCGCCGGGACGGGATCGCCTCGGTGGTGGCGCTGTTGAAGGGGCACCCGCTGTTCGGTCACGTCACGCTGTCCCGCTCCGAGCGGAGCGCGGTCGCGGCGCTGGTCAGCGAACTGCTCGACGCCGGCTAGGAGATCCCGAGCGCTCCGATCGTCAGGATGAGTGCGAGCGCACCGACGAAGTCGACCGACGCCGTGACCACGGGGATCCCGTAGGTGTCGGGGTCCAGGTCGGACCTCCAGGCGGTGATCGTCCCGTAGTAGGCGAGCGCCACGACGAACGCGACGGAGATGCTCCCGCCGATCAGCGAGGCGAGCACCATGCGGCCCAGTCCGGGGGACTCGAGGCCCAACAGCGCGGCCACCGCCCAGGCGCCCACGGCGTTGACCAGGAACACCGGGACGAACAGCGAGAACACCGCCAGGCCGTCCCGCCGGGCCTCCACACCGGGGCGAAGGGTCGGCTCGACCAGACCCAGGTGGAGGTTCGTCCCGATCCGGCTGGCGAGGATCCCGCCGAGCGACCCGGCGGAGCTCACGAACGCCGGTTCCAGCACGAGCAGTGCCGGGAGCGCGGCGAACACGGCGAGGCGCTCCTGGATGACGAGGCCGGCGAGCGTCGAGAGCACCACCGCTGCGGTGAGCACCGGCAGCGACTCCCGGATGATCCGGGTCAGTTCGGCGATGCGGGCGCGGAGCGTGGCGGCGAACACTCCGAGACTCACGACGACGAGCAACCAGCCGAGCGCCGTGGTCCACGCGCCCCGGCCCAGCAGCACGGTGGCGGCGAGCCACAGCGCCGGGATGGTGACGACGTCGCCGAGCGTGGCGGTGGTCGGGGCCACGAGGGCGTCGAGGTCCCAACCACGTCGGACGCCGACCGATGTCAGGAGGATCGTGGCCCCGATCACGACCAGGCTGGCGAGCAGGCCGCCGGCGACCGACACGACCGCCATGTCGAGCACGCTGATCGCTCCCTGCACGTCGAAGGCGGCCGCTGCGACCCGGGCGACGACCGCCAGCCCGAGCGACAGCACGAACGTCAGCGAGATCGACGCCAGCAGGTTCACCCCGACGACCGAGTCCGGCTTCAGCGAGGGCCGGTAGGTGCCGGTGTGGATGGAGGTCGAGATGCGGTTGCCGAGTGAGCCGGCGATGTTGCCGCGCAACCCGATGGCCGCCGGCACCATGACCAGCAGCCCGGGAAGCGCTTCGAGGGTGCCCGTGATCGCTCCGAGTGCGGCACCGGCGACCAGGCTGGTCACCGAGTTCAGGAGCAGGGCGGCCAGGCTCTGGCGCGCCGCGTCGCCGGTCGGCCCGAGCAGGTCGACCAGCCGGCGACCGGCTTCCCGGGTGCGCCGCAGGGCGGTGGTGAGGATCGCAGCCATGACGGTTCGTGCCGGATCACGGTACGGCCGGCGGACCCCGTCGGCGCGGAGCCGTCAGTCGAGCAGGTCGTGTTCGGCGAGCAGGTGGTTCAGCATGGAGAGCGCCAGGTTGTCGTCCTCGGTCTGACCCATGTCGACGCCGTCGAGGGCCGCAGCCTGGCAGATGCGCATCATCACGACGGCGTAACGGTGCGCAGCCCAGATGGTGTACCAGGTCAGGTCGCCGACCGTCCGGTGGGATACCGACTCGTAGTGGGCGACGGCGGCGTCGTGGTCCAGGAATCCGGGCAGCTGGGGCACACCCAGTTCGACGGTGAAGAACCGTTCGAGCAACAACGACCACGCCAGGTCGACCTGCG
>CAYMKW010000103.1:0-10356 GCA_964391365.1 uncultured Microthrixaceae bacterium | reverse complement strand
TTCGGGTTCGGAGCGCTGTGCACGGCGAGACCGTACCCGTCCGATCATCCGGGGGGTATCGGGGCGGCTCGGTGGTGGGTAGCGTCCGGTGATGACCGACTGGCAACAGCTCAGCGCCCGAGCCTCGCTCGCCTCGCACCGCCTGATCGGCTGGATCTACTGGGACCCGGGTGCGATCGCCCGCTACGCAGCGCTCGGCGTCGACGGGGGTACCGGCTACTACGTGGCGAGTCGCAGCGCACCGCTCGCCGCCGCAGGCCCACAGGCCGTGACCGCAGCGTTCGGGTCGATCCACCCCGACTTCATCCGCGTCAGTCTGGAGCTCGCAGCCGCGGCGACCACCTGGCGGGAGATCACCGACGCCCGGAACGACGCCGTCGCCACCGGCCTCCGGGAGTTCGTGCCCGAGATCTGCGACGACCTCGCCGCAATGGGCCCCGAACTGTGGGCCGCCGCCGACGACCTCCCACTCTCAGGACGGGTGCTGTTCGCCGCCCACCGCAACTGGCCCCGTCCCGAGGATCGGCTCGTCTCCGCGTGGCTGGCGGTCAACTGCATCCGCGAATGGCGGGGTGACACCCACTGGGCGGTCCTCGCCGCCGAGGGCATCAGCGGAACGCAGGCGGGGATCCTCCACAACGCGTTCCTCAACTACCCGCCCGACTGGATCCCGCGCAGCCGCGGCGCCGACGACGACGCTCTCGCAACAGCGATGACCGATCTGGAACAGCGCGGGCTCGCCACGAACGGCGTCGTCGACGAGGCCGGGCTCGCACTGCGCCAGGAGATCGAGGACCGGACCAACGGACACAGCGAGCTCGCCTGGCGGACGCTCGGTGAGGACCGGACCGTCGAGTTCCTGGATCTCGTCGAACCCATCGGCGAGCGGCTGCTGGCGCGGATCGATGCGACCGCCGGGCCGGAGTGGATGCCGGCCGCCCGACCACGACGGGACTGACCGGAACTCCAGCGTCCCGGATCACGTCGATCAGGCGTGGTCCCAGAGCATCCCGTCGCCCCCGTCACGATCAGCGGAGTCGAGCAGGAGCTCCTCCGGTGAGCGCTTCTCGATGTGACCGATCAACCCCTGGTACACGCCGTAGCCGACCAGCTCGCGCAGTCGCGGCTCGAAGGTTCCGACCAGATCCGGGCTCAGGCCGAGCTGCTGGTTCTCCTGCTGGCGGACCCAGCCGGCGCAGTAGTTCATGGCGATCCCGACCCGGTCGGCGGTGGTGGCGTTGGCGCCACCGCCGTGCCACAGGCTGCCGTGCCAGACGAGCACGTCGCCACGCCCCATCTCTGCGGGCACAGTGTCGTAGTCCCCTCCGAACACCGGCTTGCCCTGGGTATGCGACCCGGGCACGAGCCGGGTCGCTCCGTTGGCATCGGTGAAGGGAGTGAGCGCCCACATGGTGTTGCAGACCACCGGCGGGTGGGGAGGCACCAGCGGGAACAACTGGTCGTCGGCGTGGATCGGCTGGGCGGTCTCGCAGGGCTGGATCCGCACTGAGCTCAGACTCGACACCAGACAGCCCCGGTCGAGGACCCCCTCCACGACCGGCAGGACCCTCGGGTGCACGGGGATCTGCTCCCAGCGACGGCCGTGGCGCAGCAGGTTGTACACCCGCAACGTGGAGCGACCCTCGAAGCCGTTGTCGGCGGGAACGACGCCGAGCTCGGCCTCGATTCGGGCCAGGTCGTCGAGCAGCTCATCGCAGGCGGCATCGTCGAGCACACCCCGGACGATGGTGCAGCCGCGCTCGGTGATCTCGTCGAGATGCACCTGCAGTTCGTCACCCGTGACGCTCACCTGCACCCCCGATCCGGCCGGCCACCCCACGACGCTACGCCGTCAACCCACCGGGGGGCTCACCTCCGAATCAGCACGGCCGCAGGTCCGAGCGGGCACACGCGCGCACCCGGCTGGTGACCGGCGACGTGCGGGACGACACCTCGCGTGCCAGACCGGCCTGGGGCAGACTGACCGTCACCACGACGATCAGGTGCACCGCATGCCACAGCTCTGGGAACTCACCGCTGACCACCCGTCGTCGACGACGACGCTCCACGTGCTGGCGACGCACGTCCTGGCCCGGGCCCGACACGCGAGCACCGGTCGGATCGGGCTGCGACCGACACCCGACGGGCTGGGCACGGGGGCGATCGGCCCCGACAACATCCAGTTCCGGATGTCGGGCGCCACGCTCGTCTGCGACATCGCGGGGAACTCAGGCGCATCGACCCGGACGCTGCCGGTCGACGGCCGACCCCTGGGCGAACTCGCCGACTTCGCCGGGGTCGACCTCGACCCCGCCTTCTCGGTCGGGAAGGACACCCCGGAGCTCCCGCCCGCCGACCGGATGATCCACCTGGACGACGGTGCGGCCCGACAGGTCGGGGCGTGGTTCGCGTTCAGCGACGCCGTGCTCGTCCGGCTGCTCACCGAACGCCCCGACTCGAGTCCGTCCGGGCTGCAGCTCTGGCCCGAGCACTTCGACCTGGGCACGGACCTGGACGCTGCACCCGGCGGCGCTCGCGCCAACGTCGGTGGATCTCCGGGTGACGGGTTCATCAGCGAGCCGTACCTGTACGTCGGTCCGCGCAGCGATGCCCGCCCCGGCGATCCGGACTACTGGAACGCGCCGTTCGGTGCGGCACTCGCCATCGGCGAGCTGCGCTCCACCGACGACCCCGTTCGGAGCGCACTCGAGTTCCTGCACCGGGGCCTCGACCTGCTCGCGGACGGCTGACGTATCGCAACATCAGGGCTTCAGTTCAGGGGATCGGTCTGCCGAGGAGCGGGGGGCAGGAATCGAGGCCCCCGTGCAGCACCGCTCCCAGGTCACCGTCGTCATCGCCGTCACGGCGCTCGCCGCAGCGCTGACGGGCTGCCTGCCGAACACACCTCCCCCGTCGGCTCCCACGTCGTCGACCCCGGCGGTCACGCCCACCACGGCACCACCGACACCACCGGCACCTCCGGGGCCGGGCGGGACGTCACCCCGGTTCGAGATGACGGCCGCATCGCTCGGCGAACTCTGGGTCGACCCGGTCGGCGGGTCCGACACAGCGACGGGAGCGAGTCGCGGCGCGGCGCTCCGGTCGTTGGCCGAGGCCTGGCGGAGGATCCCGTCGTCCCGGACGCTGACGACCGGCGTGCGGGTGCAGATCACCGCCGGCGACCTGCCCGAGTCGGCGATCCCGAACTACCTGGAGCACCGCTGGGGCACCGCGGCCGCCCCGGTCGTGTTCAACTCCGTCGACGGTGTCGGACGAGCCCGGCTGCTCGGCGACCTGAACGTCTTCGACACGCGACACCTGTACCTGACCGGCATCGCCATCGACTCCCCCGGCGACTCGTTCCACTGCGAGCGGTGCGACCACCTGCTCCTCCGGCAGGTGTCGATGGACTCGAACGGCGGCTGGGAGACGGTCAAGGTCAACCAGTCGACGAACGTGTTCATCGAGGACTCGGTGCTCACCGGCGCCGGGGACAACGTCGTGGACTTCGTCGCCGTCCACACCGGCCACATCGTCGGAACCGTCATCTCCGACAGCGGTGACTGGTGCGCCTACGTCAAGGGCGGCAGCTCACGCATCGTCGTCGACGGCAACGAGATCCACGACTGCGGCAACGGTGGGTTCGTCGCCGGTCAGGGCACCGGCTTCGAGTTCATGACCGCACCCTGGCTGCGTCACGAGGCCTACGACGTCCTGGTGACCAACAACGTCGTGCACCACACCGAAGGTGCGGCGCTCGGAGTGAACGGCGCAACCGGGGTGCTGATCGCCCACAACACCGCCTACCGGACCGGGTCGCGCAGCCACGCGCTCGAGGTCTACCTGGGTGCACGCTCCTGCGACGGTGACACCGCCGGCTGCGCCGCCAACCGGACCCTCGGCGGATGGGGCGGGCCCGGACTGGACGGTCAGTGGATCCCGAACGACACGGTGTCGTTCCTCAGCAACCTGATCGTGAACCCGCTCGGTGCCGCGAGCCCGTGGGGACAGGTGGCGGTCCAGGGATCCGCCGATGCTCCGGTCGGCAGCGGCGTCCCGACGGGTCGGCACGCCGATGACGGCCTGCGGGTCGCCGGCAACGTGTTCGCCAACGGCGACAACACGATGAGCATCATCGACGGGCCGGGCTGCAACCGTCCGTCCTGCAACGACGCTCTGCTGGCGGCCACGAACAGGTTCACGTCACCGTCCGGGTTGCTCGTCGCGCCGCAGGCCAACGACTGGCGAGCAGCTCCGGTGGCCGGCGACGGCGTCCCGGTGGACTTCGCATGGCCGGAGCGGGAGCCGGGCACCGGGTCGTGGGCTCCGCCGTCGACGTGGACCCGCGATCGGGCCGGGTCGCTGCGCACGTCCGCCAGGGTCGGAGCATCGTGATCGGCGCACGCGCCGAACGCGTTCACTCAGGAGGCTGAGGACGACCGCACGAGCCGGTCGCGAACCACCCGCGTCGTGATCCGGGTGAACGCATCCCGGTAGGCCACGCCGATCTGCGGCCCGAGCAGGTGGTCGACCGGCGTGCAGAGGGTCAGCGTCCCGTCCGTGACCAACGCCGCCTCACCCGACTCCACCTCCACGCTGCGCCCTCCGATCGGCGACAGGTCACCGGATCCCGGCAGCCCCACGACGGTGGCGCTGCGGAGCACGTCGAAGGGCAGTTGCACCGACGTGAGGTTCGGATAGCCCAGCACCGTCAGGCCACCGGGGTGGCGTGCGAGTCGCGACGCGGCCGCCTCCGAGGCTGGGACGTCGTCCCAGAGCACGGCGACGCCGTGATCGTGCAGGTCCACCGCCGCGAACGACCGGGCCACCGCCGATCCGGTCAGGAGATGGGCGCGCCGACCGAGCCGGTCGACCCGGAGATCCGCCAACCCCGACGGCGGATCCGGCGGCACCGCCGCTGCGATCGTGATGCGGATCGATGCGGAGGTCGAGCCGCCGATGATCCCGAACGACCCGAGCGACTCGAGCCGGGTCGACAGGTCAGCTCGCCCGGCCCGCTTGCACACCGACTTGAGGTGCTCGAGTCGTTCACCTTCGAGCGAGTCTGCGATCTGACGGGCGAGGAGCTCACCGTGCTCCGCCAGGAACAGCGCCTGGATCAATGCCGGGAGGTGCAGCCTCGGCTGCTCCTCCCACCAGCTGTCTCGACCGACCGGAACCAGATCCATCCACCGCTCCACGATCCGCTCAGCCGCCCGTTCGGGGTCATCACCCCGGCGGAGGTGACGCAACGAGACGGCGTCCACCAGCGGGGGTGCGGGTTCGGTCTGATTGAGCACCATCGGACGGAGGCCCCGAGCGACGGCCAGGGAGGCCAGGTGCGGGCCCGACGGCAGTTCGTCGACGAGCCGGAGCGTCGGCCGGTGATCGACGCCGAGCTCGAGCGCGTCCATGAACCGCCGACGCAGGTGTCCGTCACCGAGCACGACCACCAGACCCGCTGCGTGGAGGTCACCATGCTCGTTCGCGCCGATGATCGGCCCGCGGGCGGCGAACTCGGCGAACGCCCCTCCGGAACTGAACCACAGGTCCAGTCCCGTCACATCCCGCCCGGGAACCTGCCCGGCGGTGGTCCGGGCGGCGAGCGTCACCGCCGCGGCCGCCAGCAGCTCCAACGGATCATCGACGCGTGCCTGCACCGAGACCGGCACGTCTCCCACGGACTCATCGAGCAGTTCCGCTGCGGTCACACACCAACGTTCGGGATCCGACCGCTGCCCCTCGAACAACCAGGTCGACCCCTCGACCGCGAACAGCAGCGCCTCGCGTTCGCCGGGGGTGAGGTCCGTGAGGAGACCGGTGAACGACGTCGGCGGATCGTCGTGGAGCTCGAGCCGGGCGGCCACCCACTGCCGCTCCTCGCCGGGCGCCGGGGAATCGAACATCCGGAGGTCGGTGAGGCCGGCCTCGAGCCGCCGGCCGTGACCACGGATGGTCAGTGCGTCGACGTCGGGCAGCAGATCGTTCAGCAGGTCGGTTCCGGCCGACACGGCGCGCAGGACCCGACGAAGGTCGTCGTGTCGTGGACTCCAGCTGGCGGCCGGGTTCACCAGGTCCTCGAGCCCGTCGAAGTCCCGGCGGTGGAGGGACTTCGCACGGACCGGGTCGCGGTCCGGGTCGAACAACCGGCGTGCACCGGTGCCGGCGGATCGACCGGCAACCGGGTCGGGATGCTCTCCGGCCGGGCGCCCCTCGTCGTGCCAGTCGCCAACCGCAGGCCCCAGGGCATCTTCATCGGCCTCGTCGTCGTCGAACCAACCCGGAGGCTCCTCGGTCGGCCAGTGCGCAAGGTCGTCCAGCATCTCGCCGTCCAGGCCATCCTCGATCTGGTCGGCGAGACGGGCGACCCGGAGGATCCGGCTGAGGATCTCGTCGGCGCGAGCCGGGACCGGACCCATGACCGGCAGGTCCTCGCAGCAGCAGTCGGGTTCGGCGCAGTCGACATCGACGACCACGAACCCTCGGGTCAGCGCGACGACGTCGGTGGAGTGACGGAGGCCGAGCGGTCGGACCGCCAACGAGTGGACGGCCTTCCCCTCGAGGGCGGCGTCGATGCCCGCTCGATCCAACCACGCCGTGTTGATCGCGTGGAGTCCGTCATGGGGCCGACCCGACCGACGGACGACCACCCTCAGGATCCTGGACTCGGGCAGGAGAAGGGACGCCAGACGACCCACGACCTGCTTCGGGATGACGGCCACGCTGCTGCTCCCTCGTTCGATTGCCACGCTGCGATCGGTTCGCAGTGTGCGCGCGTCCGGGCGGGCGGCGCTCGTCGGAAGGGCACGTTTCCCGCGATTTTCCGACGGCGAGCGGCGACAGCCCACGGATCGCGCGCAGACCGTGCACCCGGCGTGGCGATACTGCGCGCGATCGGACTCACAGCGTTGCGTCGCGGGCTCCTCCGCTCGGCGAGACTCTGGCCATGACTGCACCACCGATCACCGTCGACCGCGACCGGGAACTCGACGGACTGGTCACCATCACCCTGCGACGACCCGAGAAGTTGAACGCGCTCGACGTCGCCACCCACGAGGCGCTGCAGGAGGCGCTGGTCGAACTCGAGACGGATGTGCGCGCCCGGGTCGTGGTGCTCACCGGTTCCGGGCGGGCGTTCTCGGCGGGTGCCGACATCGGAAGTCGGCCCGACGGGCGGCCGCTCAACGATCAGGATCGACTCGCCCGGGTCCACCTGGGCGGCAGGACGTGCGAGCTGATCGACCGGCTGCCCCAGGTCACGATCGGCGTGGCGAACGGTTTGGCTGTCGGCGGTGGGGTGCTGCTGCTCGCCAGCTGCGACCTGCGCATCGCCGCCGACGACGCCTGGTTCTCCGTTCCCGAGGTCCAACTCGGAATGCCGCTCACCTGGGAAGGGGTCCCACGGCTCATGCGGGAGCTAGGCCCGGCCCGGACCCGCGAGGTCGTCATGCTCTGCGAGCGGTTCACTGCGGCCGACGCCGAACGGTGGGGTCTGGTCAACCGCATCCACCCCGCCGACGACCTCAGCGAGGCGACCCGTTCGCTGGCCGCGCGACTCCTGTCCATGGACACCCTGGCGCTGGCGACCACCAAGCGAGGCTGTCGGGCGGCCGCCGACGCCCTGGTTCCACCGTCGGTCGCCTGGAGCGACGCCGAGCTCATGCTCCTGGCGTACCGGCAGGGGACGTTGGGGGACTCCTCGGACTAGGTTGAATCGGGTGCCACGAAGGATCCCGACCCTGTTCATCGCAGCCGTCGTGGTGCTCGGCGCCGTCGGGGTCGGCTGCGCCCAGACGCCGCCTCCAGCACCAACCCGGCTCCTCGTGACGACGCAGTTGACGGTCTGCGGCGGGGTGATCCCGCCGCCCGGTCAGCCCTGGTGTCGCACGAGCACGGTCCGCCGGGATGTCGAGGTCCGCTCGGGGCGTGACGTCGTGGCAACGGGGTCGACCGACGCCAGCGGCCGGCTGTTGGTGGTCGTCCCGCCGGGTCGGGCGACGGTCGCGGTGACCGACGCCAACGACTACGAGCAGTGCGACACCGTCACGGTGACGGCAATCGAGAACGCCACGACGCCGGTCGTCCAGACCTGCACGATCTTCGCCCCCTGACCGACCGGCGCCGGTACGCGGGGCCGGCTCAACGGAACTCGAGCCCCTCGTACTCGCCCGAACTGCGCCAGCGGTCGATGTAGGAGAAGAAGGCCACCGGACCGGCCGGGTATCCGGCCACGTTCAGGAGCATCTCCTTGCCCAGCGGTTGGCCCTCGTTGTTGTAGTAGCCGGGCGTGCACTCGGCGTTGCCCAGGAACGAGCCGGGGTTCCGTTCGATCCCCTCCACCCACTCCCGCTCGGCCTCCGGGGTCACCTCGACCTCCTCGGCACCGACCTCCAGCGCATTGGCGACGACGAGCGAGATGGTCGTGGCGGACTCGACCAGGTTGTGGGTGACGTTCGAGATCAGATTGGCACCCTGCGCCAGACCGACCACGAACAGGTTGGGGAAGCCGTGGACGTGGATCCCGTGGAGGCTCTGCATCCCGCCCGACCAGCGTTCGGAGAGCGTCACCCCGTCCCGGCCGACCGTCTCGTACCCGGCGCGTCGCGCGTGCTCGGTCCCGACCTCGAACCCGGAGGCGAACACCAGACAGTCCAGCTCGTAGTGCTCCCCTGCCACCCACACGCCCGTGGCGTCGATCCGCTCGACGCCCTGGCCGTCAGTGTCGATAAGGCGAACGTTCGGCCGGTTGTAGGTGTCGAGGTACTCGTCGTGGAAGCACGGCCGCTTGCAGAGCTGGCGGTACCAGGGCTTGAGCGCCTCGGCGGTGGCCGGGTCGGAGACGATCTCGTCGACTCGCGCCCGGATCTCCTCCATCTTGTCGTCGTCGCTGTCGGCGAACGCCCGGGCGATCAACTCCGGCGTGAGCTCCCCGCCCGCCGTCACCGCGTCGACCACCCGGTCGCGGATCCGCTGGGCGATGTCGGTCCAACCGTCCTGGACCAGGTCCTCGTCGGCGAACTGACCGGTCTGCAGGGTCGCGAAGTTCACGAGCCAGTCGCGCTGCCACCCAGGTCCGAGGTCGAAGTCGTCGGGATCGAGCGGCCGGTTGGCCCGAACGTCGATGGAGCTCGGGGTCCGCTGGAACACCAACAGCTCCCCGGCGTCACGACCGAGGAACGGGATGCACTGCACCGCGGTGGCCCCGGTCCCGATGATGCCGACCCGCTTGTCGGCCAGACCGGTCATGACACCGCCGGCCGGGTCACCGCCCGTGTAGTCGTAGTCCCACCTGCTCGTGTGGAAGGTGTGACCTTCGAAGGTCTCGATGCCGGGGATCCCCGGGAGCTTGGGCCGGTTGAGCGGACCCGTCCCCGTGGCCACGAACCGCGCCCGGAGTTCGTCACCTCGGTCCGTCGTCACGATCCAACGGTGATCGTCGTCGTCCCAGCGGAGCCCGGTGACGTTGGTCGAGAACAGCGCCCGATCGTGCAGTCCGAAGGTGGCGGCGATCCGCTCGGCGTGCGCGTGGATCTCTGGCGCAGAGGTGTACTTCATCGACGGCAGGTAGCCGGTCTCCTCGAGCAGCGGCAGGTACACCATGGCGGCGGTGTCGCACATGGCGCCCGGGTACCGGTTCCAGTACCAGGTGCCACCGACGCCGCCGGCGGCGTCGACGAGCCGGAGGTCGGTGACGCCGGCCTGCACCAGCCTGGCCGCCGTGGCCAGACCGCCGAACCCGGCGCCGATCACGACGACGTCGAGCTCCTCGGCGACCGGCGGCCGATCACGCCGTTCGGTCCACGGGTCGTCGAGCAGGTGGGCGAACTTCCCGGTGGGCTGCAGGTACTGGTCGTTGCCATCGGGCCGGAGGCGCTTGTCCCGCTCGGCGCGGTAGCGAGCGCGGACAGCGTCTCGCGCTTCCTGGGTGAGCGTGGTCCCGTCGCTGGTCACGCCGACACGCTACCCCTGCCGCAAGCGGCTGGGATCCGGGCCTCCTGAGGTGAATGATGCCTGCGCCGACGTCCCGTAGTCTCGCCCCGATGCGGATCACCTTCCTCGGCCACGTCGGCATGTACGTCGAGACACGCCACGGTTCCGTGCTGTGCGACCCGTGGTTCACCCCCGCGTACTTCGGTTCATGGTTCCCGTTCCCTCGGAACGACAAGCTCGACGTGAAGCCGTTCGAGCGGCCCGACTTCCTCTACATCTCGCACCTGCACCGGGATCACTTCGACCCGGCGTGGCTGGCCGAGCACGTCGACCGCTCGGCGCGGGTGCTGCTCCCGGATTTCAAGGTCCCATACCTGGAGCAGGAACTCACCGCGCTGGGCTTCACGGAGTTCGTCCGCTGTCCGA
>CAYMKW010000102.1:6351-10400 GCA_964391365.1 uncultured Microthrixaceae bacterium | reverse complement strand
TACAGTCCGGCTGTGCGGCTCCACCACCCACCTCCGTTCGGGACGCGCTGGCGGGCGCGTTGGATCTGGGCCGGTCGGCCGCCGATCGCCACCGAGACCGCCACCCGACCCGTGCTGGCCGAACCGGTCGACCGGGTGGTGCTGTTGCGTCGGGTCGTGGACGTCACATCGGTGCCCGCCTCCGCGCCCTGCCGACTGTGGTCCGACGGGCGCCACATCCTGCGGGTCAACGGTGTGGAGGTGGCCCGGGGTCCGGTCCGGTCCGACCCCCGGCGGGCCCACTACGACGTGGTCGACCTGGCGCCGCACCTCCGCACCGGGCCGAACGTGCTGGCCGTGACCGCCCGGCACTTCGGAGCGGCCACCTCGTGGTGGACCCCGGTGCCACCCTCCTACACGTTGGGTGGGGGAGCGGTCGTGCTCGAGGCACGAGTCGGCGACGAGTGGATCGTCACCGACCGGGAGTGGCGGGGGGCGCCGGGCGAGGCCTGGACGCCCGTCCCGGTCCCCGGCGACGTGGCCTGCCTGCCGCTCGAGTCGTTCGACGCCCGGCGGCACCCGCACGGCTGGGAACTGCCCGACTACGACGACGGCGCCTGGCGCCGAGCGTCGGAACTGACCCCCGTCCACACCGGGGCCCACGGCGATCCGCACCCGCCGAGCGAGCCGTTCGGGGTGCTGCGTCCACCCGTGCGCACCGGGTTCCCCGGCGGGGCGGTCCACGACGGCGCGCTGGTGTGGTCGGCGAGCACCGATCAGGTCGAGCGGCTCGACGATCCGGTGCTCCAGGTCGTCGCCGACCAGGCCGCGCCCCGGCTCGCCGGGTCCACGTCGTCCGACGTGCCGATCTCGGTCTCGGCCGACGTCGTCGAGCTCCGGTCGTTCGACCTGGGTCGCATCGCTGCGGGCACCGTCCGTCTGGAGGTCGAGGCCCCGGCCGGCACCGTGGTGGATCTGGCCGGCAGCGAGCACGTGGCCGACGACGGGTCGCTGGTGTCACTCGGCCAGCACGCCGGGCTGCGCTTCGTCTGCGCCGGCGACGGCCCGGAGCGGTTCGAGTCCGCCGAGGTGATCGGGGCCCAGCACCTGCACGTCGCCCTCCGTCGGCCGGAGGGTACGACCGGTGACGTCGCGCTGCGTGTGGCGATCGACGACCGGCACCGCCCAGGGCCAGCCGGCGCCTCGTTCGAGTGCTCCGACCCGGTGCTCGAGGAGATCTGGCGGGTCGGACTCCGCACCGTCGACCTGTGCGCCCTGGACGCCTACGTGGACTGCCCCACCCGGGAGCAGCGGGCCTGGACGGGCGACTCGGTCGTGCACCAGATGGTCGACCTGGTCGCCAACCCCGACTGGTCCATGCCTCGGTGGCACCCCGAACTGGCGGCCCAGACGCGGGACGACGGCATGCTCGTCATGGCCGCGGCGTCGGACTTCGCGCTCGACGACCGGACGTTCGTTCCGGACTGGTCGCTGCACTGGATCCGGTCCGTGCGCAACCTGATGGACCACACCGGCGACCGGGACCTGCTCGCCGAGCTGTTGCCCGTGGCGGTCCGGGCGCTGCGATGGTTCGAGTCGTACCTGGGGGACGACGGCCTGCTCCACGACGTGAGCGGATGGGTGCTGCTCGACTGGTCGAGCGTGTACTCGCAGGGGTGCTCGTCCACGCTGAACGCCCTCTGGGCCCGGGCGTTGGAGGACGTGGCCGTGCTCGCCGACTGGCTGGGTGACCACGGGACGGCAGCCTGGGCCGAGTCGCGGCGGGCGGCGGTGGCGGCAGCGTTCGACGTGTTCTGGGATCCGGGACGATCCGTCTACGTCGACCACCTGCTCGACGGTGTGGCGCAGCGGGCCGCCGCCCAGCACCCGGGTGCGACGGCGCTGGCGGCCGGGATCGTGCCGGAGGAGCGCATCGCCCCGGTCGTCGAGCGGTTGGTCGACCGGAACCGCCTGATCCGCCACTCCTGGGTGATGGACCCGCTGACGGTGGAGGACTCGGCCGACGGGTTCGTGCACCTGGTCAACGGGTACCCCGAGCCCGACTGGGCCGTCGAGGAACAGATGGTCGAGGCCCAGCCGTTCTTCCGCTACGTGGTCCACGACGGGCTGGCCCGGGCCGGTCGGGCGGACCTGGTCGCCGACCTGTGCCGGGACTGGTCGGTGTTCCTGGACGCCGGCGAGACCACCTGGCCCGAGTGCTGGAAGGGAGGGACCCGCTGCCACGGGTGGTCGTCGACACCGACCCGGGACCTCATCGTCCACACGCTCGGGATCACGCCGGCCGAACCGGGGTACGCGGCCGTCCGGGTCGCCCCGGCGCTCGGCGATCTGGAGTGGGTGCGGGCGGTCGTGCCGACGCCACACGGGTCGATCCGGGTCGAGGCGCAGGCCGACGGGACGGTTGAGGTCGACAGTCCCGTCCCGGTCGTTCGCGGCTAGCCGCGACCGCCCTCCGCCGCTGTCCGGCTCCGGGTCGCAGGGGGTGCCGCGCGCGACCCCTGTTTCGGTCGTGGGTTCGTGGTACGGTCTCCCGGTCCGGTCAGGTGACCGGGCGGACGTGACCGGTCGACTTCTGGGCCGGTCGTCTCGGTCCGCAGACTGCGTGGCACCCCCCAACCGCCTCCGGTTCTGGTCCTCCGTGACCTGCTGCTGCTCGAGCCCCAGCGTTCATCGAGGAGTGCAGCCTGCGACGATGCGGGCGATCGGAGTACGACCATGACCACCTTCGCCGAACTCGGCGTGTCCCCCGACCTGTCGCGACGCCTGGACGCGCAGGGCCTGACCAACCCCACGCCGGTCCAGGAGGCCACCATCCCCGAGGCCCTCGCCGGCCGTGACGTCGCCGCCGAGGCACCGACCGGATCGGGCAAGACGCTCGCCTTCGGACTCCCGCTGCTCCAGCGCTGCGGCGTGGGCGAGGCCCGCCGGCCCGCAGCGCTCGTCCTGACGCCGACACGCGAGCTCGCCACCCAGATCGTCGACGTGCTCATCCCGCTCGCCGGGCGCGACGGACCGTCCGTCGCCGCGGTCTTCGGTGGCGTCGCCATCGGCCCGCAGCGCCAGCGACTGCGGCGCGGCGTCGACCTGGTGGTCGGCTGCCCCGGCCGGCTCGAGGACCTGGTCGAGCGCGGCGACCTCGTGCTCGACGCCGTCGAGTTCGTCGTGGTCGACGAGGCCGACCGGATGTCCGACGTCGGCTTCCTGCCCGCCATCCGGCGACTCCTCAGCCAGACGCCGAAGCGCCGCCAGACGGCGTTGTTCTCGGCGACCCTCGGTGGGCCCGTCGCCGCACTGATCGACGACCACCAGCGGTCGCCGCAGGTCGTTCGGGTCGCGGCCCAGGCGTCCGAGGGCAGCGGGGCGACCCACGTGGCGCTCCCCGTCGAGCAACTCGGACGGACCGAGGCGACCGCCGACATCGTGTCGGCTGCCGGCCCGACGATCGTGTTCTGTCGGACCCGGCACCGGGCCGACCGGGTGGCCCGCCAACTCGCGAAGTTCGGCGTCGAGGCCCTCCCGATCCACGGCGGCCGCAGCCAGGCCCAGCGCAGCAAGGCGCTCGGCGCCCTCCACGACGGAAGGATCCAGGCGCTGGTCGCCACGGACGTCGCCGCCCGCGGCATCCACGTCGACGACCTGGCGTGCGTCGTCCACTACGACCCGGCCGAGGACGAGGAGACCTACGTCCACCGTTCGGGCAGGACCGGCCGGGCCGGCGCCACGGGCGTGGTGGTCAGCCTGGTGGAGCCTTCGGCGGTGCGATCGGGACGGCTGCGCCGTTCGCCTGCGCCCCGCGATGTCCGGGTCGAGGTCGTGGAGCCGGCCGACCTGCTCGGCCGGGTGCGCGCAGGTGCCCCGGAGCGGGGAGCCCCTCGGCCGACCCGGCCCGCAACATCTGCGCGCACTGCGTCGAGCGGCAACACATTGGGTCGCTCCGCCTCGACCCGGTCCGGTCGTCCCGGTCCGAAGCGGCAACAGTCGGACCGTCCCCGGTCCGATCGCTCGCGGTCCGATCGCTCCCAGTCCGATCGCTCCCAGTCCGATCGCTC
>CAYMKW010000102.1:0-6251 GCA_964391365.1 uncultured Microthrixaceae bacterium | reverse complement strand
CCCAGTCCGATCGCTCGCGGTCCGGCGGCCCCCGGTCCGGCGGGCCCCGGTCGGGTCGCCCCCGGTCCGGCGCCAACGGGTCCGGAGGCACGCGCTCCGGACGGGTCGGTTCGGACCGCGCTGGTTCGGGCCGTGCTGGTTCGGGCCGGCCATCGTCGCGGCCGAAGCGTGCTCCGGCGGGTGGTGCCGGCCGCCGGGGCGGCGGTCGGTGAGGCGTCCGGGCGGGGTCAGCCTGCAGCGGCCTGAGGGACGGGACGTGGGCCCGGTGGTGGGATGTCGGCCTCGAGCAGGTCTCGCAACATTCGGAGGCCCTCGGCCCGGAGCTGGGACACCCTCGACGAACTGACGCCGAGCTGTGCGGCGGCGTCCATCCCTCGTCGCTCGCCGAGGAACGTCCCGATCGCGACCCGGTGCCTCGGCGGGAGCCGATCCAGCGCGGCCCGGAGGCCGGCGATGACCTGGTCGTGTTCGAAGCGCGCCTCCGGGCCGTCCGCCTCGGGAGCCGCCACGTCGTCGCCCACGGTGCGCGACCCGCTGGTGCCGGGCGCGGCCCGTTCGTCGATGGACCGCAACCGGCCTTCCGTGGCGTGTCGTCGGGAGGTCCGCAGCTCGGCCAGGGTGACGCCCGAGGCGGCGCAGACCTCCGCCTCGTCCGGGTTCCGCCGGAGCGTCGTTCGCAGTCCCGACTCGGCCAGTTCGATACGCCGCTCGACGGCGCGGATCCGCACCGGGACCCAGTCCGCGGCCCGAACCGAGTCGAGCGCTGCGCCCTCGATCCGCAAGCGGGCGTAAGCGCCGAAGGGAACCCCGAGGCAGGGGTCGAAGCGCTCGGCGGCCTCGATGAGACCGAGCCGGCCCGACGCGGTCAACTCCTCGCGGTCGGTCCAGAACGGGAGCCGGCGAACCAGCGCCGCCACGACTGCGTCCACGAGGTCGAGGTGACGGGTCACCAGATCGGATCGATCGGACTTCACAACAACTCCAGTCGCGGGCGTCACGGGGCACCACCTCGTCGAGCCCGCTCCGGTGGGCACACAGTCGCTGCACCCGATCCGGTCCGGGTGCTGCCGCCAGCGGCCCCGCATGGTTCATCGGTCGGCGGCTGGTTCGCTGCAGTTGGTCAGCCCGATCATCGAGGTGACTTCGGTCATGCGGCCGACGCCCCTCACGATGGCGGCGGCTCCTGACGCGCCCGGAGGAATGAGGCGGCCTCGGACCGCTCGTCCCGGTCGACGATCGATCGGGCCACGTCCAGCAGCCTGGTGGAGGTGAGGGCGCTGACCCGCCGCATCTCGGCGGTCGCCTCGTCGAAGGTGCAGCCGAACCGTTCGGCCAGCACTCCCTTCGCCTGCTCCAGGGTGTTCCGCGACTCGACCGCCTGGTGGAGTTGACGCGCCACGGTGGCGGCGTCGATCCTCGGGTCCGCCTGGAGCAGCGCCATGGTGGCGGTGTCGGCGAGCGCCGTGGCGATCTCCATGGCCGCCTCGGGCAGTGGTGTCGTCCCGAACAGGTTGAGAGCCCCGAGGACGGTCGAGCGGGCGCGGAGCGGGATGGCGTCGACCGACGAGAAACCGTAGGTCCGGGTGGCCTCTGCGAAGTGCGGCCACGGGCCGTCGAAAGACAGCGAACCGTCACGGACCACCTGCCCGGAACGGAAGCACTCGAGGCACGGACCCTCGCCGTTCTGGATCTGGAACAGGTCGAGGAGGAACGCAGACGAGTCCGAGGCCCCCACGACCTCCAGCGTTCCGCTGTTGTCCACGACGAGCACACCACAGGCGGCCACCGGGAGCAGTTCGACGCATCGTTCGCTCAGGATGGTGAAGACCTCCACCGCGTCGGCTCCCGCCGTCACCGCTCCGGTGAGTTCGATGAAGGTGGCCGCGACCTCGGCCGAGTCAGGCAGGTCGGTGCTTGCGTCGGGATCGCTGGTCATGTCTGCTCCTCGTCGCCCAGGATCAGGTCTCGACTGAGAACGCGTTCGGCGACTGAGCGTACGTCGAACCCGTTTGTGTAGGCGTGGCTGCGGATCACGACGAGGGCGTCCACGATCGAGACCCCGAGCTGCTCGGAGACCATCCCGGCGGCCCGCTGGACCAGCGATTGGGTCTCGACCCCCTCCCTGAAGACCCGGGCAGTCGATCCCGGGGGTTCTTCCGCCTGCTGCACGAGCAGCAGCACCGTGACGATCGAGGCCAGCACCAGCCCGTCGGCGAACTGCTCGCCCGTCAGTGCCCCGGGGCGGTCTCGGTAACCGGTGAGGACTCCGACCCGCGCTGCACCGATCCGGAGCGGGAACGCGAACGCTGCGAGTACACCGTGGTCGATCGCCGCCGTGGCGAACCCCGGTCGCTCGAGCAGGCAGGTGCGGACGTCGTCGATCAGAACGGGGGAGTCGCTGCGCACGCAACTCACGGTCGGGCCGTCCCCGACCAGGAATTGCTGCTCGTCGAGTTCCCGTGCGAGATGGTCGGAGCCGCCGATCGGACTGGCCGAGTCGCCGACGACCAGCGACAGGGCTGTGCGGTCGACCTCGAGGACGCCTGCGGCGACCCTGCACGCGCCGACGTCGAGCGGCACCCCCGTCGACTCGACCGACTCGGCGAGCAACCCGGCGAGCCGCGTCCACCGGTCGTCGTTCACTGTGCCGCCAACATCGTGGACTCCGGCATCGTGCGCGGTCGGCATCGATGCAGTCGTGGCGGGTCGGCCGACGTTGATGGCAAGGTGGTCAAGCTACCCGCCGACAGCGGTCGCCACGCGGTTGTACCGGGAGACCGTGTGGTCGAGGGCGCCGCCGACCCCCGGCGACCGGGAATCTGCAGCCGGACGTGGTCCGCTAGGTTGCGCCGATGCGCATCGGAGGCCCCAGTACTCACCACGACCGGTCCCCGGGTGGAGCCGGCCGGGTCCGGTCGGCCCGTCGGGGTGGTGCGGTCGTGGCCGTGCTGGTGGTCTGCTCGCTCGTGGCGGTCGCGTGCACCGACGACACCGGCACCCAGTGGGCCGAGCCTCCCTCGGGGGCGACGGCCGAGTTCTCGGCCTACGGCGGGATCGACCAGGCGACCGTGGTGGACGCCCCGCCGGACACGGCGGTGACCCTCGTCGACGGCGACGGCGACGAGGTGGCCAGCGGCGCCACCGACCGGTTCGGCTCGTTCATCTTCCGGGAGGTCACCCCTGGCGACGACTACCGCGTGGTAGCCGACGAGGGGGCGGGCACCGTCCGCACCGAGAGGTTCCGGGTGCTCGCCGAGACCGATACGCCGCCGCAGTCGCTCTACGAGGACCAGGACCTGCGCGAGGGACTGAACTACCTGCGGGTGCGCGACGGCGTGACCCTGGCAGCGACGGTCCGCCTGCCACCGGGCACGACCCTGGAGGACGGTCCGTTCCCGACGCTGATCGAGTACTCCGGTTACGCGGTGGCCCCGCCGGGGGACCTGCTCGAGGCGCTCTCGGCGCAGCTCACCGGAGGACAGGCAGCCCCGGATCCGCTCGTCCCGGGCACGGCGACGGTCGTCGGCTCCCTGATCGCCCCGGTGCTCGGCTTCGCCGTGGTGAGCCTGCAGATCCGGGGGACCGGCTGCTCCGGCGGCGACTTCGACCTGTTCGGCCTGCCGACCGTCTACGACGGTTACGACGCGGTCGAGACCGTTGCCGCCCAACCGTGGGTCAAGGGTGGCAAGGTCGGCATGGTCGGGATCTCGTACTCGGGGATCAGCCAGCTGTTCGTGGCCGGCACCCGCCCCCCGAGCCTGGCGGCGATCGCTCCCATGTCGGCGCTCGCCGACCTGTACGACAGCGTCGGGTTCCCCGGCGGCATCTTCAACAACGGGTTCGCCAAGAGCTGGCTGACCGAACGTCAGCAGGACGCCCTCCCGGCGCCCGAGGAGGGACAGGACTGGGCCGGCGTGCTCATCGAGCAGGGCGACACGACCTGCGAGCGCAACCAGCAGCTCCGGCTCCAGACCCGCGACGTACTCGAGCTCCTCGACGAGAACCGGTTCCGCGAGCCCGCCCTCTACGACCGGCGCACGCCGATCGACTGGGCGGAACGGATCGAGGTGCCGGTGTTCCTGGTGGGCGGCTACCAGGACGACCAGCTCGGCGGGCACTGGGTGAACCTGGTCGAGGCCCTCGGGGACAACCCCGACGTGTGGGTCACCATGTACAACGGCAACCACAACGATGCGCTGGGCCCCGAGGTGTTCCCGCGCTGGGTGGAGTTCCTCGACCTGTTCGTTGCGGACGAGGTGCCGGAGATCCCCGAACTGGTGCTCGGTCTGGCGAACGCGCTCTACGGCCAGATCGGCTCGGCCGCCGCACCGGGCCTGGAGCAGACGCGGTTCGCCGGGACCGACGACCTGGCGGCGGCGCGGGCGACCTTCGAGCAGGACCCGCGGATCCGCCTGCTCATGGAGGTCGGCGCCGGCCCGCTGGGCCCCAGATCGCTGCAGGCGACCGCGGAGCTGGACTTCGACGAGTGGCCCCCGGCCGGAACCGAGCCGTCGACCTGGACGCTGTCCGCCGACGGCGCGCTGGTCGACGCCGCGAACGAGGACGCGGTCGTCGAGGGCGAGGCCGACTACGTCGCCGACCCGGCGGCGCGCCCGAAGCGCAGCACGGAGAACGGTGGTGTCGCCTACTCGGCCGACGAGCCCTACGACTGGCGGCCCGTCGCCGAAGGCAAGGGGCTCGGGTACGTGACCGAGCCGCTCACCGAGGACGTGCTGATCGCCGGCGGCGGCAGCCTCGACCTGCGGATGGCGGCGTCGGCGCCGGACACCGACCTGCAGGTGACGCTCAGCGAGGTGCGCCCCGACGGCCGTGAGACCTACCTGACCTCGGGCTGGCTGCGGGCCTCCCGTCGGGCGCTCGACGAGGCGGCGTCGAGCGAGACGTACCCGGTCCAGACCCACGTGCGGGAGGACGAGGCGCTGCTCAGCCCGGGCGAGTTCGTCGACGTGCGCGTGCCGGTGAACCCGGTCGTCACGTGGCTGCGTGCCGGTTCCCGACTCCGGGTGACCGTCCAGGCCCCGGGTGGGGACGTGCCGCTGTGGGAGTTCGACACGATCGACGACGGCACCACCACGGTGACCGTCCTCCACGGCCCCGAGGTGCCGTCCCGGTTGGTGCTGCCGACCGTCCCGGCGACCCCGACGGTCACGCCGCTGCCGGCCTGCGACACGCTCCGTGGGCAGCCGTGTCGGGACTTCGTGCGGGCGTCCAACGGCGGCTGAGTTCCGGCGCCGCCCGGACCGGCCGAACCTGCGGTCAGACCGGATCGAGCGACGCGACGACGCAGCAGCGTCCCTCGGACTTGGCCCGGTTCATGGCCGAGTCCGCCCGGGCGAGCACGGCGTCGACGTCCTCGTCGGGCAGCCAGCGCGTCACGCCGGCCGAGATGCTGACGGCGGGTGGTCGGGCGAACACGGCGCTCAGCAGCGGGATGGCGCTGAGGACTCCCACGTAGGCGGTCTTGGGGCTCTCGATCGCATCCAGCGTGAGGATCACGGCGATCAGGGCGATCGGGACGACGACGCCGATGACGAGCGGTGTCGGCGGCGGGCCGATCGCCGCCGAACCGACCATCGTCGGTGGGCGTTCAGTGGTGGTCAGATCACCCTCAGTGTTTCCTCTCACGGTGGGAACGTAGCAGGCCCGGTCGAGCGCGGCGGCGGCGACCTCGCCGGTCCGCAGATGTTGCAGTAGTGTTACGAAATCATGCTGCGCCATGCGGGTGCTGTCGTTCGCGGAGCGTCGATGTCCAGTTCACTGCTGCGACTCGTCGTCCTGCTGTCCGGCGCTGTGGTCGTGCTCCTCGTCGGGGCGCGATCCGCCGGCGCCCACGCCGACCTCGGATCCACGGATCCGGAGAACCTCTCGACGGTGTCGTCGCCGGTGGGTGAGATCCGCTTCACGTTCACGAAGCCGTCCGAGCCGGTCGAGGAGCGGTTCTCGGTGGAGGGCCCCGACGGATCGGTCGCCATCGAGTCGGTCGAGTCGCTGGAGGGCGGCACCGTCGTGCTGCTCCGGCTCGCCGAGCCGGCCGATGCCGGTCGCTACCGGGTCGGCTGGGGAATCCGGGCGGGTGACTCGCACTCCATGAACGGGGCAATCACCTTCACCGTCGATGGCGAGCCCGCCGCAGCGGGTGCCGCAGCGACGGCGTCCACGACCACCGCACCCGTGCCGACGAGCGTGCTCGCCGACGCCGTCGAACCCGTCGCGCCGATCGCCGGCGAGGC
>CAYMKW010000101.1:0-10730 GCA_964391365.1 uncultured Microthrixaceae bacterium | reverse complement strand
GACCGTCGCCGCAGTGTTCCTGGAACCGGTGCAGAACGCCGATCGCTGCTTCACGCCGCCGCCCGGCTACTTCGAGCGGGTGCGTGAGATCTGCGACGAGCACGGCGTGCTGCTGGTCTCCGACGAGGTGATCTGCGCGTTCGGCCGGCTCGGGACGATGTTCGGATGTGAGCGGGTGGGCTCGACGCCGGACCTGATCACCATGGCCAAGGGACTCACCTCCGGATACTCGCCGCTGGGTGGCGTGATGGTGTCGGACCGCGTCGCCGAACCGTTCCTCGGCGAGGGTGAGATGTTCCTGCACGGTGTCACCTTCGGTGGGCACCCCGTGAGCTGCGCCGCGGCGCTCGCCAACCTCGACATCTTCGCCGCCGAGGATCTGACCGGCCGGGTGATGGAGCACGAGGCCGCGTTCCGTGGCGCGCTCGACACGCTGGCCGACCTGCCCATGGTCGGCGACATCCGGGGCATGGGCTACTTCTACGGCATCGAGCTGGTGAAGAACCGTGACACCCGCGAGTCGTTCACCGCCGAGGAGCGTGAGCGGCTGCTGCGGGGCCTGTTGTCACCGCGGCTGTTCGACGCCGGACTCATCTGCCGGGCCGATGACCGCGGCGACCCCGTCATCCAGTTGTCGCCGCCGCTCGTGGCCGGCCCCGAGGAGTTCGATCGGATCGCGACGTCGATCCGCACCGCACTGGTCGAGTCGATGGAGGAGTTGTCGTCATGACGGTCGTGGGCGTCCCCGCCGAGATCAAGCCCGATGAGTACCGCGTCGCCATCACCCCGGACGGGGTGCGCGAACTGCATCTGCACGGCGTCGACGTGCTCGTCGAGGCCGGCGCCGGCATCGGCGCGTCCATCCCCGATGAGGACTACGTCGCCGCAGGCGCCTCGATCGCAGCGACCGCGGCCGAGGTGTGGGAGCGCTCCGACATCGTCTGCAAGGTCAAGGAGCCGCTGGCCAGCGAGTTCGAGTACTTCCGCGAGGGCCTGGTGCTGTTCACATACCTGCACCTGGCGGCGTACCCGGCAGTCGCCGACGCGCTCCTCGATCGCGGCGTCATCGGTGTCGCCTACGAGACGGTGCAGCCGGCCGACGGCACCCTGCCGCTGCTCGCACCCATGAGCGAGGTCGCGGGCCGCATGTCGGTGCAGATCGGCGCCCATTTCCTGGAGCGGCACAACGGTGGACGCGGCGTGCTCATGGGTGGCGCCCCCGGCGTGCGGCCCGCCCGGGTCGTGGTGCTGGGCGCCGGCAACGTCGGCTGGAACGCCGCGTGGATGGCGGCGGGCCTCGAGGCCGAGGTCGACCTGTTGGACAAGAACGTCGAGCGGCTCCGGTGGGTCGACCAGATCCAGATGGGGCGCGTGACCACCCTGACCTCGAACCGGGGTCAGGTGGAGCGGGTCGTCGAACAGGCCGACCTGGTGATCGGTGCGGTGCTGGTGCCCGGCGGTCGGGCGCCGGTGGTCGTCTCCGAGGACATGGTGGCATCCATGCGTCCCGGTGCCGTGGTCGTCGACATCGCCATCGATCAGGGCGGCTGCATCGAGACCTCACGTGAGACCACCCACCACGATCCGACGTTCGTCGTCCACGACGTCGTCCACTACGCGGTCGGCAACATGCCGGGGGCCGTGCCGCACACCTCCACCTACGCGCTGACCAACGTGACGCTGCCGTACCTGGCCGAGCTGGCGCGTCTGGGCGTCCGGGCAGCCGTCGCTGCCGACCCGGCCCTGGCTCTCGGCGTGAACACCGCCGCCGGGCAGGTCGTCAACGCTGCGGTCGCCGAGGCGCTCGGCCGGCCGCACGCGGACGTCCACGCCGTGCTCGGGGCCTGACGTGTCGACCGAGGGCAGCGCCGAGCGTTCCACCGGTGCGCCGACACCGCTGCGGGTCGCCGGGCTCGACGAGATCGACAAGGCGATCGTGCGGGAGCTCCAGCAGGACGGTCGCATGCCGTACTCCCAGCTGGCCCCACTGGTGGGACTGTCACAGGCCGCCGTGCGCCAGCGGGTCCAACGGCTGATCGATGGCGGCGTCGTGCAGGTGGTGGCCGTCACCGACCCGCTCCGGCTCGGCTTCACCGTCCAGGCGATGATCGGCGTCCGGGCGAGCGGTGACCTGCGGCACCTGGCGGCTCAGCTCGCGGCGGTCGACGAGATCGACTACGTGGTGGTCACGGCCGGTTCGTTCGACCTGCTGTTGGAGGTGGTCTGCGCCGACAACGACGCACTGCTCGAACTACTGGACCGTGAGGTTCGCAGCCTCGAGGGTGTACGTGGTGCAGAGGTGTTCACCTACCTGCACCTGGAGAAGCAGACGTACTCCTGGGGCGCCCGCTGAGCCGGCCGCGCTCCTGGGGCGCCCGCTGAGCCGGCCGCGCTCCTGGGGCGCCCGCTGAGCCGGCGTCCCGGTCTCAGCTGTCGAACCCCAGGCCCAGCGAGTCGAGCAGCCGGAGCCAGGGCCCCCGTCGGCCCTCACGTCGGTCCGCCCGCGCGATCGCCCGGCGGGTGAGCGTGATGCCGGCCCACCGGATCGGTTCCGGGGGCCAGGGCACGGGTGCAGTCCGGACCAGTCCCAGTTCCGTTCGCTCGCTGCGGCGGCCGGCCAGGAGATCCAGCGCGGCCGCAGCGCCGAACCGCGACGCCCCCACCCCCAGGCCGGTGTAGCCGACGCACCAGGCGACCCGACGGTCCCATCGGGTGCCGGCGGTCAGACAGAACCGGGTCGTGGTGGCGATCGGACCGCCCCAGGTGTGGGAGATCCGTACGCCGTCGAGCTGCGGGAAGGTCTCCAGCAGCTGGGTGTAGAGGAGCCGTTCGGTCGGCTCGTGGCGCTCGACCGTGGGTCCGGTCGGCCCGCCGAACCGGTAGAGGGCGTCGTAGCCACCCCAGAGCAGGCGGTCGTCGGGGGTGAGCCGGGCGTAGTGGAACTGGTTGGCCGAGTCGGCGAGGCCCTGCCGCCCGGACCAGCCGAGGGCACCGAGCCGGGCCGTGTCGAGCGGCTCGGTGACGAGGACGTGGTCGTACACGGGGACGACCGCCCGGCGTAGCGGCGCCAGCAGGCCCGGGAACGCGTTGGTGGCGAGCAGCACCTGGTGGGCCTCGATCGACACGCCGGGCCCCTCGACCCGGACGCCGGCACGGCGCCGGTGCAGTCGCGTGACCGGCGTGTGGTCGGCGATCACGCCGCCCCGGTCCACGAGCCGACGCCGGAGGCCGTCGACCAGCCGTCCCGGATCGAGCGTCCCCACCCCGGTGTGGCGCAGGAGGCCGCCGATGAACGTGGGGGAGTCGACCACCGCCCGGGTGGACGAACCGTCGAGGAGTTCCACGTCCTCGCCGGCGCGGTCGAGCAGCGCCGCCAGGTCCGTCAGTTCGTGCAGCTGCCACGGCTCGGCCGCTGTCGTCAGCTCCCCGACGGGCGCCCAGCACGCGTCGATGGCGTGACGGTCCAGGTCGCCGAGCAGGTCGGCGAGGTTCGTCCGGCCCAACCGGTGCAGCGTCGGGTACTCACGGGGCCATCGGGCCATGCCGTTGGCGGTGCCGTGGGTGAGCGACGCGTCGCAGAACCCGCCGTTGCGTCCCGAGGCGCCGTCGCCCGGCCCGGACGCGTCGACGACGAGCACCCGACGTCCGGGGGACTCGTCGAGGGCCAGGTGGGCGGCCCAGAGACCGGTGAAGCCGGCGCCGACCACCACGAGGTCCGCCGACTCCCGACCCCGCAGGGGCGCTCGGCCCGGTCCGAGGTCGACCTCGGGTCGGTCGGTCCAGAAGGGGCGGCCCGTTGCGTCGGCGAGCGCTCGGGTGACCCGGTCGTCGTCGGGCCGCAGCGACCGGGTCACGCGCCGGGCCGGCTCCGCACCAGCTCCAGCGCCGTGCGGGTGGCGTCCAGCGTCCGGTCGAGCTGCTCGTCGGTGATCACGAGCGGGGGGCAGAAGGCGATGGAGTGCGTGGCGATGGGTCGCGGGATGACGCCGAGCTCGAGCATGTGGTCGCGCACGACGAGCGCCGAGTCCTCGGGGTGCAACGCGAGCGCCCAGATGCCATCGGCACCGCGGACACCTGCGGCGAGCCCGTCGTCGACGATCGACTGCAGGCCGGGTCGAAGATGCGCTCCGATCACCGGGGCCCGGGCGAGCAGATCGTCCTCCCGCAGCACGGCCAGGTTCGCCGAGGCCGCCGCGCAGGCCGCCGGGTGCCCCGAGTAGGTGAAGCCGTGGCGCAACCAGCGGGTGTCGTCGGCCTCGAGCACCGCGCGGACCCGTGGTCCGACCAGCACGCCGCCCAGCGGCTGGTAGCCCGACGTCACTCCCTTGGCGAAGGTCACCAGGTCGGGGGTGACGTCGTAGCGCTGTGCCCCCCACCACGTCCCGAGCCGGCCGAACCCGGTGATCACCTCGTCGAACACCAACAGGGCGCCACTGGCGTCGCACAGCTCCCGCAGTCCCCGCAGGTAGCCGTCGACCGGGGTGAAGACGCCACCGGCTCCCTGCACCGGCTCGGCGATGACCGCGGCGATCCGCTCGCCGTGCACGGCGAGCTGTCGCTCCACCTCGTCGAGCGAGTCGGCGTGCACCTGGACGACGTCGCCGAGCAGGTCGCCCCAGTGCTCCTTGTTGGGGGCGAGGCCCTGGGCGCTCGTCCCGCCGTAGGTGACCCCGTGGTACGCGCTGTCCCGGCTCACGATGACGGAACGGTCGTCCCGGCCCTGCCAGGTCCAGAACAGCCGGCTGAGCTTCATGGCGGTGTCGACCGCCTCGGAGCCGGAGTTCGTCAGGAACACCCGGGTGTCGTCCATCGGTGCGAGCTCCGCCAGCTCACGCGTGAGCCGCTCGGCGGCCGGGTTGGTGAACAGCTCGAAGGCGTGGAACGCGTCCAGCGTGCGGAGCTGCTCGCCCACGGCGTCCGCGATCTCGGCCCGGCCGTGGCCGACCTGGCAGTACCAGAGCGAGGCCAGCGCGTCGACGTACTCGCGCCCGTCGGCGTCCCAGACCAGTGCACCCTCGCCCCGGACGATCTCGATGAACCGCTCCGCGGTCGGCCGGGCGAAGGGGTGGAGGAACGTAGGCAGGTGACGGGCGGTGTCCACCGGTGCAGTATCCCGCACTGTCGGCGCCCGGCGCCCGACCGGTCCGCCCGGTTGCCGGGACGGCCTCAGTTGGTCACGCCTGCGAGCGATCGCGGCGTCGTCCGCGGTGAGACGGTGGTCCCGTCGCCGACCCGACCGTCGTTGTTGAACCCCCAGCACCTCCCGTTGCCCGACACGGCGAGGCCACAGGTGACCGAGTCGGCCGTCGTGATCGAGGCCAGACCGGTCAGGAACCCCGTTCCGCCGATGCCGAGCACCCGGACGGGGATCGACCGGGGCGCCGTGGTGCCGTCGCCCAGCGACCCGCTGACGTTGGCACCCCAGCAGCGGGCGGAGCCGTCGAGCAGCACCACACAGGTCTGGGCCGTTCCGACGGCGAGGTCCGCCACGTCGGCGAGGTTGCCGTTGGTGAACGCCGTCCCGACGACGATGACGGGTCGCAAGCGGTTGGTGGTGCTCGCATCCCCGAGCTGACCGTTCCCGTTGAAGCCCCAGCACCGCACGGACCGGTCGATCAGGAGCGCACACGTGGAGAACGCACCGACATCGATGCGCTCGACCCCACGTCGCTGACCTTCGTCGACGACGTTGACCCGGCTCGGCGCGCTGCGGAACGTGTCGCGAGTGGTGCCGAGGCCGAGCTGGCCGGACGTGTTCGCCCCCCAGCAGGCCACCGTCCGGTCGGCGAGGACGGCGCAGGTGTTGCTCCCGCCGGCGTCGATCCGGGTCACTCCGCTGAGCGTTCCGACGCCGCTGATCCCTGCGACGGCGGTCGGCGGCAGGGTTCCGACCGCCGGGTTGGACCCGAGCTGACCGGATGCGTTCGAACCCCAGCACCGGACGGTCCGGTCGGCGAGGAGGGCGCAGGTGTGGGCCGAGCCTGCGGTGATCTGGACCGCCGTGGTGATCCCGGCGACCGTGAGCGGGGTCGAGCTCGACGAACCGCTGAGGCTGCTCCCGCTGAGCTGGAGGCTGAGGTTGCTGCCCCAGCACCGGACGCTCCCGGTCGACAGGAGCGCGCAGCTGTGCTCGCCGCCGGTGGTGACCTGGACCGCTCCGGTCAGCCCGGAGACTCGCTTGGGGGACGACCGGTCGACCACCGTGCCGTCCCCGAGCCGACCGCTGCCGTTGAACCCCCAGCAGGCCACCGAGGTGTCGCTCATCAGGGCGCAGGTGTGGTCGTCCTCGCCGTCGAGCTGCTCGATCCCCTCCTTCTGGAGGGCCTCCGGCTCGAAGTAGCCGAGCACGTCGACGGTGTAGTCAGCTCGCCCGCCCTGGTTGAGGAGCGCCAGGTCGTCGAGGCCGTGCTCGCCGAGCGGGAGCACACCCACGTTGGTCACGTTGCGGCCCTGCGAGAAGTTGAGGAACGTCGCCGACGGCGTCGTGCCGACGGGGGCGGGTCGACTGAACCCGTCGGCAGCCGGTCCGATCGCCGTCACCCCCGCCTCCACGGCGGTGGCGCGCTGGGGAACTCCGCAACCGGTGAGCGATCCGCACTGTGCGGCGTGGTGGGCCAGTGACCCGGCCACCTGGAACAGCCGGGTCGCCCCGGGGTCGAGCGGACCGCCGAGATTGCGGGTGTCCGCAATCCGGCACGGGGTGACCGTCCGGTAGTGGACCCCTCCGGTGATCGAGAAGTAGCCGATCACGTCGATCGCCACGTGGGTCGTCCCGACGAGGTTCTGCACCGTCACACCCGGAGTGGAGCTCTCACCGGCGAGCCGGACGGTTCCGGTGTTGGTGACGCCGGTCTGGTCGGTGTAGTTGAGGAACGTGGCGTTGGGCTCGCTCCCATCGGACGCCGCGACCCTGAGGAACCCGTTCCCGGCGCCGACAGCGGGCAGTCCGCCGCCCCGGATGACGGTCAGCGAGATCTCGACGGCCGTGGCCTCGTCGGGAACGCCGCACCCGGCTGGGTTGCCGCCCTGGAAGGCGAGCGGCTCGTCGCGGGCGGCCACCGCGAAGTTCCGCTGCGTCCCGGGTGCGATGGCGCCGGCGAGCTGACCGGTGGCGCTCCTGGTGTCGGCCACGCGGCACGGTGCCGGCAGCCGGACGAAGCCGTCCCCGGACGTGCTGGTGAAGTACCCCTGCACCTCGACGATCACGTGCGTCGGTCCTCCGAAGTTGATGATCGACAGGTCGAGCGTGCCTGCGGCGGCGAGGGGCACGGTGCCGGTGTTCGTGATGGGTCGGCCGGCCGTGTAGTTGAGGAAGGTGGCGGTGGGGAAGCTGGTGCCGGCCGGGAACAGGCGGATGAACCCGTCGGCGGAGGGTTGGGTGGCGGTCACGGTCACCTCGACGGCACCGACCCCGTCGGGGATGGAGCACCCCGTCGGGCTTCCACCCTGGGCGGAGTGGTTGGCCGAGCCCCCGATCTGGATCGCCCGGGTCTGGAGGTTGGTGAACACCCCGGCGAAGGCGCCGGTCGCCGATCGGGTGTCGGCGACCCGACACGGCGTCACCCCCACGAATCCGAGCGCCCCGTCGATCGGTGCAGCGCCGGCGGCGCCGGTGAGCCCCGGCGATGACGGGACGACGACGCCGAGCAGGGTGCCGAGCACGGCTGTGGTCACGGCCGCGGCGATCGCTCGTCGGTTCGTGGTGGTGCGCATCGCCGTTGCTCCCGGGTGAGTGCGACCGACGTTCGGTCGGCAGTGGTTCGGGTGGCGGAGCCACCTGAGCAGTGCACTTTACCAACAAAGTGTTTGATTGCCAAGCCGCAAGGTGGCGGAGTCGGTGCACCTCGGCGAGTTCACTCCGGCGCAGCCGGAGAGTCAGGTGGGTCCGGCTCAGCCGCCGGCGCGACGGCCCAGCTGTGCCGTCGGAGTGATCACCCGCTCGCCGAACTCGGCGAGCGACCCCTCCGGGTCGGCCAGGAACAGGAACGACGGCACGATCACCCGGTCGACGCCGGCATCGGCGAGCCGTTCGACGGCACCCACGGGGTCGTCGCCGAGCACCGCCTCGTCGCCGAACGTGATCTCGATCGACTCGGGGTCCCGGCCGGCGTCGGCGGCGGTCTGGCGGACGATGTCCGCGAGTTCGGCGATGTCGCCCTTGCCGGGGAAGAACCCGTCGCCGAGCCGTCCGGCGCGCTCGGCGGCGGCACGGCTGTGCCCGCCGACGGTGATCGGCACCCGCCCGTGCACGGGCTTGGGGTTCACGCTCGCACGTTCGAAGTCGACGAACTCGCCGTGGAACTCGGCGTTGTCGGCGTCCCAGAGCGAGCGCATGGCGGCGATGTACTCGTCGGTGCGGGCGCCCCGGCGCTCGAACGGCACGCCGAGGGCGTCGAACTCCTCGCGCAGCCAACCGACGCCGATTCCCAGCTCGACCCGGCCGCCGGTGATGCGATCCAGCGTGGCGACCTCCTTGGCCAGCACCAGTGGGTTGCGCTGGGGGAGGATCAGGATGCCTGTGGCCAGACGGATCCGCTCGGTGGCGGCGCCGACGAACGCCAGCCAGATGAGCGGGTCCGGCAGCGGCGTGTCCGGCGTCATCATCATCTTCCCGCTCTGGTCGTACGGGTAGGCCGACTCGTAGCCGTCCGGGTAGATGACGTGCTCGACGGTCCACAGCGACTCGAAGCCGGCGGCCTCTGCGGAGCGGGCGAGCGTACCCAGCCCGGGCTCCTCGGTGAACGTGAGGATGTTGGCGAACGCGATGCCGAAGTCCACGTGGTGCTCCTGGGTGAGGTCCGGCGGGCCGCCGGCGCACGAATCGTCGCAGTCTTCCAGAGCGACCGCCGGGTAGCCTGCCCCGGTGCCGAGCCGTCGTGAGGACCCCCGCCCCGACGAGCCGTCGCGGGCGTCGGTGCTCGTCGAGCTGACGGCCCCGGGGCAGCCCTACGAGCTGCAGGTCCGGGACGGGATCCGGGGGCCCGAGCGGGTCTTCGTGGCGGCCCCACCCACGTTGCGCCACGTCGTCGACGCCGCCCGGAGCGACCTCGACTACTACGTGTACGGCGACGAGCGCCTCACCTTCGCCGACGCCGCCGACCGGGCTGCGGCGCTGGGGCGGGTCCTGGTCGACGAACTCGGCGTCGGCCCCGGCGACCGGGTGGCGATCTCCATGCGGAACCACCCCGAGTGGGTGATCGGGCTGCTCGCCGCCACCTCGATCGGCGCGGTGGCGGTCGCCATGAACTCGTTGTGGACCGCCGACGAGATGCACTACGGGCTGCGTGACTCAGGCGCCAAGGTGCTGATCGCCGACGGCGAGCGGGTCGCCCAGCTGGCCGGGACGCGCGACTCCCTGACGGCCGTGCTGGCCCTGGACGCGGACGGGACGCAGATCGCGCAGGTGCCGGCCCCGGTCGGGGACCTGCGAGCCCTGGTCAGCAGGGCGCTCGCCGCCGGTGCGCACTGGCCCGAGCAGGCGCCCTCGCCCGACGACCCGGCCACGATCTTCTACACCTCCGGGTCGACCGGTCACCCCAAGGGTGTGCTCTCGACGCACCGCAACGTGATCAGTGCCCTGCTGAGCTGGGAACTCGACACCCTGGTCGGGTCGCGTCTGGCGGCGGCGCAGCGAGCGGCCCGCGACGGCGGTTCGCCCGCAGTCTCGGATGCTGCGCCGGCCCGCCCGGCGCCGCCCCAGCCGGCGGCGCTGCTCGGGGTCCCGTTGTTCCACGTCACCGGGTGCCATGCGGTGGCGCTCCTGAGCCTGCGGGCCCAGCGCAAGGTCGTGGCGATGCACCGGTGGGACCCGGAGCGCGCTGCGGCGCTGATCGAGGCCGAGCTGGTCAACTCGTTCGTGGCCACCCCCGCCATGACCGGCGACCTGCTGCGGGTCGCCGCCGAGACCGGCCACGACCTGTCGTCGCTGCGTCTGGTCGGGGGCGGCGGAGCACCCCGGCCGCCCGAGCAGGTCCGCCGCATCAGCTCGTCGTTCGAACGGGCGGCCCCCAACAACGGGTGGGGGATGACCGAGACCAACGCCATCGGTGCCGGGATCACCGGCCCCGAGTACCTCGACCGGCCCGACACCTCGGGTCGGGCCGCCCCGGTGCTCGACCTGCGGGTCGTCGGCGAGGACGGGGCCGAGCTGGCCGCCGGCGAGGCCGGCGAGCTGCAGGTCCGCGGCTCGTCGGTCTTCGTCGGCTACTGGAACCGGCCCGAGGACACCGACGCGTCCTTCGACGGCCCGTGGTTCCGCACCGGCGACGTCGCCCGGATCGACGAGGACGGCTTCCTCACGATCGTCGACCGCATCAAGGATCTGATCATCCGAGGCGGCGAGAACATCGGTTGCGGGCACGTCGAGGCGGCGATCCTCACCCACCCGCTCGCTCGGGAGGCCGCCGTCTACGGCATCCCGGACGAGCGCCTCGGCGAGGAGGTCGGCGCCACCGTCTACGGGGCTCCCGGTCTGGACCCCGACGAGCTGCAGGCCTACCTGGCGGACCACCTGGGCCGGTTCCAGATCCCCCAGTACCTGACGGTGACGACGATCCCGCTGCCGCGGACGGCCACCGGCAAGATCCTCAAGCGCAAGCTGCGCGAGGAGGCGCTCCGCGACCTCCGTGCCGCCGGCCTGCAGCTCTGAGGCGGGGTCGTCCCGCCGCTCGGCGGCACTGAGGCGGGGTCGTCCTGCCGGTTGGACCCGGGTTCCCGCCACCCGTAGGGTC
>CAYMKW010000100.1:5101-10823 GCA_964391365.1 uncultured Microthrixaceae bacterium | reverse complement strand
ATCTACGAGTTCCTCCGGCGAAGACCCCGGACGCTCCGCGCGATCATGTGGTTCAACCGTAGGGTCCGGGCAAGGTTGTGGCCGCTCGAGGGTTCATCCTGAGGAGAACCCCTGGATGGATACCTCAGCTCGAACACTCACCCGTCCGGGCTTGCTCCGGCAGATCAGATTCCTCCGTCGGTTCTTCGGCCAACCGCACGCAGCGCTGGAAGAGATCTATGACTCCGAGGGTCCGGTCGTCCAGATCGGCGCCGGGCCAACCCGGCTCGCCATCCTCGGCGATCCTGTGGTGATCGCCGACATGTTCGCCGAATCGACGGAGTCGTTCAGATGGAACCACCGGTTCAGCACGCTGTCCCAATGGGTCGGCGCGAAATCGTTGTTGACCTCCGACGGCGCCGCACACCGACGGCGCCGCCAAGCTGTGCAGGATGGCTTCACCCGTCGTCGGGTCAACAGTTGGATTCCCTCGATGCTCGAGGCAATTGACGCATCGGTCGACGGCCTGCTCGACAGTCTTGGGACGACCGAACAGGTGGTCGACATGTATCCGGTGGGTCGGAGTCTCGTGCTCGACATCATCCTGCTCGTCCTGGGCGGCCCCCGGATGCTGGACCGAGCCGAATTGATCGACGCCCAGATGCAGGTCGTGCAGGACTTCATCGAACTCCCGGCCGTCAAGCAGATTCCCCACCCTTGGCCGGGGGGAGCCCGCCGGGGCGTTCGACGAGCCCGCTCGACGCTGGACATGGTCACCGACGAGGAGATGGCCAGGGTCCGCTCTGGGAATGACGGACATGGGTCCAGCGTGATCGAGTCGCTCGTGTTCGCCGGAGTTCTCGACGATGCCGAGATCCGCGACCAGGTCGTCACCCTCATCGGGGCCGGCTACGATCCTCCCTCGGCGAGTCTCGCCTGGATCCTCCTTCGAGCGGCGTCGAAGCCGGGGCTCTGGGACGCGCTCGGCGATGAGGCCGACGCAACGCTCGGTGATCCGGGTGGTACGACCCCGGTCGATCCCAGCGTCGTGGGCTCGCTTCGTCTGGT
Source organism: uncultured Microthrixaceae bacterium (assembly GCA_964391365.1). Taxonomy (GTDB): domain Bacteria; phylum Actinomycetota; class Acidimicrobiia; order Acidimicrobiales; family Microtrichaceae; genus SXMI01. Next base: position 9,776 of record CAYMKW010000100.1, on the reverse strand, counting down.
CGACCGAACCGTTCGTGAATCCCTGCGCCTGCACCCTCCTGGAGCGTTCGGGGCGAGGGAGGCGGCCGATGACCTCGTCCTCGGTGGGTACCTGATCCCTCGCCGCACGCTCATCGCATGGTCGACACACCTGAGTGGTCGCGACCCGGGCTTCTGGCCGGATCCACTTCGATTCGACCCTGACCGGCATCTCAACCCATCTCCTGAGCAGGCCGCGCTCTCGCGGTTGGCGTGGGTTCCGTTCGGCGGTGGCGCACGCAACTGTCTCGGCCTCGCGCTCGCCCACGTGGAGCTCAACCTGATCGTCGCCCGATTCGCCCAGAGGCTGCGCCTCCAACCGGTCAGATCAACTGTTCCGCCACCGACTCGTCGTTCCCGCCCGCAGGGAGGCGCTCCGCTCCGCGTGAGTGAGCGCTGAACTCCGGTTGAGGCCGAGGTCACCGTCAAGCGGCGACGCCACCCCGGGGCCGCAGTTGAGACTTTCAGGGTCCGCTTGGCGATCTTCCACCAAGGGGTCCGGGCCTTGCGGGGACCCTGTCGTGGACGCCGGCGGGGGCGGATGTGCCCGGATCAACTCGTCTGCCGGTGCCGGCGCTCCGCCGTGACCTGCTCGAGGCGGTCCGGATCGAAGCGCCGGACCACCTCTGGGAGGAGCCTGAGGAGGGGGGAGTCCAGTTCGTTGGCCGCAGTGAAGACGAGGGTGTAGGCCGAGCTGCTGGCCTCATCGCGAGGATTGCCCCAGAGGTTCATCCCGTCGACGCCGAGCTCCGCCGGATCACCTCGTATCTCGAGGACCCCCGGCGGTCGAGATGCGAGTGGGACCACGGCGCACTCGTCGACGTCGTCGTACAGCGGAGCGATCACGTCGAGGTAGTAGCTGACGTAGTCGTGCTCGAGTTCCACCCGGGCCGGGAACCTGCGCCCCGGCCACGGCATGAGAGCTCGCTGTACCTCGAGGACGCAATCGAGCGCCGAGTCCCGAGGGTCAATGCCGAACCGCTCGACCACGTAGGACCGGATCTCCTCGTAGAACGACCGCCATCCGCTGGGTGGTAGAGGGTGCAGGTCGAAGCTCTCGACCAGCCAGGTCACCGCCGGCCAGCGGTCCGGTGTGCGCTCGGCCGTTGAGCAGAGGTCGCCGATGACTGCGGTCGCCCGAATCCCGCAGTCCTGGTGCAACCAGCGGACCAGGTGTCGCAGGACGCCGTACGTGTCGGCTGCGAGGAACGCCCGGCGAAGTCGCAGCATCCGGTCGCGGTCGCCTGCGTCTGCGGTGGACGTCTCGGTCACGACGCCACTGTCGTCGAGTCGGATCCCCCATCGTGAGCGGTACTCGGGGGCGTTCATCGGTGCGTTCGGAAGGGAGAGCGTCGTCCAGCTCATCAGCGCCATCTCTTGTTCGAACAGGAGTTCGAGATCGGCGGTGAACGACTCGACGGTCTGGCCGGGGAGACCGATCATCAGTTCGGCGCGAACCGGCATCGTCTCCTGTCGGAGCAATCGGGCCAGCTCGAGAAGCCGATCCGTCGAGATGTTGGATCGGCCGACGGCCTCCAGGGTCTGCGGATCGGTGGTCTGCAGGGCGATCTGGATCTCCGAGGTGATGCCGCCGGCGCGGAGGGATCGCCAGATCTCCACGAAGTGGCGGGTCGTGTTCTTGGCGGCGGTCCAGTAGACACGGTCGAAGGCCCCGGTCCGTCGCCGGCCTGCGGCCAGTTGCCGGGCCGTTTCCACGTCGCGCTTCGACAGCCCGAAGTTGGCGTCGGCGACGAACACGGCTTCCGCACCGCGAGAAGCGAGCCAGTCGACCTCTGCCGCGACCCGATCCGGTGTGAAGAATCGCACGCGCGAGTTGGTGGCTGATCCCCAGTCGCAGAAGCTGCACTCGTAAGGGCACCCGCGGTTCGTCTCGAGCGCGAACGGAGCGTCCTGGCCGGCGACGGCGATGTGGTCGAACTCACCGGTCAAGTAGGGGGAGGGGAGGTCGTCGAGGTTGGTCTCGCGTGGACGGTCGGGTGTCCGAACCACCTCGCCGGAGAACGGGTCCACGAACGCAATGCCGGCCACACCGCTCAGGTCGGCGTGGGCGAGCCGTCCGTACGCCGCCCCCAACGCGAACAGGAGTTCGCCAATTGTCCGTTCGCCCTCGCCCCGTGCCAGTACATGGGCGACGGCTGCGTGGTCACGGAGGAACCGCTCGATGTCCGCTTCGTATCGGGGTGAGGACGGCCCCCCGTGGACCACGATCACCTCGCTGTTGCGCTCCACGACGCGCGCCGCCACCTCGAGATTGTCATCGATGGTCCAGATCACATCGCTGAGCAGGAGAACGGCAGGTCCCCCCCGGGACTCGAGATCGTCGAGGATCGATGCCGCCGTCTCCGGGCGACGGATCTCGAAGGTCTCGGTGAGCCGTCCCCCGTCGTGGTGCCGGGCCGCGGCGGTGACCATGCCGAGGCCCAGCGGCACGCCGTGCTGGGCGTGCATGAGTGCGTAGACGGGTATCCGGCCGGGGCGCGGCGGGTCGTCGGGGTGCCGTGGGTCGACTCCGGACTGCATCACGTCGGGCCGTCGGCGCCGGGGCTCTGCTGGCGGTCGTCGGACGTCGTCACGTCCGAGCCGACGGACCGTGCCCGCCTCGACCAGGGACTCGAGGCGTTCCAGTGGCGCATCCGCCTCGGCGAGCAGGTCGGCGACAGCCGTTGGGGTTCGGAGCACGTCGAGGATGCGGAGATCCGTGCGGTCCAGGACGATCGGTTGGCCCGCTGCGTCCTCGAGGTGCACGCCGTCCGACCGGAGTTCACCCGCCCATGCCCACAGCGGCGCCACGATCGCCTCCGGTTCGAGCGGAGTCCCGATCGCACGCGACGCCGTCGGTCCGCCGAGCTCGATCCGGTCGAGCAGGACCTGGAGTTCGGTGATCGTCGGCATTGCGCCCGGCCGCTCAACGAGGACCCATCGACCCCAACGTCTGACCACGATGGCGACGGGTGCCGGTTCCATGCGCCTGAGCCCTCTCCTGGTGCGTGGACGGTAGGGTGACCCGCCGAGTCTATTCGAGAAGATGTTGCCCGTCCGCTGGGGGATTCCGAGGTCAGCAGTCGATCTGGCCCATCGTCCTGCGCTCCGAGCCCGGAAGGATCGTCGGGATGTTTCCCAGTTCATTCGCCCCCGTCTCCGTCGTCGTCGGTTGCGTCGACGGTTCGTGGGGTCCGGTGGAACCGATGGCGAACCAAGGCGCACTCTCGCTCCGCGCGGTGGGACTGCACTACGGACAGGTGGCCTTCGAGGGGCTCCGAGCCGTTTCGATCGACGGCCGGTTGCATGTCTTCCGGCCCGACCTCCACCACCGACGACTGGCCCGATCCCTGGAACGGCTGTCGATGCCTGCGGTCCCGGGTCCGGTCCTCGGCGGCGCGTTGGCTGCGCTGCTCGACCGGGTGGCCATCCCGGAAGATCTCGGTCCCGGTTGGTTCCTCTACCTCCGACCGCTGGTCGTGGCAGTCGACGAGGACTGGAGCATGTCGGGTGGGCGGCAGTTCGAACTGCACGTGCTCACCGGCTGGACCGCGCCGGCGTTCCACGACGTGCCCGAGATCCGGGCGCTGGCCGACTCCGCCGGCCGACGGGCTCTGTCCGGGAGGGCGGGTGTCGTCAAGGTGCCGGCCAACTATGGATCCGCGATGCCGGCGCAGCATCGCGCGCGCTCTGTGGGCGCCTACACGGTGCTGTGGCTCACCCCGGGATCGCGCGTCGTGGAGGAGTTCACCAGCATGAACGCGTTGGTCGTCGTCGACGGCGTGCTGCACGCGCCGGCGCCGGGCCCGGAGGTGCTCGACGGCGTGATTCGGCGCTCCGTCCTCGAGCTCGCCGGTGACGCAGGAGTGGTGACGAGCGACGAGCCGGTGGTCTGGCCCCATCCCGATCGGTCCGATGGGAGGGTCTCGGCCCTGCTGGCCACCGCCACAGCGGTCGGATTGGTCGGTGTGGAGCAGGTGGCGGAGGTGAGCCCGGACGGGGCCGTGCAGACCTGGCGGTCTCCGGCGGATCCGCCGGTCGAGGTGGCCGAGCTTCGTCGGATCGTGGACGACGTGCTCGTCGGACGCCGGGCGGAGCACTGGTGGGCGGATGCCCCGACGCTGGCCGCATGGCCGTTCGGGGACGGCGACTCCCGGTCGTGACTGCCATCGACCGCGCTCGCTCCCGTGCCGACCTGATCGGATGGCTCGTGGGCCGCGGCCTGCCTCCGCCTGCGGCCGAGACCGTCGTCGACCACGTGCTGGCGGCCGAGACGGTACGGCGGGGATCCCATGGCCTTCGCCTCCTGCCGCGGATCGCGAGGGCAGCCGGGACCCACGACGGGGCCGAGGTCGTCGTCGAGGAGCGTGAGGCCGGGACCCTCATCGTCGATGCAGTCGGTCTCCCCGGCATCCACGCGATGCACCGTGCGGTCGAGGAGGTGGTCCGCTGCGGGTCGACGGGTCGTCACGTCGTGACCGCTGCGGTCACCGGGTACACGGGGACGACCGGCTGCCTCGGTCTCTTCGCCCATCGGATCGCCCGCTCGGGGGCCACCGGACTCGTCATGGCGACCTCCCGCTCGATCATGGCGCCACCGGGGACGGCCTCCCCGCTCCTGGGCACTTATGGTTGCAGTGGCGAAAGCGGCGGTGGA
>CAYMKW010000100.1:0-5091 GCA_964391365.1 uncultured Microthrixaceae bacterium | reverse complement strand
TCGTCGACTACTCCTCGAGCGCGACGAGTTTCGGTGACGTGGCCCTGGCCCGCCTCCGGGGGGAGCAACTGCCCGAAGGGGTCGCGCTCGACCATTCCGGGGTTGCCACGACCGACCCCTGGGAGGTGGTCGACGGCAGTCTCCTGCCGAGCGGAGGACACCGGGGCTGGTCGCAGGCTCTCATGGTGGAGGCTCTCGCCGGAGCGGCGGTCGGGGGCAAGGTCGGTCGTGCCGAAGGCGGCGAGAGCGCCTTCGTCCTGGCGGTCGGTCCCGAGTCCTTCAGGGGGTCACCAACGGTGGCCATGCGGATCCTCGTCGACCAGATCACGGCGTCGGAGCCCGGACCCGACGGTCGATCGGCCCACGTGCCTGGTGGGCGGTTCGAGCGGTTGGAGCAACCGGGTGCTGAGGTCGAGGTCGACCCGTCCGTCGTCGAGGGCGTGGTCGCGGCCGGAGGTCCTCGACTCGCACGATGAGTCGGCCGTCTCAGAGACCGCTCGACTCCCGGGTGGACCCGTCGAGCGTGGCCCGGAGCAGATGCCTGGGCACCTTGCCGGCCTCGTTGCGGGGCATCTCGTCGATCGGCAGCCAGCGTCTGGGGCACTTGTAGCCGGCCAGCCGCTCCCGGCAGTGGGCCTCGAGGTCGGCGACGAGTTCGTCATCGAGCGGACGTCCACCGAGTGTCTGCACGACGGCGACGACCTGTTCGCCCATCTCGGGGTCCGGGAGACCCACCACGGCGATGTCGGTGACGGCAGGATGCTCGCTGAGCGCCGCTTCGATCTCGGCGGGGTAGATGTTCACCCCACCCGAGACGATCATGTCGATGACCCGGTCGGACAGGTAGAGGTACCCGTCCTCGTCGAACCAACCGACGTCGCCGAGCGTGCCCACGCCGGGTTGCGGGTGTGCGGCCGCCGTCTTGTCGTCGGCGTTGTGATAACGGAAGTCGTGGCCCTCGCGGCTCCGGAAGCGGATCACCCCCGCCTGTCGGGGCGGTGACGCGCGCCCCTCGTCGTCGACGACGGTCACCTCCACGTTCGGACCCGGACGGCCAACGCTGCCAGGTCGCTCCAACCACTCGCTCGAGGAGATGGTGGTGAGGAATCCAGCCTCGGTGCCGCCGTAGTACTCGGTGAGGATCGGACCCCACCAGTCGATCATCGCCTGCTTGACCCACCGGGGGCATGGTGCTGCACCGTGGTAGACACAGCGGAGGCTCGCACCCGAGAACGTCGCTCTGGTCAGCTCATCCAGCCGGAGTATCCGGAGCATCTGCGTCGGCACCAGGTGCATGTGGGTGACCTCGTGGCGGTCGACGTCACCGAGGACGGCGGCAGCGTCGAATCTCGGTTGGACGACGACGGTGGAGCCGTTGAGGAGCGTGCCGAACGTGTAGACCCACTGCACCGAGTGGTAGATCGGCCCCGTGAGCAGGAGGGTCGAACCGGGCCCCGTGATCCCGATGCCCTGCCCGATCCCGCTCGCGATCGTCCGCCAGGCATCGATGGGGGCGCCCACGGCGTTGAGGCGGGACCGGACCCCCTTGGGTCGTCCGGTCGTGCCGGAGGTGTAGAACATGGGGCCGCCGAAGGACTCCTCGGTCGTCGAGGGGTGGCTCTCGGCGAGGAGTCGCTCGAAGTCGAGCGAGCCGGGGGCATCCCGCTCGGACACGGCGAGCAGGGCCGGTGCCCGACCGCTCGCGGCGATCGCAGCCCGGGCGACGTCGAGGCGTCCCGTGCTGGCCACGATCACACGAGCGTCGGTGTCGGCGAGCACGTAGGCCACTTCGTCGGCGACCCAGTGGGTGTTGACAGGCACGACGAGCACGCCGCTGTGCATGCACGCGAGCATCACCTCGATCGTGGTGCGCTCGTTGCCGGTCATCAGCAGGAGGCTCGACCCGGGGCCTGCCCCGAGACGCTCCAGCACGCCTCGGATTCGCGCCACGCGGTCGTCGAGTTCAGCCCAGGTGGTGCTCCCGGCGGCGTCGATGACCGCCACGCGGTCCGGTTGCTCGACGGCGTTCGAGTTCGTCAGCGACGGCATCAGGCAGTCGTGGCCGGAGCCCGATCATCCACGTCCAGCGAGAACAGCTCGACGCAGTTGTCCCGGAGGATCCTCCGGGCGGTGATCGGGTCCACCTGTTCCATGTGCTGCCCCAGGAGGGCGCGCGACTCGGGCCATGTCGAGTCCGAGTGCGGGAAGTCGTTGGCCCACATCAGTCGGTCGACGTCGAGGGCATCGAGCAGTTCGATCGCGGACCAGTCGTTCTGAAAGGTGAGCCAGACGTTGCCCCAGAAGTACTCCGAGGGCCGACGCTGCAGCTCCTTGGTCTTGTTCCAGTGGCGGTGTCGATCGTAGACGTGGTCCATCCGCCAGGCATAGTGGGGTGCCCAGCCGGCGTCGGCCTCCACGCCCACGATCCGGAGCTCGGGGAACCGGTCGAAAACGCCGGAGAAGATGAGCGTTCCGATGATGTCCTGGCACGTGCGGACCACGTTCATCATGGCGTTGATGCCCGGGCCTCGGAGCCCGGTCTGCGACTTCACCGTGACGATGTGGAAGCACAGTGGGAGGTCGTGGTCGACCGCAGCCGCCCAGACGGGGTCGTAGGAGGGGTCGTCGTAGTCGGCGACACCCGGGAGCCCGGGCATCATCACGCCGACGAACCCCTGCTCGGCGATCACCCCGACCTCCCGTGCACCATCGACCCCATCGCGAAGCGCCGCCTGGCCGACCCCGACGAGGCGGCGGGGATCGACCGAGCAGTACTCGAGCAGCCATCGGTTGTAGGCGGTCATGCAGGCGTGTCGGTAGTCGAGGTCGGGATGCACGCCCAGGGGCACGCCGATCGACGGGTAGAGGATCTCGGCGACGACGCCGTCGGCCTCCTGGTCGGCAATGCGCACCGTCGGGTCCCATCCGGACCGCTGCCACTCGTCGGCCTGACGTGCGTGGTACCGGATCTCCGACGACTGGCGACCGGCGGACCCGATGAGCCCCATCGGCACTGCCATCTCGTCGAGTCCGGGGATGAGGTACCGCTGCCCACCACGATCGTCGACGACCACGTGGGGGACCCGGTCGCGGTAGGCCGGGTCGATGAACCGCTCGTAGCAGTCCGGAGGCTCGGTCACGTGGGAGTCGGCGGAAACCAGCCCGAAGTCAAGGTCCATCGATCGATCTCCTGCGCCGCCCTCGTCGCACCACCTGCGACCTTCTGAGTCTAGCAACCGTCCACTCCTGCCCGTTCGGCGGCACCCGGCGGATCGGTGCGTTGTTGCGGTGCATGGTGGTGGTTGGTGGGTGCGCTGCCCCGGTCGCGTCGATCCCATCCGGATCCGGGAGGGCTCGCAGCTAGGGTGTCGCCGAGTGCAGCCACGAGCCCGACGACCGGATGGAGCGCACATGGCGCCGAACTCTCCCGCTCCCGTGTCCGTGCCGGCAGACGATGCCGCCGACGACCTCGTCGCCTTGGTCGCACGGGACGGATTCGCTCCCCTTCGTTGGCTGGACCGGTTCAGCACGGGGATCGGTCGCCGTGTGCGGTCAGAACAGATTCGCGAGGTGCTCGGGGGCGCCCCGGCCCCACTGCTGGTCCGTGAGGGTGCCGACGTCGTCGCTGGCCTCGTCTGGCGTCCACTCCCGGACCTCGCCGAGATCTTCGACCATCCCGTCCACGAGGTCGTCGCCGTGCTCGTCGACGAGCAGGTCGACCGCCGGCCGATGGTGGCAGGGATGCTCCGAGCGTTGCGTGAGCAGCTCGGGGGTCGGACCGGTCTGGTGATGCTGCGGCTCGAGGTCGATGATGTCGAGTCGCTGGCGGGTGCCACATCGACGGGCTTCACGGTACGCGAGACCTCCCTCGCCCTCGTGAACGATCTCGAGCGGCGGCACCTGAACCCGCCGTTCGACCCGACGGGAATGAAGCTCCACCGCTTCGCCGACGGACCGCTCCCCGAGGAGATGCGCTCCGTGCTTCGGTCGGCCCCGGCGCCGATCGTCGACGATCACTACCACGCTGACCCCCGTCTCGATGACGATCGGTGCACGGCGATCTACGACCGACGTCGGGACCAGGTCCTCAACGGAGTGCGGTCCGACGTGATCGTGTACCGGGAGGTGGACGGTGTCTACTTCGGATTCGGGACGTTCAAGCGCGATCCGGACGTCGCTCGGCACGGCCTCATCCTCCTCAACGACTCCTTCGGATACCGGCCACCGGGTTCGCCCTCCGGTCACAACCGGGTCGCCGCGGAGTTCATGTGCAACGAACCGCTGCTCGAGGACGCCCGACTCGTGCAGTGGGACACGCAGGCGACGAACCTCCCGATGGTCAACATGTTGACAGGTCGCCCCAGCATCAGGTTCTGCCGGGCCAGTTACATGCTCCACTCCTGGACCGACGAGCCGTGATCGGACGGTTGTCCGTGATCGTTCCCGTCTACGGGAACGGGACGACCATCCGAGAACTCAGGGATCGACTCGACGAGGTGGTGCGGTCGATCCCCGTGGACGACCACGAGTTCATCTTCGTCGATGATGCCAGCCCCGACGACTCCTGGTCGGTGATCACTGCGCTGGCATCGACTGACCCGAGCGTGGTCGGGCTCCGCCTGGCCGCGAACGTCGGCCAGCCGACCGTCTACTGCGCCGGGATCGACGTGGCCACGGGTGACGTGCTCGCGACGATCGACGCCGATCTCGAGCATCCGCCGGAGGCCCTCGGTCAACTCGTCGATGGTCTCCGTCGGGGCCACGACCTCGTGGTGGCCCGCCGGGTGGGCCGGACCACCCCGCCGCTCCGGCGGTTCGGCTCTCGCATCGTCGAGCGCCTGGCCGGCCTGCTCGGGCTCCCGGTCACCGACGCCGGATCGACCTACGTGGTGGCCACTGCGGACGTCGCGACCGAGATCCGGAGACTGATCGCCGGAACCCGCCGCCAGATGGTCCTGGGGGACATCGTCGGCGAGGCGGCGCGGAGACCTGTTGTCATCCCCGTTGCGACGGAATCGAGCGCGACCTCCCGGTACTCGCTCCGACGGCTCGTCGGTCGGTCCCGCGCGCTCGCCGCGGCCGCGCCGCGCC
>CAYMKW010000099.1:0-10884 GCA_964391365.1 uncultured Microthrixaceae bacterium | reverse complement strand
CTATGCCACCACGGTCGAGCGGGATGACCTCGACGGACTTGCCGCTCCGCGGGGAGTGCACGACCTGGTCGTTGCCGATGTACATGCCGACGTGGCCGGTGCCCCGGTAGAAGACGAGGTCGCCGATCTGCAACTCGCCCCGGGCGATGGACCGGGTGGCGGACCGCTGTTCAGCGGCGGTGCGGGGCAGCTTGACGCCGGCCAGATTCCAGGACCAGAGCATCAACCCGGAGCAGTCGAACCCGGCGGGTGTGGTGCCGCCGTAGCGGTACGGGGTCCCGAGTGTCAGCATCGCCCAGCGCATGGCCACGTTGCCGGCGGGCTCGGGCGGCGGCGGCGGCGGGAGCGTCGTCGTGGTCGTGGTGCTCGGGGGTGCGGGGTTGCGGGCGGCGATCGGCTGCAGGGCCGGTGCGGCGACGGCGGCGGGTGCGGCGGCGATCTGGGTGGGAGCGCTCCCGGAGGCGAGCCGCTGCTGGACCGGGATGCTCACGGCGACGACCGGGAGCGCTGCGAGGCAGAGCGTCCGGAGCGCGAAGCGTCGGGGGGTGTGTGTTTCAGCCATGCGACGAGTATTGCACTTGTGAGGCGTTTGTTACGGTCATGTGACGAAATACACGCGATCGAGTGACGCGAACGGCCGGCGGCGGTGTGCTCTAGCCTCTGGCGGTGACCACCCGCCCGTTCCGCTTCTCCATCCAGGCCTCGCACCTGGAATGCCCGGAGGACCTCCGGCCGCTCGCCGTGAAGGCCGAGGATGTCGGCGTCGCCGTCCTGACCGTCGCCGACCACCTGTGCGACGAGGAGGTCGGCCCCCTCGCCGCCCTGATGGCCGCCGCCGACGCCACGACCACCCTGCGGGTGGGGTCGCTGGTGTTCAGCAACGACTACCGCCACCCTGCGGTGCTGGCCAAGGAGGCCGCCACGATCGACCGCCTGAGCGGCGGCCGGCTCGAGTTCGGTCTCGGGGCCGGATGGATGGTGGCCGACTACGAGGCCGCCGGGATCCCCCTGGACCGCCCCTCGGAGCGCATCGCCCGTCTGGACGAGGCCCTCACCATCATCAAGGGGCTCTGGTCCGACGGCCCGTTCGACTTCGCCGGAGACCACTACTCGGTGACCAAGATGGACGGACGGCCCAAGCCGGCGCAGGATCCGCACCCACCCGTGGTCATCGGCGGCGGAGGCCGCAAGGTGCTCGAACTGGCCGGTCGCCACGCCGACGTCGTCCACCTCAACCCGAGTCTGCCGGCGGGTGTGATCGACGAGCGGGCCGGGGCGACGGCGACCGAGGAGTCGACGCGGCAGAAGCTCGACTGGGTCCGCTCCACCGCCGGCGATCGCTACGACGACCTCGAGATCGGCGTCCGGATCCACCTGGCGATCGTCAGCGACGAGCGGGACGAGCTCTACGACCTCATGGCCGGCGGCTTCGGCCTCACCACCGACCAGGCCAAGCGGAGCCCGCACGCGCTGTGCGGGACGGTCGAGCAGATCGTCGACGACCTGGTCGAGCGGCGGGAGCTGCTCGGGATCTCGGCGATCGGTCTGTCGGCCAGCGCGCTCGACGACATGATCCCGGTCATCGACCGGCTCGCCGGCACCTGAGCCGAACCCGCATCCTGGCCGACCGGGACCGGCTCACGCCGGGTTCCCGCACGCACCCTCCTCCGTGAACCCGAGCGTTCCGGGACGCGCATCGGCCCCGAGCGTTCCGGGACGCGCATCGGCCCCGGCCGGAGCCGGGGCCGAGGAACGGACGTTGGCGCCGGAGCGCCGGGGTCAGCCGACCCGACCGAAGGTCGGGTTGCCGTAGAGCGGGGCGACCTTGACGACGTCACCGGTCCGGGGGGCGTGGAGCACCTGGCCGTTGCCGACGTAGATGCCCACGTGGTGGGCACTGGCACCGCCCCAGAAGACGAGGTCGCCGGCCTGCGCCTGGTTGGCGCCGATCCGCTGGGTGGCGGCGTACTGGGCCGAGGCCACACGGGGCAGGCTCTTGCCGGCGGCGCTGAAGGCGGTCATGACGAGACCCGAGCAGTCGTAGCCGCCGTTGCCGGTGCCACCCCAGCGGTAGGGGGTGCCGAGCTTCGACATGGCCGCAGCGATGGCGGCGTTCGAGCCGGTGTACGGAGCGGCCGAGGCGACGTAGGCCGGGGCCGCCGACCCACCACCACCGCCGGTGCTACGGGTGGCGCCACCCTGACGGACGGCCTGCTGCTGACCGCCACCCTGCTGGGCCGCCGCCTGCTGGGCCGCCGCCTGCTGCTGGGCGGCCGCCATGGCCATCGCCCGGGCCTGCGCCTCGGCGGCCCGGCGACGACGCTCCTCCTCGGCCGCGATCGCGGCCCGGAGCTCAGCGGTGGTGTCGGCGAGGAGTTCCTCCTGGCCGGCGATCGTGCGGTCGAGTTCGGCCTTCACGTTGGCGAGCTCGGCCTCCTGGGCGGCGAGCTGCGCGTTCACCGTCTCGAGGTCCGCGGTCTTCTGCTCCAGATCGAGCTGGGCGGCCCGGAGGTCCTCGGCGACCTGCTCACGGTCACCCTGGAGGGTGTCGAGCAGGACCTTCTCGTTCACGGCCTGGTTGGGGTCGGTGGCGCCCACCGAGAGGTCGTCGCCCACGCCGGCGCCCATGTAGGCCGAGACCAGGTACTGGCTGGCCTGGGCCTTGGCGGTGCCGAGGCGACCCTTGGCGTCCTCGATGGCGGCCTTGGTCTCCTCGATCTGCTGGCGGGTGGCGGCGATGCTCTCCTGCACCTGCAGCATCTGCGTGCCGAGGATGGCCTCCTGCTCGCGCATGACCTCCAGCTGGGAGGCGATGGCCTGGGCCCGGGCCCGGAGCTCCTCGATGCTCTGCGCCGAGGCGGAGTTGCCGCCGAACGACGAGAGGAGGAGACCGCCGGCGATCACGGCCACGGCGACGGTGCGGAACGTACGGGAGCGGAGTGAATGTGCAGTACCCATGTGACGGTCACCTTACGACATCCGGGTGGCCCGTGACAATCACGTGTCGAAACGTCGGACGAATGTCACGTCTCGGGGGCGACTCTCACGCTCAGTGGCCACTTTGACACTCAGCGCCTGAAGGGTACCGCCCTCGTCACCCGAACGCGCGGATCCCCCCCGGGGATCACTCCCACTCGATGGTGCCGGGGGGCTTGGAGGTGATGTCGTAGGCCACCCGGTTCACCCCGGGCACCTCGTTGATGATCCGCGAGGCCATCGACTCGAGGACGTCGTAGGGGATCCGGGCCCAGTCGGCGGTCATGGCGTCGTCCGAGGTCACGGCCCGGATGATCACCGGATAGCCATAGGTCCGCTCGTCGCCCATGACGCCGACGGTGCGGATGTCGGGCAGGACGGCGAACGACTGCCAGATCTGACGCTCCAGCCCCGCCTCACGCAGCTCCTCCCGCACGATGGCGTCGGCCTCCTGGAGGACCGCCACCTTGTCCGGCGTCACCTCACCGATGATGCGGACACCCAGGCCCGGACCCGGGAACGGCTGACGCCACACGATCTCGTCGGGCAGGCCCAACTCGGCGCCGACCGCCCGCACCTCGTCCTTGAACAACAGGCGCAGGGGCTCGACCAGATCGAAGTCCAGGTCGTCGGGGAGGCCGCCCACGTTGTGGTGGCTCTTGATCGTGGCGGCGTGCGCCGTGCCCGACTCGATCACGTCCGGGTAGAGCGTCCCCTGGACCAGGAACCGTGCGTCCTCCACCCCGCCGCGGGCATCCTCGAACACGCGGATGAACAGCTCGCCGATCGCCTTGCGCTTGTCCTCGGGATCAGTCAGCCCGGCGAGCCGCTCGAAGAAGCGGTCCTCGGCCCGGACGTGGATCAGCTCGATCCCCTGGTGGCGGCGGAAGGTCTCGACGACCTGGTCGCCCTCGTCCTTGCGCATCAACCCCGTGTCCACGAACACGCAGGTCAGCTGCGCCCCGACCGCCCGGTGGACCAGCGCCGCGGCCACCGCCGAGTCGACGCCGCCGGACAGCCCGCAGATCACCCGACCGTCGCCGATCTGCCCCTGGATCGCAGCGACGGACGACTCGATGAAGTTGCCCATGGTCCAGGTGTCCGAACACCCTGCGAGCGTGTGGAGGAAGCGCTCCAGCAGGGCCTGACCGCCCGGGGTGTGGGCCACCTCCGGGTGGTACTGGACGGCCCAGATGCGCCGGTCCGGGCACTCGATCACGGCGTTCGGTGCGCCGTCCGAGGCCGCCGTCGCCGTGAACCCCTCGGGCAGGCGGGTGACGGCGTCGAAGTGGCTCATCCAGACCGACTGGAGGTCCTCGTCGTCACCGAGCAGGCCGGAGTCGACCCCGTCGATCCGTCGCAGTTCGGTGCGGCCGTACTCGCCGGCACCGCCACCACCGACCTCGCCGCCGAGTTGGTCGGCGATCAGCTGGGCGCCGTAGCAGATGCCCAGGATCGGCACGCCCAGCGTGTAGATGGCCGGGTCGATCCTCGGCGAGTGCTCGACGTTCACGGACTTGGGCCCGCCGGAGAAGATGAGTGCCGCCGGCGCCCGCGCCGCCACCTCGGCGGCGGTGATCGTGTGCGGCACGATCTCGGAGTAGACGCGGGCCTCTCGCACACGCCGGGCGATCAGCTGGGCGTACTGGGCGCCGAAGTCGACGACGAGCACGGTCTGCTGGTCGGCGACGACAGCGGCCGCCTCGTCCTCGGCGCCCGTCACGACTGCGATCCCGGCCGGATCGTCGGCGGAGCGGTCACGACCAGCTCCGCCTTCTGGAACTCCTTGATCGACCCGTACCCGGAGACCGCCATGGAACGACGGAGCGCCCCCATCAGGTTGGTACGACCATCGGGCTGCGACGCCGGGCCGAACAGCACCTGCTCGAGCGACCCCTGCGGGGCCACGCGCCGCAGCCGCCCGCGAGGCAGCTCGTGGTGGAACGCACCCAGCGACCAGAGCGCACCGCCGGCAGGTGCCTCGCTCGCCGCAGCGAGTGGGGCCGCCATCATCACGGCGTCCGCACCGCACACGATCGCCTTGGCGATGTCACCGCCGGTGGTCATGCCGCCGTCGGCGATGACCTGGACGTACACGCCGGTCTCGTCGAGGTGCCGCATGCGGGCCGCTCGGGCATCGGCGATGGCGGTGGCGTGGGCGTTGCCGACCCCGAGCACCTGGGCTGTGGTCGACGACGCCCCCGAGCCGATCCCCACGAGCACGCCGGCCGCTCCCGTGCGCATCAGGTGGATGGCGGCCTGGTAGCTGGCGCAACCGCCGACGATCACCGGCACCTCCAGACGGCGGACCAGGAGCTTCAGGTCGAGCGGCTCGCCGCCCGAGGACGTCACGTGCTCCGCCGAGGTCACCGTCCCGTGGATGAGGAGGAGGTCCGGCTCGGCGGCGATCACGTGCTCGAGCAGCGTCTCGGTGTGCGCCGGGCTGACCGACACGCACGCCGTACCGCCCGCGGCGCGGATCTCCTCGACCCGGCGGCCGATCCGGTCGGGGTCGACGGGGGCCGAGTACACGTCCCGCAGGACCGCCACGTGGTCGGCCGTGCTGTCGGCTGCGGCCTCGGCGATCCGCTCGAGCTGGGGGGTCGGGTCGTCGTAGCGGGTCCAGAGGCCCTCGACGTGGAGGGCGCCGACGCCACCCAGTCGGGACATCTCGACCGCCGTCGTCGGGCTCGTGACGCCGTCGGAGTCCGACGCGATCACCGGGATGTCGAAGCCGTAGGCGTCGATCTGCCAGCTCAGGTCGACGTCGTCGGCACCGCGGGTACGACGGCTGGGCACGATGGCGACCTCGTCGAGCGAGTAGCTCCGACGGCCGTCCTTCCCCATGCCGATCTCGATCTCTGCCACCTCACGCACCTTCTGTGCAGGAAAGCGGCGAGTCTAGGCGTCCCCGGCGTGACCCTCGGTCCCTTTCGGCACGTGTCGCCCCGTGGGGCTCGCCCACCCCTCGATCCCGGTGTTCCGGTGCGCCGGGGCGGTCGCGATCGCTCAGCTGCGGAGCGCTCGCAGGATCTGCTTGGCGACGGTCGAGTTCATCTGCCAGACGACCTTGCGGCCGGTCTCGGTCGCCTGACGCACCACGCTGCCGCCGGTCATCTCCTCGATCGAATCGAGACCGGCGATGACCGCCGACCGGGTGGTGTCGGTCGCCTTGTAGCCCATGTTCGTGAGGCCCTTCACCAGGTCGGACTGCGCCACCGGGTCCGGCGCCGACGCAGCGATGATGCGGAGGGCGTCCTTGGTGAGCTCGGCGCCCTGGTTCACCGCCTCGGCGGCGGAGAGCGACGAGCCCTCCTCGCCGTCGAGCGACGCCAGCCAGCGGCGCACCTTGACCACGATCTCGCCGTGGGTCTCACCGTCGAAGGACAGGGTCGGCATGGGTCCCACGCTAGCCGTGGGGCCGGTGAACCCCTGCGTCGGCTGCGACTAGCATCGACCCATGGCGACGCTCCCCCACGACTCCGACGCTGATCCGGCCACCCGATTCGGGTCCATGGGGCTCACCTTCGACGACGTCTGCCTGCTGCCCGCGGCCTCCGATGTGATCCCCGCCGAGGTCGACACGGGAACCCGCCTGACCGCCAACCTGCGGCTCGCCATCCCGCTCATGTCCGCCGCCATGGACACCGTCACCGAGGCGCGGCTCGCCATCGCCGTCGCCCGGGAGGGCGGCCTGGGTGTGATCCACCGGAACCTGTCCATCGAGGACCAGGTCACCGAGGTCGACAAGGTGAAGCGGTCCGAGTCCGGCATGATCGTCGACCCGGTCACGCTCGGCCCCGACGACCTGGTCGGCGCAGCCCTCGACCTGATGGCGAAGTACCGGATCAGCGGCGTCCCGATCGTCGACGGGGAACGCAAGCTGGTCGGAATCCTGACCAACCGGGACCTGCGCTTCGAGGACAACCCCAACCGCCCCATCCGGGAGGTGATGACCTCCGACGGCCTGGTCACCGCTCCGAGGGGAACCACGCTCGAGCAGGCCCAGTCGATCCTGGGTCGCCACCGGATCGAGAAGCTGCCGGTCGTCGACGACGAGTACCGGATCGCCGGACTCATCACCGTCAAGGACATCAACAAGAAGCTGAAGTACCCGCACGCGACCAAGGACGACCAGGGTCGCCTGCGGGTCGCCGCTGCGGTCGGCGTGGGCGACGACGCGGTCGAGCGGGCCCAGGCGCTCGTCGACGCCGGCGTCGACGTGCTGGTCGTCGACACGGCGCACGGCCACAGCTCGGGCGTGCTCGACGTGGTGCGCAAGGTCAAGGCCAACCTGTCCGTCGACGTGGTGGCGGGCAACATCGCCACCGGCGAGGCCGCCGCCGCCCTCATCGACGCCGGGGCGGACGCCGTCAAGGTCGGTGTCGGTCCGGGGTCGATCTGCACCACCCGGATCGTCGCCGGCGTGGGTGTCCCACAGCTGACCGCCATCCACGAGTGCGCCCGGGTCGCGTCCGACGCCGGTGTCGGCGTGATCGCCGACGGCGGCGTGCGCTACTCCGGTGACATCGCCAAGGCGATCGGCGCCGGGGCGGACGCCGTCATGCTCGGCAGCCTGCTCGCCGGGGTCGACGAGACGCCCGGCGACATCGTCCTGAGCCAGGGCGAGCGCTACAAGGCGTACCGGGGCATGGGGTCGCTCGGCGCCATGAACGCCCGGTCGTTCTCCAAGGACCGCTACTTCCAGGACGATGCCGACACCACCGAGAAGGTCGTCCCCGAGGGCGTCGAGGGGCGGGTCCCCTACAAGGGTCCGGCCCAGAAGATCCTGTACCAGCTCGTCGGCGGGCTCCGCTCGGCCATGGGCTACTGCGGGGCGCACACCATCGACGACCTGCAGCAGCACGCCCGGTTCGTGCGGATGAGTCCTGCGGGCCTGCGCGAGGCGCACCCGCACGACGTCACGATCACCGCCGAGGCCCCCAACTACTGGATGTAGCGCCCCCGGTCGCCGGGCGCTCCCGAGCGGCCGCCCCCAGGGGACGGTTCCGAGCGGGAACGGGTCAGAAGACGCCCTCGGCGTCCTCGGGTGAGAGTCGGTACCCGGGCGGCACGTCCCGAGCGGGGTCGTAGTCGGCCGGCCCGCCGCCGTCCACGCCCGTGAGCCCACAGAGCAGCTGGCGCAGCATGGCGGCGGTCGCCCCCCAGACCGTGTCGCCGTGGAGCTCGAAGAAGTAGATCGGCCGGGACGTCTCCGGGCGGCCCCACCGCTCCTCGCGGAACACCCCGGGCGACAGGAGCTCGGCGAGCGGGACGTGCAGGATGCCGTCGACCTCGGCCTCGCTCGGTCGGAGGCGCGGCCGCTCTTCGATCATCCCGACGACCGGAACGATGTAGGCGCGCCGGGTCACCGTCGTCAGGTGGTCGAGCTCACCCCCGGGCCGCACCAGCTCGGGTCGCAGGTCGACCTCCTCGAGGGCCTCCCGCAGCGCCGTGTCGAGGGGCGACTCACCCGGTTCGGACCGCCCGCCGGGGAAGCTCACCTCTCCCTTGTGGGTCCGGAGGTTCCAGGCCCGGCGGGTGAGCACGACCTCCGGTCCATCGTCGCCGGGGTGGAGCGGGATGAGGACCGCCGATGGCGTTCCGCCCTAGTCGGCCACGGGCGACGGCAGGCCCCTGCGATCGGGCGGGTACACCCGGGCGACCCGTTCCAGGGTGACGGCCGACGCCGGATCGTCCAGCCCGGCCCAGGGCGCCGGCCGACCGGGGGACCAGACGGCCGGGCGCGGGATCGCCTGGGGGCCGCCGCGCTCCACGAGAGTTCCGGACTCAGACGTCGCCGGACGCAGCGCCGGTGACGAGCTGCTCGAGCAGGTCCCGCAGACCGTGGGTCTTCAGGTTGCTCATGACCCGGCCCGGTGGCGTCTCACCCGTCTCCCACTCCATCCAGTCGGCGAGGAGCTTGGCGGGATCGGGGGCGGGGCGCTGGTCCATGCGGGCGAGGTTACGTCGCCGGCTGCCACCCGGCCCGACGCACCACGGCGCCGACGGCCTCGGCCATGGCCGACTGGTGGGCCCAGAAGTCGTAGTCGGTGTGCCGGGTGGAGCACCACGCGAACTGGCGGAGCTGTTCGCAGAACGGGAGCAGCTGGAAGATGCTCATGTGCCACTGGGCCGTGCAGGTCCCGTCGAACTCGCCGCACCAGCTGACCGTGCGGGGGGCCAGCGCCGGCGGGACGTAGGGGGCGCGGACGCCGAGCAGGCCGTGGCCCGACGGGATCCACGCCCGGGGCGCCCGGGCCCACGGGCCGACCATGAAGCGGGGGTCGCCGAACAGGTGGAGGGCATCGATCCGTTCGAGTTGCTCGTTCGGCACGTTCGGCAGCCCCTGGGCCACGGCATCGGCCCCCATGGAGGTGCCGACCACCACCAGCCGGGCATCCGGGCAGGCGGTGGTGACCTGATCGATGACGGAGGCGACCTCGGCGCTGCCCACCCGGCGGGACTCGTTGTAGCCACCGGTGACGGCGAAGTCGTTCACGGGATCGGACGTGAGGTCGACGCCCAGGATCCGGTCGAAGCCGAAGGCCGGGTAGCCGCCCGGATCCGCCGCCGCATCGCCGTCGAGGTCGCCGAGCTCCAGGATCCGCACCGATCGGCCGGGTGCCTGCGCCGCCAGGGCCTCACGGAACCGCCGGTGCACCGAACGGGTCTCGTCGCTGTCGACCTCCTGGGAGCTCCCCCGGGCGGTCACGAGCACCACATCGGTGCACGCCGCCGGCGGCACGGCGAAGGCGCCTCGGGGTGCGGGCGGAGTGCACGCTGCGGCGATCGCGAGCACAACCAGCAGGACCGTCGCTGTCAGGAATCCACGCTTCACCGGAGCAGTGTGCCGCAAGCGCTGGCCCCGCACCATGTTTCGGGCACCCTCGTTCGACACCCCCACGCGTTCTCGGTGCATTCAGCCCCCGCCTGCGGGGCTGAATGCACCGAGAACGGGCCGGTCCGGGCTGGCGGGCCAGGCGGCGGCCGGCAATGGCGGGCGAGCCAGGCGGCGGGCCGGCCCGAACGGGCGGCGGGACGCGACCGGGGCCGGCCCCGCAGGACCGGCCCCGCATCGGACGCCCGGTGGGCCCGCAGTGCCCGCCCGGGCTCACATCACGCCGCCCATGCCACCCATGTCCGGCATCCCGCCGCCGGCCGCACCCGGCTCCTCGGGCTTGTCGGCCACGAGCGCCTCGGTGGTGAGCAGGAGGCTGGCGATCGACGCCGCGTTCTGCAGCGCCGCCCGGGTCACCTTGGCCGGGTCGATGACGCCGGCCTTGAGGAGGTCCTCGAACTCGCCGGTGGCGGCGTTGAACCCGACGTTGCCGGACTCACGCTCCACCTGCTGGACGACGACCGCGCCCTCGGCGCCGGCGTTGTCGGCAATCATCCGGGCCGGAGCGTCGAGCCCCCGCAGGATGATGGTCGCGCCGGTCTTCTCGTCGCCGGAGAGCGACTCGATCGCAGCGGCCACGGCCGGCTTGGCCCGCACCAGGGCGGTGCCGCCGCCAGCGACGACACCCTCCTCGATGGCGGCACGGGTGGCCGACAGCGCGTCCTCGATGCGGTGCTTCTTCTCCTTGAGCTCCACCTCGGTGGCGGCACCGACCTTGACGACGGCCACGCCGCCGGACAGCTTCGCCAGACGCTCCTGGAGCTTCTCGCGATCCCAGTCCGAATCGGTATCGTCGATCTCGCGCTTGATCTGGGCGACCCGACCGGTGACGTCCTCGGAGGTTCCGGCACCATCGACGATGGTGGTGTTGTCCTTGGTCACGACGACCTTGCGGGCCCGGCCGAGCAGGTCCAGCGTGGTGTTGTCGAGCTTCAGGCCGACCTCCTCGGCGATGACCTGACCGCCGGTGAGGACCGCCATGTCCTGCAGCATCGCCTTGCGACGCT
>CAYMKW010000098.1:0-11074 GCA_964391365.1 uncultured Microthrixaceae bacterium | reverse complement strand
GGCGACCTCAACCTTGGCAAGGTTGCGCTCTACCAACTGAGCTACGTCCGCAGAAGTCCTGACGCTACCAGACCCGTGCGCTCATCCCGAAGTCCGGAGCCGCTCGGCCAGTTCGACGGCCAGTCCGACCTCGGTGATCCCGTCGACGGTGGACATGCGGTCTCCCTGGGTGAAGGTCAGAGCGGCCACGTCGCGGTCGTGGCGGCCACGGACGACGAGGTCCGGTCCCAGCCGGTAGACGTCGACGATGGGCTGCCACCGGCGGCCGTTGACGACGAGCACCCGACGGGTCGACAGGACGACCGCAGCGGGTTGGCCGAGCATCTGCCCGGCGACGGCGGCGAGCACGATCTCATCGGGTTCGAGGAGCGCCCCCACCACCGAGAACGGGACCACGGCAGCGTCCTGGTCCGCCGGGTCGAGCCGTCCGATCGCAGCGGACAGACCGGTCGTGTCGCTGGGCAGCGCGCCGTCCTGGACCGAGCCGCCGTTGAGCGGCCCGCCCGTCCACGAGTCCCCGCCGACGGAACCGGCCGTCGAACCCTCGAACAGCGGGGCGTCGTCCACCGCCTCGGCCTCGAGGACCTCTTCGGCGAACGGGTCAGCGGTCGGCGCCGTGGACCACATCGAGTCCGGACCGAACGGCACGCTCGGCGGGACGACCTCGGCGTTGTCGACGGCGACCGTGGTGAAGAGGTCCGACTCGTCGGGGTCCCGGAGCTGCGCGCTGCAGTGGACGCAGACGGCTGCGTCGAAGGCGTTCGACCCACCGCAGTACGGACAGGACCACCAGTTCGGATCGGCGGAGGACACGATCAGGCCGGTCCGCGGAGGTCGACCCGGAGGACCAGCACGCCGTCGGCCAGCTCGGCCGTGGCGTCGGCGAGCATGGCGAAGTCGCGGAAGTCCTGCTCCGCCTGCCTGATGAACTCGCGACGCGCCTCACCCTCGACGGGCGGGATCTGCCGACGGCGGACCGATGCCGCCCGCTCGGCGAACCGGTCGATCATCTCCTGAGGGTCGAAGTCGTCACTCACGGCCGTCGGCCCCCCATCCTTGGGAAGCCCAGCTGCCTCCGGTTCCCTGGGAGGCCCAGCTGCCCCCGGTGACCGGGGCGACGGGCGCCCCGGGGCCCACTTCCGCGACCGAGGCCACCGTCGGGACGGCGAACGGCGGTGGACCCTCGGCCACCGGCTGATCGTCCACGGACCGGGTGAACTCGACGTGGAAGGCCGGCTGCACCTCGCTCGAGGTGGCCACCTGCGGAGCGCTCAGCCGCCAGAACACCACCGAGGAGACACCGATGACCGCAGCGAGACCCAGGAGCCCGGCGACCGCCAGGTTGAGCCGCTGGGTCGCCTGCTCGCTCTCGCTGACGCGTTCACCCAGTTGACCGGGCCCGTTGGTGACGAACGGGTCGTCCTGGGCCGCGGCCGGTCCGGCGAATCCGGCGACGACGACCACGGCGAACAGGGCCGGGAGCGCCAGGCGTCGGAACCAGCCTGGAAGGGGACGATCTGGATGCATGACGGAGACAACATATCTGGATCGGCACGGACCGACGCGCCAGCGGGAAGGAGCCCCCTCAGGCCTGCTCCACGAGGCACCAGACCGTGGTCCGGCCGGCCACACGGGTCCGCTCCAGCGGTGCGCCACAGCGCGGGCACAGGCCCCGGTTGTCCCGGGGTTCCTGGAGGTCGCCGGTGTGCGAACCGCCCCGGCGACCCAGGTCGGCAACGGTCGCCCGGATCGTGCGCGCCAGGCGGCGCCGTTCGGCCGGATCGAGCGTGCGGGCGATCCGGTCGGGTCGGATCCGGGCCCGCCAGAGGGACTCGTCGACGAGCAGGTTGCCCAGCCCGGCGACCGCCGTCTGGTCGAGCAGCACGCCCTTGAGCGGGCGGCCGCTGTCGATGGCGGCCGACAGCTGGGCCGTGGACAGCGTCGAGGCGTCCGGGCCCAGTTCGGCCGGATCAGGGTCGAGCCGCACCGATCCGAGCCGTCGCGGGTCGATCACCTCCAACCCACCGGCCGGCGCCGTCCGCAGACCGAAGCGGACCCATGCGGCCCGGTCCCCGACCGGGCCGTAGCGGAGCTCGTCGATCGTCGCGTCGCCGTCGACGAGGAGGCGCCCCGTCATGCCGAAGTGGAGCCCGAGCGAAACCCCCTCGTCGAGGTCGACGATCAGGAGCTTCCCGTGGCGCCGGACGCCGACAACGGACCGGCCCGTGACCGAGGCCCGCAGGACGTCCGGTTCGACCCCCCGGACCCAGCGCCCGTCGGGCAGGTCGACCCCGACCACCGTGCGGCCGGTGAGCCGGGCCGCTGCACTGCGGTAGGTCTCGACCTCGAGGAGCTCGGGCACGCCGGTCCGTCAACCGGTGGCCACGGCCAGGGCGTCGAGCAGGTCGAGGACGAGATCCTCGGGGTCCTCGAGGCCAACCGACAGCCGCACCGTTCCGGGGGTGATCCCGGCCGCTGCGAGCTCATCCGGCAGCAGGTTGACGTGGGTGGTCGATGCCGGGTGGGTCACCAGCGTCTCCGGGCCACCGAGCGAGGTGGCGAGCTGGCAGATCCGGGTCGACTCGACGAACCGTGCCCCGGCCTCGACGCTTCCGACGTCGAAGGTGAGCAGTCCCCCGGGCAGGCGCATCTGGCGGCCCGCCAGGTCGTGCTGCGGGTGGCTCCGGAGTCCGGGGTAGCGCACGTCGGCCACCCGGCCGTCGGCGGCCAGGACCTCGGCGAGACGCGAGGCCGTGGACGACTGCCGCTCGAGTCGGACCCCCAGGGTGCGCACGCCGCGCAGGCCGGCGGCGGCGTCGTGGGGCGAGGCGTTCGCCCCCTGCAGGACGGCGAAGCCCCAGATCCAGTCGAGCAGCTCGCGACTGCCGGCCACGACACCGAGCGTGGAGTCGTTGTGGCCGCCGATCGCCTTCGTGGCCGAGTGGACCACCAGGTCCACACCGTGGTCGAGCGGCCGCTGCCCGAGCGGTGTCGCGAACGTCGAGTCGACCGCCGTCACCGGCCCACGGATCGCCCCCAGACGGTCCAGATCGACCAGATCCAGCCGGGGGTTCGCCGGGGTCTCGGCGAAGACCAACGTCGTTCGGCCCGGCACCACGGCCGCGTCCCACGCATCCGGGTCGGTGGCATCGACGAAGGTGACGTCGATGCCGAATCGGGGGCAGACGGCCTGGAAGAGCAGCTGGGTGCCGGCGTAGAGCTGGTGCTGGGTGACGACGTGGTCGCCCGAGGAGCACAGACCCAGGACGATGCCGCTCACCGCGCCCATGCCCGAGGCGAACGCCCGGGCTGCCTCGGCGCCCTCGAGTTCGGCGATCGCCGACTCGAACGCGCCGACCGTCGGGTTGCCGTAGCGGCTGTAGAACTGCGTCGAGCCGGTCGACGTGGCCATCCGACGACCCTCGTCGACCGACCCGGTCACGAACGTCGACGTGGCCCAGACGACCGGGGCGAGCGAACGGTCCCCGGGCGTGCGCCCGGATCGGATCGCCACGGTGTCGGGACGCCACGAGCGGCCCTCCGGCTCGGGAACGCGTCCGTCCTGTTCGGCCGTCTCGTCGGCTGGCTGCTGCTCAGTCATCGATCGACCTCAGGAAGTCGGCGATCCGGGGGCCCAGGATCCCCGTCTCGATCAGGAAGGCATCGTGCCCCTGGGGCGAGTCGATGTCGACATCATCAACCTCGACACCGAGCGACCGGAGGGCGTCCCGGAGCGCGTGCTGCTGGACGGGCGGGTAGAGACCGTCGCTGCGCACCGCGGCGACCTGCACCGGCACGCGCACACGGCCCAACGCCTGCTCCAGCGAGCCGCGGCCACGCGCCACGTCGTGCAGGTCCATGGCCCGGTTGAGCCGCAGGTAGCTGTTCGCGTCGAACCGGCGCACCAGCTTGATCCCGTGGTAGTCGAGGTACCCCTCCACGTCGAACACCGGGTCGGTCGTGAACGCGAACCGGTCGATCACCGACCGGTGGAACCGCTCCGCGAACGCCTCGTCGCTGCGGTACGTGACCTGGGCGCACATCCGGGCGACCATCAGACCGCGCCACGGCCCGTCACCGGGTTCGGCGTCGTAGTAGTCGCCGCCCCGGAACCTCGGGTCGGCCTGTACGGCCATCCGGCCGATGTGACTCCAGGCGATCTGGAGCGCCGAGGCCTCCGAGGTCGTCGACGCCAGCACGAGGGAACGAACCCGCTCCGGGAAGATGATCCCCCACTCGAGCGCCTGCATCCCCCCCATCGAACCGCCCACCACGGCCCGCCAACGATCGACGCCGAGGGCGTCGGCGAGCGACGCCTGCACGCGCACCATGTCCCGGATCGTCACGACCGGGAACGCCGAGCCGTACGGCCGACCGGTCGACGGGTCGTCGGAGGCCGGACCGGTCGTGCCCTGGCAGCCACCGAGCACGTTGCTGCACACGACGAACCAGCGGTCCGTGTCGATGGCACGGCCCGGACCGATCAGCCCCTCCCACCACCCGTTCCGTCCGGCGGCGTGGCTGTCGCCGGTCAGGGCGTGGCAGACGAGCACGGCGTTCGAGGCGTCGGCGTCCAGGGTGCCCCAGGTCTCGTAGGCGACCTCGACGCCGTCGAGGTGCGCTCCCCCCTCGAGCGAGAACGGTCGGTCCCCCGACAGGCGGTGGAACCGGCGCTCACCCACCGGATCGCCGGGACGCCACGCGCCGGTCACCGGGAGGTCGTCGGGGAGAGGGAGGTGTGGGGACATGGTCAGGCGTCGTCGTGATGACGGCAGCGCCGGGACGAGGACAGGTGGTTGCCGGCACGGTCGCCGACCACATCCCCACCCGAGGGTGGGAAGGCACCTTGGGTGTCCTGCCCAGGTTGCCGGACCCCGCAGGGCCGCTCGTGATGATCGCTTCCACCATCCACGCTCCGGCCGAGGACTGTCAAACCTGGGGAGCGTGGAGTTCCGCCCGGCCTCACGTCCGGGCGGCGCGCTCGAGCCACCAACCGAGCAGGTCCTCATCGGCTGGGACCCCGTGGGCCTCGCACATCGTCCGGCCGAGCCGACGCAGCAGGTCGCCGCGGGTTCCACCGTCGGCGTCGGTCACACGACGGGCGAGCAGCGCACCCCGCTCCCAGGCGGCCTGGTCGATGGGCAACGGCACCCGGGCGAGCGCGGCCGCTGAACAGCGGAGCGTCCCGGGCGATCGACCCGAGCCCAGGTGCTCGGCCGCCATCCGGGCCGCGACCGACGGCGAGCAGAGGGCGGCGAGCAGGCGCCACACGTCGGCGGGGTCGTGCGGCTCGACGGAGACGACCGGAGTGACCGGCACCCACCGGCCCGCCTCGTCCACGACCGCCTCGAGCACTCGCGTCTGCGTGGCGACCAGCAGCTTCGGCCGGAGCCGGCGGCGGACCCAGTCCGCGACCTGCGGCGCCCCGGCTGCGAGCGAATCACGGTCCAGTCGGGGGGCCACGACGCTGCGACCGCCCAGGCGGTGCGGGCGGACACCCCACGACGAGCGGGCCGGGTCGATCATCCCCACCGTCACGAGCTGCGGGGCGGCCTCGTCGTGACCGGCCTCACCGGGTTCCCGGGCTGCGGCGGCGAGCGCGTAGAACTCGTCGCGGAACCCCGCCGTCGTCGCTGCGAGCGACTCGACGTGGAAGGCCGTTACCGGTGGACCCGCGACGACCGGGATGCCGGCAGGGGCCGCCAGGAGCGGACCCCAGCTGGCGTCCGACTCGGGTGTCGGCACTGCCGACACCGGGCTCAACCCGCCGCCCCAGAGCACGCGGACCCGACCGGGGCGTGCCGCACCGACCCGAACGACCGGAGCACACACGTGGACCGCAGCGTCGAAGTGGAGTTCGTCACTCCCCCAGAGGGCCACCAGCCCGGCCGCCTCCAGCACACGACTCCGCACACCCGCTGCGTCACGGGCGGCGAGGAACGACGCCGGCTGGACCATCATCGACACGCCCCCGTCGCGGAGCAGCTCGAGCGATGCCAGCAGGAACAGTCCGGCGGTGTCCGCGTAGGGGCCCAGGTCTCCGAACCGGTCACGCAGGGCGCTGCGGGCCGCCGCGTCGCGTGCCGTCGCCGAGGCGGTCTGGGCCAGGAAGGGAGGGTTGCCGACGACCAGGTCGATGCGGCCGATCAGGTCCGCCAGGGGCGCGGCCAGCGCATCGCCGACACGCAGGTCGGCCGCATCCGCGGTCCGGGGGTCGGCACCGTTCCGGTGGGCCCACGCAGCGAGTGATGCCCGGGCGGTGGCCACGGCGCCGGGGTCGACGTCGATGCCGACCAGACGCTCGCAGACCTGCCCGGGAGTGAGTCCGTCGGCGAGCAGCCGGTCGGCGGCGGCGATCAGGAAGTGGCCCGTCCCGCAGGTCGGGTCGAGCACCAGCTCCGGACGGCGACCGAGCTCCTCGAGCGCCAGCGAACAGAGCGCGTCGGCGAGCGGACGAGGGGTGTCCCACGCACCCAGGCGACGTCGTGCGTCAGGTCCCGATGCCCGCTCGAGCATGCCGACAGTCTCGTCCCGCCGGGGCCCGGATCCGGGGATGGGCGCGCTCAGTCCTCCCAGTGCGCCAGGTCGCCCAGCCGCGGGTCGTTCGAGAAGACCTCGACGACGGGCAGGTCCAGACCGAGGCGCTTCTGCATCCGGCGGATCTCGAGCTCCTGGTTCCAGAGCACCAACGAGACGACGACACCCGACTCACCGGCGCGGGCGGTGCGACCGGAGCGGTGCAGGTACGACTTGTGCTCGTTCGGCGGGTCGTAGTGGACCACGACGTCGACGTCGTCGACGTGGATGCCGCGAGCGGCGACGTCGGTCGCCACGAGCGCCGAGACCTTGCCGGCCGAGAAGTCGGCGAGGGCGCGCTCACGGATGTTCTGGCGCAGGTCGCCGTGGATCGCCCGGGCCCGAACGCCCTCGTCCTCGAGCCGGCCTGCGAGCCGGTCGGCGCCGTGCTTGGTGGCCGAGAAGACCATCGTCCGGCCTGCGCCGCGGATGATGGCTGCACAGACCTTCACCTTGTCCATCTCGTGGACCTGCAGGAAGAGGTGGGTCATCTGCTCGACCGTGGCCCCACGGGAGGCGACCTCGTGCTTGGTCGGCTCGTGCTGGTAGCGGCGGATCAGACCGTCGACGACGCCGTCGAGGGTCGCCGAGAACAACAGGGTCTGGTGCTTGGCCTCGACGTTGCGCAGGATCCACTCCACCTGCGGCAGGAACCCCATGTCGGCCATCCGGTCGGCCTCGTCGATGACGACGTGCTGGACGTCGGCGACGGTGAGGTCGCCGCGCTCGATCAGGTCGATGGCACGGCCGGGCGTGCAGACCACGAAGTCGACCCCGTCCTGGAGGTGCTTGATCTGCTTGTCGATCGGGTCGCCGCCGTAGATCGCAGCGATGCGCACACCGAGTGCGTGGGCCGCCGGGAGCAGCTCGTCACGGACCTGGACCGCGAGCTCGCGGGTGGGGACCATGGCGATGGCGGTGGGTCGGCCGGGGGCGGCACGCTCGAGCACCTGGACGATCGGGAGCCCGAACGCCAGCGTCTTGCCCGACCCGGTCTTGGCCTTCCCGCAGACGTCCCGGCCGGCGAGGATGTCCGGGATCGTCATCTCCTGGATGGCGAAGGCCTCGGTGATCCCCCGGTCGGCCAACGCGTGGCACACGGAGGGGTCGATGCCCAGCTCGGCGAACGTGGCGGTCATGCGGTCGTGCGGTTCATGGGCAGCGTGAGCGTACCCTGCCGGACGTGGACGTAACGAAGCCGGGCCCGTGGGACCCCACCACCGAGGTGGCGGCGGTGGTCCACCGGGGCCGGGTCGTGGATCGACGCGGCGACACCGGAGGGGTCCGGCGGGTTGCGTCCATCACCAAGCTCGCCACCTCCTGGGCCGTGCTCGTTGCGATCGAGGAGGGGTCCGTGGCGCTCGACGATCCGGTCGGCCCGCCCGGCGCGACCGTGGCCCACCTGCTGGCCCATGCGAGCGGCCTCGACTTCGACACCGACCGGGTCCTGGCCGCTCCCGGAGTCCGCCGCATCTACTCCAACACGGGCTACGAGCTGCTCGGCTCCCACGTCGAGGCTCGGACGGGCCTGTCGTTCGACACCTACCTGACCGAGGGCGTGCTCGCACCGCTCGGGATGGTCCGCTCCGAGCTGCGGGGCTCCCCCGCCGCCGACCTGCACTCGTGCGTCGACGACCTGGTCACGCTGCTCGGCGAACTCCGCTCCCCTCGGCTCGTCGATCCGAGCACGGCGGAGCGGGCCCGGACCTGCGCGTTCCCCGGTCTGGCCGGGGTGCTTCCCGGTTGGGGCCGCCAGGAACCCTGCGACTGGGGACTGGGTCCGGAGCTGCGCGGCGACAAGGAACCGCACTGGATGGGTCGACGATGCTCGCCGGCGACCTTCGGGCACTTCGGTGGGTCCGGGACCCTCCTGTGGTTCGACCCGACGGTCGACCTGGGCTGCGTCGTGTTCGCCGACCGAGCCTTCGACGAGTGGGCCGTCGACGTCTGGCCGGGTCAGTCCGATGCGGTGTGGTCCGGCTGGGCCGGCCGGCCGTCGGCATCGTCGGCATCGTCGGCATCGTCGGGCTGATCGGAACGCTCGGCGTCACCGGGATCGACCGGATCAGGGTCGGCCCCGAGGATCTCGTCCCGGACGTCCGGCAGGTCGGCCGGCACGGGCGGCATGGCGTCCGGGTGGAGCCCACCGGCCGGGCCGAGGAGGAAGATGTCCCGGAGCGGTTCTCCCGCCCGGTGCCGAGCGGTCGCCTCGGCGTCGACGGGGCTGCCACGCCAGAAGAGCCACAGGAGGCCGAGGGCGATGATCACCAGCGACATCCAGGTGTTGACGCGCAGGCCGGCGAGTTCGGTCGCAGCGTCGATCCGGAGCGACTCGACCCAGAGCCGCCCGGCGCCGTAGCCGATCACGTAGACGGCGAACCAGCGGCTCGGACGCAGGACGATCCGGTTCGACCCGACGATGATCAGTCCCGCCAGCGCCAGGTTCCAGAGACCCTCGTAGAGGAAGGTCGGATGGAACGTCGGCTGGTCGAGCAGCTCGATCGGCCGGTTGTCCGGCCCGATCTCGAGTGCCCACGGCAGGTCGGTGGGACGGCCGTAGAGCTCCTGGTTGAACCAGTTGCCGAGTCGACCGATGGCCTGGGCGATCGGCAGGGCCGGCGCCGCCACGTCCAGTCCCCGCTTCCAGTCGAGCCCGATCCTGATGGCGATGGCGATGCCCACGACGGTCCCGAGCAGGACCGCACCGGGGATGCCCAACCCGCCCTTCCACACGAGGAACGCGTCGGGCCACCAGCACCCTGAGGAGTCCGGCCCGCAGGAGTACTTGTCGGAGAAGTCGGTGACGACGTGGTAGAGCCGGGCGCCGACCAGGCCGGCGGGGATGGCCCCCAGGGCGATGGTCGTGAGGTCCTCGGGGTCACCACCCCAGTCCGCCCAGCGCTTGCGGGCGACGGCGATGCCGGCGAGCGCACCGAGTGCGATGCACAGGCCGTACATCCGGAACGACAACGGCCCGAGCTCGAGGGTCTGGAACGGCGGCGAGGGTATGGCGGCGAACGCCGGGGTCAGGTCGATCATGGTGCGCACATGATGGTCGATGGCCGCCGCTCAGGGTCGCGTCCCGGCCGAACCGGTCCGGTTCGCCAGCCCGTCGGGGGTGCCCGGAACGGTCGTCGTCGGGCCCGGCACGGTGCCCTCGGAGGAGCCGGGCAGGTCGGCGTCGAGCCAGTCGAAGGCGTCCTCCCCGAGACAGGCCTGGCTCGCAGTGAGCAGCGCCTCGGCCAGCTGCCCGTCACCACCGAACGGATCGACGTTCTCAGCGAAGGCCCAGGCGTCGGCGAAGACGATCAGCAGGTCGCGCTCACGGAGTTGCTCGGCGATGCAGTCGGCCTGGGCGCCGCTCATCTGGTCGTTGCCCATCAGGATCGTCCCGACGGCGTCCGACAGGTCGACGCAGGCGGCGAACCGCTCGGCGACCGTGCGCCGCTCGGCGGCGGTGAGCGCAACCTGGTTGAGACCGTTGCCGTCGGTCCCCGGCCGGTAGCCGAGCTCGGACAGGCGGGTCGAGCCGATCGAGTCGACGATCGAGCGGGCTGCGCAGGTGGCCTGCGCCTCGTCGGGCACCCACAGGTTCCGATCCGCCGGGGCATCGGTGAGGTCGAACACGATCCCCGAGACCAGCAGCTCCACCGGCACCGGACCGGAGGAGGGGAACACCGGGGCCGGGCGACCGGAGGGGGCGAATCCGGAGCCGTCGTCGATCTCACGGGCCGACTCGGCCCTGGTGGGCACACAGCCGGATCCGGCGACGAGGGCCAGCGCCACCAGGAGCCCTGCAGCGCCTCGACGAGCGGGCCGGGAGCGAGTCATGGTCCGATCACGGTAGCGCCGCGTTGCAGCGCCGGGTCCACACCCCGAGCCAGGTCTCAGGGTCGGCGAACGCCGCCACCCGCGCTGCGGCCGCCGCGCCCCGACGGGACCGGTCGGCGAGGGCCCGGTCGATCGCCGGACGCAGGGACCCGGCGTCGGCAAGCGCTCCGGTGGACTCGTCCACCAGTCCGGCCACCGGGGCGTCGTCGGGGGCGACGAGGGGCAGACCCGACCAGGCCGCCAGGAGCAGGTCGCGGGGCGGCCGGAGGACCGGATGGTGGCCGACGGCAGAGGTCACGACAGCGACGTCCGCCGCCGCCCTCCAGCGGGCGGGGGCGCTGCGGTCACGCGCCTCGTCGATGAGCGGCGCCACCACGACCGACCCGCCCGGGTCCGTGGCGACCAGCTCGGCACGGGTCCGCTCGCGGTCCTCGACCCGACCCGCCGGCAGCCAGACGGTCACGTCGTCGGCGAGACCGAGCGCACGGCGGGCCGCCGCCCGGTCCGACGTCGTGACCATCGGGACGGAGGGCACGGCGAACGGACCCGAGCCGTCGTCGACCAGTCGGGGCGGGCCGTCGACGGCGAGCCGCCCGGAGCCGACCAGACGCGCCGCTGCGCCCACGAGGAGGACCACCTCGGCCCAACGCTGCTCCTCGGCGAGCTG
>CAYMKW010000097.1:0-11780 GCA_964391365.1 uncultured Microthrixaceae bacterium | reverse complement strand
CTTTACACTGTTCACCCCGAAGGGCAACGGCGCCGGCCGCCGGGACCCGTGGCAGTGGGGCGACGGAGGACACACGCCCGGAGGGAAGCGATCGGGAATGAGGTGGCGTCCCGGTTGTTGACCACAGCGTGACCGACACCGCGACACGTAAGCGCACCTCCCATGATCCGGTGGGGCTGTACCTCGAGGAGATCGGTCGGCACGCGTTGTTGACGCCCGAGGGTGAGCGCGATCTGGCCCGGACGATCGCCGCCGGTCAGCGAGCCGAGGCCGAACTCGCCGACGAGCAGACCCCTCCGACGCCCGCCCGCAAGCGGGTCCTGCGACGTGAGGTGCTCGAGGGTCGCCGGGCGGCGGAGGCCTTCGTGAACGCGAACCTCCGACTCGTCGTGTCGGTGGCGAAGCGCTACCAGTCGTCGGGGGTGCCGCTGCTGGACCTGATCCAGGAGGGGAACCTGGGGCTGATCCGGGCGGTCGAGAAGTTCGATGCGGAGAAGGGGTTCCGCTTCTCCACCTACGCCGTGTGGTGGATCCGCCAGTTCATCTCCCGGGGCATCGCCGGCAGTCGGTCGGCGGTCCGCCTGCCGTCCCGGGCGAACGACGAACTGCTCCGACTGCGCGAGACGACGACCTTCCTGGAGCAGACGCTCGGGAGGGCTCCCAACCTGGCCGAGCTCGCCGAGGCCGCCGGCCTGAGCGAGGACCGTGTCGTCGAGCTCCAGCGGGTTTCGGCGGATCCGATCTCGTTGTCGGGCTCCGTCGGTGAGGACGGAGCGGCCGAACTGGTCGACTTCATCGAGGACGAGCGGGCCACCGCCGAGGTCGAGGGCGTCACGTCGCGGCTGCTCCCCGAGGAGTTCACCGCGATGATGTCCGTCCTCGACGAGCGCGAGCGCCACATCCTGAGCCTGCGGTTCGGCTTCGGCGACGGCGAGCCCCGTTCGGTGGCCCAGGTCGCCGAGGAGATCGGGCTCTCCCGTGAGCGCATCCGCCAGCTCGAGCACCGCGGTCTGGCCAAGCTGATGCA
Source organism: uncultured Microthrixaceae bacterium (assembly GCA_964391365.1). Classification (GTDB taxonomy): domain Bacteria; phylum Actinomycetota; class Acidimicrobiia; order Acidimicrobiales; family Microtrichaceae; genus SXMI01. The sequence continues at coordinate 10,753 of CAYMKW010000097.1, read as the reverse complement.
CCCGTCGTGGCGGGCGGTCGGACGCTTCCTGGAGGCCTGATCGGCCCGTTCGCCTCGGCGGGCGCCGTCGTGGTGGACTGACGACATGACCTCCGATCGTTCGGCGCTCATCGCGTCGGTCACCCAGGACCTGCTCAACGACGTGGTCCTCTTCGCCGTCGGCGCCGGGATCCCGGTGGAGCCGCTCGAGCACCCGGTGGCGCTCCCCGGCATGGGCGAGGTCGACCTGTCGCTGTCGCTCACGGTCACCGGTGGGTGGCTCGACCTCCGCCCCGACGACGGGGGCCGGGTCCGTGCCGTGGCCACGGGTCTCGGGGTCGTGGACGTGCGGGGCCGGTCGTTCACCGGCGAGGAGGCCGACGGCGATGCGATGGGCTTCCCGCAGGTCCCGGCGCCCATCCCGGTCCGGGTCGAGGCCCTGCTCGACCCGGTGATCGAACTGCGGGACGACCGCACGGTGGCGGTCGGCATCGACCTGGCGAATGCCGAGCTGGTGTCGATCCTGGTGGACCCCGACGCCCCGGTCCCGGAGGGTGTCGACACCGACGCCTGGACGTCGATCACGCAGATGGTGCAGGTCCTCTTCCACTCGATGGGGGCCGACCTGTGGGCGGCGCTCGGCGAGCACGTCGGCCACCTGGGTGCCGAACTCGGCGCCGACGTCGGGGACGTGCTCCACCAGCTCGGAGTCGCCCACGGCCGGGCGGCCGTTCGGGTCGGATCCGGGACGCTCACCCTCGTGTTCGCCGGCGGCGACCACTGCGCCGGTCGGGCCGAGCCGGTTCCGGTGGCCGGCAAACGGCTGGGCATCGGGCTGTGCGCCTCCGGCCTGGACCATCTCGGCCGCCTCCTGCTCGAGCGGGCGCTCGGCGGCACGGCACTGCCGTTCGAGATCGACCTGGAGCTCGGCGAGCAGCAGCTCGGCGGCCGGGTGCGCAACACCCGCATCTTCGACCGGCTGCCCGATCTGCGACCGGCACTGCGCACCCGGGTCCGGCCACGACTGGTCGACGGCCGGATGGAGATCGCCCTCCAGGCCGCCTGGGTCGAGCTGCCGACGCTGGTGCCGTCGTTCGTCAACGACCTCAGTCGCCGGGTCGGTGGGCTGGTGTCCATGGTCCCGGCCCGCCTGCGGTTCCCCGCCACGATCCAGCTGCCCGTCATCCCGGACTCCGACGACACCCTGCCGGTGCACGTCGAGGAGCTCCGCGTCACCGCCGACGGTGTCGGTGTGGCGCTGGCGCTGGACTGACCGCCGGTGCCCACCGCAGCACTGCGTCCGATCCTGGCCCGTGACGGCATCTTCAACGTCCGGGACCTGGGCGGCCTGCCGGTCCGGGACGGCGTGGTCCGACCGGGGACGCTCGTGCGGGGTGATGCACTCCACCGGGCGTCGGCGGCATCGACCGAGGGGCTCGTCGCCCATGGTGTGACCGTCGTCGTGGACCTGCGTGACGGGACCGAACGGGACCGGGAGGGCACCTTCGCCGCCGACGGCGTCCCGGTCGCCCACGTCCCGGTGCTCGACCCGCACTACGAGTGGTACGAGGGTGCTGCGGGCCTCGACGAGCGCTACGTCGAGATCCTGGACTCGTTCGGCGATCGCTTCGTGGCGGCCGTCGAGGTCGTCGCCGACGCCGAGGGCGGGGTCGCCTACCACTGCGCCGTGGGCAAGGACCGCACCGGCCTGCTCACGGCACTGCTCCTCGGCCTGCTCGGTGCGGCCGACGACGTCGTGGTCGACGACTACGCCCGCTCCTCGCTCGCCACCACCGTGCAGGCCAACTGGGCGCTCCTCGCCGGGGTGTACGACCGCCCCGTGACCCAGGAGGACCTGTCCTCCGGTGTCTGGTCGGCCCGCCCGGAGACGATGCGCCACGCCCTGGGCTGGCTCCGTGACGCCCACGGCGGTGCCGAGGGGTACCTCGTCGACGCCGGGTTGGACGCCGGGGTCCCGGACCGACTCCGGGCCCGGGTGGTCGTCCCGGCCGACTGAGTGATCCCGGTCCCCGGGGTGGGCCGGTTGGAATAGTCGTCGCCCGGGCCCGGTTGGGACGTCCATGATCCAGACCGGCGAGACCGTGCCCGACTTCACCCTGCCCGACCAGTCGGGGACTCCGACCTCGCTCGAGTCGCTCCTGGCCTCCGGGCCCGTGGTGCTGTTCTTCTACCCGAAGGCCATGACCACCGGGTGCACCAAGGAGTCCTGTCACTTCCGGGACCTGGCCGGCGAGTTCGCGGAGCTCGGCGCCCAGCGGGTCGGCATCTCGGCCGACCGCGTCGACAAGCAGGCGGCGTTCGACGCCAAGCACTCGCTCGGTTACCCGCTCCTGTCGGACCCGGACCGGGCCGTGGCCCGCATCTTCGGGGTGAAGCGGCCGGGTCCGATCATGAACAAGCGGGCCACGTTCGTCATCGGGACCGACCGCCGGGTCCTGGCAGCCATCTCGTCCGAGACCAACATGGACGTCCACGCCGACCAGGCGCTCGACGTCCTGCGCCGCGCCACCGCCAGCTGAGCGCCTTGCCGTCCGGCGGGCGGACCCGCTGGGTCCTCTTCGACCAGCTCGACCGGTCGCTGCCCGCGCTGGCGGACGCCGATCCGGACCGGGACGTCGTCCTGCTGGTCACCTCGACGTCGCTCACCAGCGGTCGCTCCTGGCACCGCCAGCGGCTGCACCTGCTGCTGAGCGCCGCCGCCCACTTCGCCGAGGAGCTGCGCGCCGACGGGTTCACCGTGGACGAGCGGACCGCGCCGACGCTCGCCGCCGGCGTCGGGGCCCATCGGAGCGAGCACCGACCCGCCGAGGTCGTCGCCACCGAGGCCAACTCGCCGGCCGGCCGCCGGCTGCAGGCCGGTCTCGGGGTGAGCGTGCTGCGCTCGACCCAGTTCCTCTGTCACCCGGAGGAGTTCGCTGAGTGGGCCGCGGGTCGACCGGGTCGACTGCGGATGGAGGACTTCTACCGGGGCCAACGCCTGCGGTTCGGTGTCCTGGTCGACGACGGTGAACCCGTCGGCGGGACCTGGAACCTGGACGCCGAGAACCGCGAGCCGCCGCCCCGGGACGGGCGGAGCTGGCCGGCGGTCCCGCCGATCGAGCTCGACGACATCGACCGGCGCATCGTGGCGTCGCTGCCCGACAGCTGCGTCGGCGCACCGCCCGACGGGCGGTGGCCGGTCACCCGGGCCCAGGCGCTCGAGCGGCTCGACGCGTTCATCACCGACGGCCTGCCGGTCTTCGGGCCCCACGAGGACGCCATGCTGGCGGCCGAGTGGAAGCTCGCCCACTCGGCGCTGTCCTCGAGCCTGAACCTGGGGCTCCTGCGCCCGCTCGAGGTGGTGCGGGCCGCCGAGGAGGCGCACCGATCGGGCCGGGTGCCGCTGGCCTCAGCGGAGGGGTTCATCCGGCAGGTCCTGGGTTGGCGCGAGTACATCTGGGGGCTGTCGTGGCTCTGGGCCGATGGCCCGGACGGAGGCTGGTGGAGCTGGAACGCGCTCGATGCCGAACGGGAGCTCCCACCGGCGTTCCGCACGGGCAGCACGCAGATGGCCTGTGTGGCGAGTGCGCTCGACCACGTCGAGCAGCACGCGTACGCGCACCACATCGAACGGTTGATGGTGCTCGGCAACCTGTGCCTGCTGGCCGGCGTCCGCCCGGAGGCGTTGGTGCGATGGATGTGGGAGCGGTTCGTGGACGGCGCCGAGTGGGTCATGCTGCCGAACGTCGTCGGGATGTCCCAGTACGCCGACGGCGGGCGCACCGCGACCAAGCCCTACGCCAGCGGCGGCGCCTACATCAACCGGATGAGCGACTCCTGCCGCGGGTGCGTGTACGACCCGAAACGGCGCACCGGCGAGCGGGCCTGTCCGTTCACGACGCTCTACTGGGACTTCCTGGCCCGCAACGAGGACCACCTGAGCGGCAACCACCGGATCAGCACCCAGCTCGGCGGGATGCGCCGGCTGGCGGACCTGGACCAGACTCGGGAGCGCGCCCGGGAGGTTCTCGGGTTGCTCGACGCCGGCGAGCTCTGAGGCCGGCGGGCTCCGACCCCGGCGAACCTGCCGGCCGGCGGCGACGAGACGGACGAGACGGGACGGGGGCGACGTGGGGGAGCGGCAGCACCGGGAAGGCGGCGCCGGAGCCGATCCGGTGGCCGACGTGGGCGACGCCCCGGCTGATCCGCAGGCCACCTCGCTGCACCGGCTGGCCATGCGCCCGCTGCTCGTGCCGTGCCCCGACCGTGCCACCGCCCGTCGACTCGACGGGACGGATCCGTCGACGTTCTGCGAGTCGCCGTGGTGGCGCAGCCTCGACGGCGACTGGGACCTGGAGGTGCACCGCTCGCCGGCCGGTCCGCAGCGTCGGTCGATCCGGGTGCCGGGTGCGTGGACGCTCCAGGGGGTGGACGCGCCCCATTACACGAACGTCGTGATGCCGTTCGACACCTCCGACGCGGCCACGGAGCCGCCCTGGGTGCCGCCGGACTCGACCGTCGCGACCTACCGGCGGTCGGTGTCGGTGCCCCGCGACTGGCGTGGTCGACGGGTGGTGCTCCGCGTCGGTGCGGCCGAGTCGTTCCACGCCGTCCACGTCGACGACCGGCTCGTCGGGTACGGCACGGACTCCCGGCTGGCCTCGGAGTACGACCTCACCGACCACGTCCGGGCCGGCCGTCGCTGCGAACTGGCCATCACGGTCTGGCGGTACTCGGCACAGAGCTGGGTCGAGGACCAGGACCAGTGGTGGCACGGCGGCCTGCAGCGGAGCGTGTCGCTGTGGTCGTCGGCGCCGAACTGGTTCGAGACGGTCGCGCTGGCACCGGGCCTGGAGCCGGGCGACGACACCGTCGGCGTGCTGGCCGGTGAGGTCGTCGTCGCCGGTCCGGCTCGTCGTGAGCCCGGCTGGAGCGTCGAGGTGCTCGTCGAGTCCCTGGGCGGTCGACGGTGCGCGTCGACCGGCCGGCTGGACGTCCCCGTCTGGGACGGCACCAGCGAGGGTGCGGCGCTGGTGTCCGCCACGTGGGCCCGACCGGGAGTGGTGCCGGTGCGGTTGAGCGTCCCGGAGGTGCGCCGCTGGTCGGCCGAGACCCCGGTCCGGCACCGGGTCCTGCTGACCCTGCGTGACCCCGCCGGCGACGTCGTCGAGGTGACGGCACTGCGCACCGGGTTCCGGTCGGTCACGGTGGCCGACCGCGAGCTGCGGATCAACGGTGCACCCGAGCTGCTCTGGGGCGTGAACCACCACGAGCACGACCCGGAGCGCGGTCGGGCCGTCCCAGCCGAACTCACCCGCCGCGACCTGTGCCTGATGAAGGCGCACAACCTCAACGCCGTGCGGGCGAGCCACTACCCGCACGATGAGCACTTCGCCGAGCTCTGCGACGAGCTCGGCCTGTACGTGGTCGACGAGGCCAACGTCGAGTCGCACGGTCGGCAGGCGTCGTTGTGCCACGACGAGCGGTACGCCCGCACGATCGTGGAGCGCGTCGAGCGGATGGCGCGCCGGGACCTCCACCATCCGAGCATCGTGGTGTGGTCGCTCGGCAACGAGTCCGGTGACGGTCCGCCGCACGCCGCCGCCGCTGCGTTCCTCCGCCGCTTCGACCCGACCCGACCGGTGCAGTACGAGGGCCCGTTCATGCACGACCTGCACGCCGCCGCTCCGGACAGCGACGTGGTGTGCCCCATGTACGCATCCGTCGATGCGATCACCGACTGGGCCGAACGGGCTGCGGACGTCCGTCGGCCCCTGATCCTGTGCGAGTTCAGCCACGCCATGGGGAACTCGAACGGTTCGCTCGCCGAGTACCGACACGCGTTCGAGCGGACCCCCGGACTGCAGGGCGGCTTCATCTGGGAGTGGCTCGAGCACGGGATCCCGATCGGCACCTGGGACGACCGGCCCGTCTGGGGTTACGGGGGCGACTTCGGCGACGATCCGAACGACGGCAACTTCATCTGCGACGGCTTGGTCTCGGCCGACCGGGAGCCACACCCGGCGCTCGCCGAGGTCCACCACCTCGGTCGGCCCGTCCGGGTGCGGGCGCTCGGACGGGACCGGCTCCGGATCAGGAACGATCGCTGGTGGACCGACACCGCGGACCTCGCGTTCGGCTGGGAGCTGCTCGTCGACGGTGTGCGCCGTCGTGGCGGACGGCTGGCCGTCGGACCCGTCCCACCCCGCTCCCACGTGGACGTCGACCTGCCGGTCGCACGGCCCGAGCTCGGTCCCGGGGAGGAGGCCCACCTCGTCGTGACCTGCTCCCAGCGCCGGGCGACCCCGTGGGCGCCACGCGGTCACGTCGTCGGCCGGGACCAGCTGCCGTTCGGCCGCGGTCCGCGGTCACGGCGACCCCGGGGTGGTGTGCCGACGGTCGGGATGGAGCCGGCGTCGTTCCGGCCGGTTGCGTTCCGGGCGCTGGTCGACAACGACGCCGTGCAGACCTCCTGGATGCGCGAGTGGCAGTCACGACTCGACGACCGCTGGACCCCGGGGCTCGACGCCCGGGTCGAGCTGACCCCGGCCACCGACGGCTGGTGGGAGCTGCGGGCGACCTTCGAGCTCGACGAGGCCCACGCCGACCCGCCCCGGCTGGGTGTGGTGGCGGAGCTCCCGGCCGCCTTCGACGAGGTGGAGTGGTTCGGTGACGGCCCACACGAGTCCTATCCGGACCGGCGCTCCTCGGCGACGGTCGGCGTCTGGTCGTCCACCGTGGCCGAGCAGTACGTCCACTACGCATTCCCCCAGGAGCACGGCAACCACACGGGTGTGCGTTGGCTGCGTCTGCGGGACCGCCGGTCGGGCGAGGTGGTCGAGGTGGAGTCCCGGTCGCCCGACCTGAACGTCGGGGTCCGGCACCACGGCGATGCCGAGCTGTTCGCAGCCCGCCACCCCTCGGACCTGACGTCGTTGCGTCGCCCCCGGGTCACGCAACTGTTCCTGGGGTACCAGCGCGGACTCGGGACGGCGTCGTGCGGGCCGGACACCCTGGAGCGTTACCGGATCCCCGCTGGCACCCACGTGGTGGCGGTCCGGATCCGGCGGCAGACGCCCTGAATCGATCCGCTCAGCGGATCCGTGCCGCCGCCTCCTCGAGTTCGGGGCGGGCGTCCGGATGGGCGATGCGCACCAGCGCCTCGGCCCGCTCCCGGACCGACATCCCCTGGAGCTCGGCCGCGCCCCACTCGGTGATGACCACGTCGACCTGGTGGCGCGGCGTGGTGACGAGCATGTCGGGTGCGACGTTGGCCACGATCCGGGAGATCCGACCCTCGGGGCGCTCCGTCGATGAGCGCAGGCAGAGCAACGACGCGTCGTCGATCTGCAGGCCGGCCCCGGCGAGGAAGTCCTCGTGTCCGCCGGTGCCGGAGTACTGCCGGCCGCCGACCGTGTCCGCAGCGACCTGCCCGTAGAGGTCGATGGCCGTGGCGCCGTTGATCGACACGAACCTGCGGTTGGCCGCGATGACGAGGGCGTCGTTCACGATGTCGACGGGGAGGAACCGCACCTCGTCGTTGCCGTCGAGCCACTCGTAGAGCTCCGGCACCCCGGCGGCGAACGTCGTGACCGAGAACCCGTCGAACTCGCCCTTGTTGGCGTTCGTCACCTTGCCCGCCTGGTGCAGACGCATGAGTCCGTTCGTGAACATCTCGGAGTGGACCCCGTAGCCACCGCCGTCCCCCTCGGCGAGCATGGTCGCGATCAGGGAGGGGATGGCACCGATGCCGGTCTGCAGTGTCGCCTCGTCGGGGATGAACCGGCGGGCCTCGGCGGCGATCGCCCGGTCGATGTCGTCGGGTTCCGGATCCGGCAGGTCCACGGGGGCGGCGTCGCTCTCGAACAGCACGTCGACCTCGTCGACGTGCAGCCGGTGCTCGTGCTCGGGTGGCAGCCCGTAGGTGCGCGGGAAGGCCGGCGAGTACTCGGCGACGAGCACCCGCTCCGGGTCGGCGGCGCACCGGTGCCACTCGTCGACCAGCGCGCCGGCGTGCAGGGACAGGCTCAGCCAGCCGTCGGCGTCGGGCGGGGCGCAGGCGGTCGCCATGACCCGCGGGTTGATCCGCTGGACGATCGGTTCGAAGCGCCGGAAGTCTGCCGGGACGTACTCGATGGCGGCACCGCTGTCCCGGAGGAACCGCTCCGCCGGACCGAAGAACCCGCTGCGGTAGCGGACGTTCGGCTTCGTGAACACGGCGTACAGGTCGGTCAGGAGGGCGCCGAACACGCGCAGGTCCGTCCAGTCGTCGCGTTCGCCGAGCGCGTGCAGGAACGCACCGGGGTGCGCCGGCCCGAGGCCGATCGCGATCGAGTCGGTGGGTCGGACGACGGCTGCGGCCTCAGCCGCGGATCGGGCCAGCAGTGTGGGCATGGCCGGACCGTAGCGTCCCCGCCCAGCCCTGCAGCGCCCGTTCGAGCTCCTCGGACCGGCCCGTCAGTGCGTCCAGGGTGACGGGCCCCGAGATGTGGAAGCCCTGGACGAAGTCGCAGCCGACCTCGGCGAGGAGGTCCAGCGATGCGCCGTCGGCCACGCCCTCGGCGCCGACGCTGAGCCCGAGCTCGTGGGCGAGCTCGACGGTGGCCCGGACGGCGACCAGGTCGGCCGGCACCGCGGCCAGCGTCGAGATGTAGCTCCGGTCGATCTTGATGCCCCGAACCTGCAGGTGCTCGAGCGTCGTGGTCGAGGTGTAACCGGTGCCGAAGCCGTCGATCACCACCCGGATCCCCAGGGAGGACACCCGGTTGATCACCTGTTGGGCCCGGACCGGATCGTCGGTCAGGTCGGCCTCGCTCAGCTCGATCTCGATCAGAGCCGGATCCAGTTCACCGGCGGTCACCATCAGGTCGACGAACCGGAGCAGCTGGGACTCGGCGAGCGGGCCGAGCGGCAGGTTCACGCAGACCCGGACCGGATCCGGTCCGCCGGGCATCGCAGCGGCGGCCCGGGCCGCCTCGCCGAACACCCACCGGGTCAGCTCCTGGATCAGCCCCGACTGCTCGGCGAGCTCGATCAGCTCGGAGGCCTGCCCCCGGCCCTCGGCGTGCTGCCAGCGGAGTACGGCCTCGACCTTGGCGACCCGGCCCGAGCGGAGCTCGATGATCGGCTGGTACCGGACCTCGAGCTCCTGGTCGGCCAACCCCCGTCGGAGCCGGGTGATGAGCCCCTCGGCCGGCGGTTCGTCGGGTCCGCTCGTCGGGTCGTAGACGCTCACTGCGTCGCTCGTACCACGGGCGGTCTGGAGTGCCGACTCGGCGGCGTGCAGCAGCGTCCGGGCGTCGACGCCGTGGCCCGGTGCGACGGCCACACCGACGTGGGCCTCGATCACGGTCAGGTGGCCGTCGATGTCCAGCGGGCCGTCGAGCGCCTCGTTCACCGACCGGGCCCGCTCCATCGTCTCGGCCTGGGTGGCGGCCGGACGGGTGATGACGGCGAAGTCGCTGCTGCCGACCCGGGCGACGAGTTCGGCACCGACGACGTTGCGGACCAGCCGGTTGGCCACCTCCACCACGAACCGGTCCCCGTGTTGGTGGCCGAGGTCGCGGTTCAGCTCGCTCAGTCCGTCGACGTCGACCAGGACCAGCGCCACGTGCTGGTCGGCGACCAGTTCCGAGGTGAGCACGCCGAGCCGCTCCTCGAGCAGCGTCCGGTTGGGCAGCCCGGTCAGCGGATCGTGACTGGCCCGGTGGCGGAGTCGTTCCTCGGCCACGACGTGGCGGGTCACGTCGGTGAACGTGGCGGCCAGCGAACCGTCGGCGAGCCGGTCGATGCGCACATCGATCCACGCGTCGGGGATCTCGGCGAACGTGAGGCGTTCGGCCGTGAGCGACTGGCCGGTGTGGGCGACGTCGAAGGCCACGGAGCTCACGAGCCGACACGAGGTCCGGTCGAACAGCTCGTCGAGTCGGGTCCCGTCCACCTCGTGGTGCTCCAGGTGGAGCATGCGGCGAGCGGTCGGGTTGGCCGATCGGAGGACGGTCGAGTCGGGGTCGGCCAGGTCGGCGAACTCGAGCACGACCACACCGTGGGGTGCGTGCTCGACGGACTCGGCGAACCGTGCGGTCTGCAGGAGGTGGCCCTGGTTGCGGCTCAGGTCGACGAGCAGTTCGTGGGTTCCGGCGCGCCGCACCAGCAGCTGTCGGTGGGTGCCGTCGGCGGCGAGCACCCGGACGACGGCATCGGCCTCGGGCCGGTCGTAGGCGGGCAGGTCGTCCGGGTGCACCAGACCACGGAGCGTGCCGGGAAGGTGGAACGACCGGTGGTCCCAGCCCAGGACCGTGGTCATGGTGGGGGAGACGTGCTCGCCCTCGACCAGCACGACGCCCGCAGCATCCAGCAGCGCGCGGTACTCGTCGCGCGCGTGCTCGACCGTCGCCTCGAGGAGTCGTCGGCGCCGCTCACGGAACAGGGCCATGGCCACGGAGGGTAGTGACGCTCGTCGCTCTGGGCGTGGATGCCTGTCACGTGTGTCACACCCGTTCCGGTTCCGTCGCCGGAGGGCCGGTTCCGTCGGCACCGCCGTCCCCGGCCGAACCGACCGACCTCAGTACGCTCGACGCGGTGCCCACGGTCCACCTCTCCCCGGCTGCCTCCCCGACCGGCATGCTCGCCCTCGACCTCCGGGAGGTCGCCGACCGGACACCGCCCCAGGCCGTGGTGATCCCGATCATCCTGCTGGCCGCCTGGCTGGTGAATCTGGCGCTGCGCTGGGCGATCCGGCGGGTCGGCCTGCGGATGATGGCCAGCGCCGACC
>CAYMKW010000096.1:0-11910 GCA_964391365.1 uncultured Microthrixaceae bacterium | reverse complement strand
GGTCCCCAGTCTCAGCAGGCGGTTCCACCAGGTCGGCACCCCGACAGACTGGCCCACGGAAACGACGCCGTCGACGTCCGGCCGGCTGGGCACGGACACCCTCACCGCTCGGCGCACCTAGAGTGCGCGTCCATGGGCATGCCGAGCGACGTCCCGATCATCGACACCATGATCGGATTCCACAGCACCGACCGCCGAGAGGTCTACCGGTTCATGGCCGACGACCTGCGTGACGCCGAGAGCGGCACCTTCAAGATGCCGGCGCAGTACATGTTCAAGGACCTGCCCGAGGAGATCGAGGAGGGCGTGGACCCGGTCGGCGTGACGCTCTACACGATGGACCGCTTCGGCGTGGAGCGGGGCATGGTGAACGTCGGCAACGAGACCCGCGAGGACCCCCGACGAGCCGTCCGGGAACACCCCGACCGGTTCCTCGCCGCACTCGAGGTCGACCCCCGCCGAGGGATGGACGAGATCCGGCGGATCCGCTCCTTCCACGAGGAGTTCGGCCTGGTGGCGCTGTCGACCTTCCCCTCCGGCTACCGGACGGCCATCAACGAGGCCGCCTACTACCCCATCTACGCAACGGCCGTGGAGCTGGGACTCCCGATCTTCATCACCGTGGGCGTGCCCGGGCCCAGGCTGCCGCTGGCGCCGCAGAAGGTCGAGTACCTCGACGAGATCTGCTGGTTCTTCCCCGAGCTCACCGTGGTCATGCGCCACGGTGCCGAGCCGTGGGAGGACCTGGCCGTGAAGCTGATGCTCAAGTGGCCGAACCTCCACTACTCGACGTCCGCCTTCGCACCGAAGCACTACCCCCGGGCGATCGTCGACTACGCCAACACCCGGGGTGCCGACAAGATCATCTACGCCGGGTACTTCCCCGCCGGACTGACCTACGACCGCATCGTGCGTGAACTCCCCGACGTCGGCTTCCGCGACGAGGTCTGGCCGAAGTTCCTCCGGGGCAACGCCGCCCGGGTGCTCGGCCTCGACTGAGCAGCACACCGGGTCGCGCGGCCCGGTGCGTCGAACGGGTCCGCTCCCTAGGGTCCGGTCGTGGCCCGAACCGGCGCCGACCCCGAGCAGCTGCGAGCGACCGCGGACCGTTTCGAGCGCGCCGCCGACCAGCTCGAACTGATCGACCGCCGCACGACCGGCCGCCTGCGCACGGCGCCGTGGTCGGGTCCGGACGCCGAGCGCTTCGCCCGCCGCTGGCGATCCAACGGGAGACCGGCGGTCCTGCGCGCGGCCGTCGCGTGTCGGGCCTCCGCCCGAGAGCTGCGCGAGCAGGCCCGCGCCCAGGTCACGGCGAGCGACGGGACCACCATCGGCGCCGGTCCGCCGCGGCCCGGGCCGGCGAGCACACCGTCGGCGGCCGCCGGCCGACCCGACCCGCCGTCCGACCCGCCACTGCGCAGCGAGCGGGCCCGGCTCTCCGCCGGGGGCCACGCTGCGATCCTCGGCGGCCGCGGGGAGCAGACGCTGCAGATCGACCAACTGAACGACGGGCGACTGGTCGTGACCGTCGAGGAGTCCCTGCACGGAGGCCTGATGGCCCGGGCGCCGGCGCCCGTGTCGGGCTCGCACCTCGAGGCGACCGCTGGCGGCGCCCGCCGTCGGGAGTGGACCATCCGGTCCACGGAGCTGCCGCTGCTGATGGCGGCGCTGGGCCTGGAGGCCAGTCCGATCGGGGCCCTCCCGAGGGCCGTCGATGCCGCAGCCGACCTGGCCGATGGAGCACTCGGGCTGGTCGGGATCCGCACCGACCTGGATCGCTGGTCGGCCATCCCGGGGCTCGCCGACACCACCGCCGTCGAACACCTGGCGGTGGTCGGGACCGCCGGGGCCGCCGGCCTCGGACCGCTCCGGGTGGGCAGCGAGGGCACCGTCGCGGTCGGACGGCGCAGCAGCGCGAGCGGCGAGCAGACAGTTCTGGAATGGTCCGAGTCGGTGACGGGACGCCTGCGCGCACCATGGTCCACCTCCCTGGCCCGGAGCCTGGGGGTCGAGTGGGAGCCTCGCTCCGGGGCGACGCTCGAGGGTCGTATCGAGCTGCCCGATCCGTCGTCGCCGGATCCGGGTGACCAGCCGGCACGGATCCGGATCCAGTCGACCGTCGGCTCGGAGCGCACGGTGATCGACGCCGTCGTCGTACTCGGGCCATCCGGCGATCGATCGTCCGGGTTGGGCGCCGCTGCGGCTGCGCTCGCCAACGGCGACACCCGAGCGGCGGTGCAGGTGATCGCCGGGACGACGCTGACGGAGACCGCCTCGTGGCGGATCACCGGCTACGGGGTCGACCAGCATCGGGTGTCGCTCCCGGCGTCGGTGGGGGTCGCCGGGATCTCGCCCGACGGCTCGTGGGAACGAGCGGTACGGCGGTGAGTCGGCAGGCGCTCCGCTCAGCCGAGCAGGACGTCGGCGGCGGTCGCCAGCCGGTCGACCAGACCGGACGCCGGTTCGATCCCCGTGATCCAACTGACGAGCGAGGCCAGCCAGACGTCGGTGAGCAGGTCGATCCTGATGGTCCGGTCCGGCCCCGGCGGCTCGCCGATGGCGTCGGTCACGATCCGCCGCATGGCGTCGCGCACCGCTCCCACCGCCGGGGCGACCTGGGGACCGCCGGTCACGAGGGCCCGGATCATCGCGACCGTCACCTGCGGTTCGCGCTGCAGGGCCCGATCGGCCCGACCGAGGACGTCCACGACCCTGGCCACCGGATCCTCGCCCCGCGGCGGCCGCACCGCCAGACGTTCGGCCAGACCCTCCACCTGTTCGAGCATGACCGACACGAGCAGGTACTCCTTGGACGGGAAGTACCGGTAGAGCGTGCCGAGCGCCACCCCGGACCGGGACGCCACCTCGCGCATCTGGACCCAGTCCCAGCCGCCGTCGGCGGCCAGGACGGTCGTCTCCAGGATGATCCGCTGGCGGCGCTCGCGCTGGGAGCTGTTCAGTTGGGCGTGATCGCCCACGGACGGCGAGGTCACGGTCCGGCTCCTCCGAGGATCCCGGCCAGGTCGGCCGCCGGGTCGGGAGCGGTGAGGTCCACGATGCCGGCGACCAGCCCGTCGGCCACCGCCGCTGCGACGAGCCCGGCGACGGGACCGGGCAGTTCGCCACCGCCTGCGGTCACCAGGACCACCGGCGCCGACGGGTCGAGCGCCCGGCAGGTCGCCGCCGTCCCGAGGGCCCGGAGCAGGGTGTCGACCCGCCGCAGGCCGGGCCGGGTCGCGGAGAAGCCGCCACAGACCAGGAACCGCCGACGACGACCCTCGGCGTCCGTCGCCTCCAGGTCCACCGTGAGTCCGTGCCCGACCGCCGCGTCCGCCACGATCTCGTCGGAAGGGAGCAGGTCACGTACCAGCAACTGGGCGCACTCCCGGGCCGAGCACCCGCGGGCGCGGGCGTCCGCGAGATCGACCGGGTCACCCGTGCGGTCGAGCGCCACGCCGTCCGGCGGGGCGGCGGCAACCAACTCGGCGCGCACTCCGTCGAGACGCTCGGCGGCCGCCGCCGCGTAGCCGGCATCGGTGTCGTAGCCGACGTAGTGGCGACCGGTGCGCAGTGCCGCCACCGCCGTGCTGCCCGACCCCACGAACGGGTCCAGGACCAGGTCGCCCCGGTAGGTGTAGAGCTGGATCAGCCGCTCGGGCAGTGCGACCGGGAACGGCGCCGGGTGACCGACTCGGGTCGCCGACTCGGCGGGCAGTTCCCAGACATCGAGCGTGGCGTCCATGAACTCGTCCCGCTGCAGCGTGGACGCCCAGGGAAGCCCCTCCCGACGACGCTGCGCCGCCGTCCGTGACCGGTCGAAGCGCCCCTTCGACGCCACGACCACCCGCTCGGTGGTGTCACGAAGCACCGGGTTCCCCGGACGCTGGAACGACCCCCAGGCGCACGAACCCGCCGACCCCCGCTGCTTCAACCAGACGATCTCACCGCGGAGCAGGAGTCGCAGACGATCCTGGAGGATGCCCGTCACGTCGGCCGCCAGCGACCGGAACGGCCGGCGACCCAGGTTGGCGACGTTGACCGCGATCCGTCCGCCCGGCTCGAGCGTCCGCACGGACTCGGCGAACACGTCGGTCAGCATCTCCAGGTACTCCAGGTACGACGCCGGGACGTGGCCCTCACCCAGTTCGGTCTCGTAGTCCTTACCGGCGAAGTACGGCGGAGAGGTGACGACGAGCGCCACGGAGCCATCGGGGACCAGTCGCATGTCGCGGGCGTCACCGCAGACGATCCGGTCGATCGACCGCGACACCTCGGGGCCGGCGGGAAGCGCGTCCTCGTCGATCTCCGGCGCCGTGAACCGGGAGTAGAACCCCGAGGCGTCGTGCGATTCGCGGCGTGACACGCCGAACGACGACGTGGAGGTGGACCGACGGCCCGGTGCCGGTCGGGTCGACCCACCGGCCGGACCGGATCCGGACGAAGGGGCGACCCCGGGCGCGTCCCGACCCTCCGCACTGCGAGGCATGGGTCGATCCTACGGGCCGGACCCAAGCGGTTCCGTGATGCCCGTCGGCCGCGACCGATCCCTGGGAGCGATGGACGGGCGGGGCTCGGTCAGTAGCGCAGGCCCGGTGCCCGGGTGCCGAACACGTCCGTGGCCAACTGGGTGCCGAGCTTCGTGGCGTCCCAGCGCGAACCCTTGTTGTTGATGGTGGGGCCGTCGGCCCAACCGCGCATCAGGATGATGTTCTCGCCCACCGCCCGGATGATCTGACCGGTCACGTGGTCGGCCTCGTCCGACGCGAGCCAGGCCACCAGCGGCGAGGACACCGACGGGTCCATGGGGTTCCACTCGTCGTCGGGGATCTCGTCGGGCTCGATCACGGCCGGGGCGTTCGGCATCGTGGCGGTGATCCGCGTCGCCGCCGCCGGGCCGACCGCGTTGACCGTCACGCCGGCCTTGTACAGCTCCAGGCTCAGCGTCTGGGTGAGGCTCGCAATGGCCGCCTTGGCCGGGGCGTAGTTGGACTGGCCGAAGTTGCCCGTCAGGCCGGCACCCGAGACCGTGTTGATGATGCGTCCGTTGACCGGCGCACCGGTCTCCTTGTTGAGCGCGCGCCAGTGGACCGCTGCGTGCTTGCACGGCAGCCACGTCCCACGGAGGTGGACCCTGACGACCGCGTCGAAGTCGTCGACGGACATGTTGAAGATCGAGCCGTCGCGGACGATGCCCGCGTTGTTGACCAGCACGTCGAGCCGACCGTGCTCCTCGACCGCCTGGGCGATCATCCCGCCGGACTGCTCGTCGTCGGAGACGTCCGCGTAGTTCGCCGTCGCCACCCCACCCCGGGACCGGATGATGTCCACGGTCAGGTCGGCGTCGCGGCCGGCACCCTCACCGGCGACCGAGCCACCCAGGTCGTTCACGACCACGGTGGCACCGTGGCGGGCGAGTTCGAGCGCATGACCACGGCCGATCCCGTGCCCCGCGCCGGTGACGATCGCGACCTTTCCGTCGAGCAGTCCCATGGTCCAGTCCTCCTGATGGATCCGGGTGACGGATCCGTGCTGCATCCGGGCCCGAACGGGACACCGGAACCTGACGGGCCGTCAGATCGTAGAGCCGGGGCGGGGCCGGGTGGAAACCAGCGCCCGGGGTCCGGTCAGTCGGCGTACTGCTCGCGGAGTACGTGCTTGAGGACCTTGCCGGCCGGGTTGCGCGGCAACAGGTCGACCAGCTCGAGCTGCTCCGGCAGCTTCTGGTTCATCAGCCCCTCGCCCCGGAGGAAGCCGACCATGTCCTCGAAGGTGAGCTCGTCCACTCCCTCGGTGAGCTGCACGACGGCGCACACCCGCTCGCCCATGTCCGGATCGGGCAGGCCGAGCACGGCCACGTCCGCGATCGAAGGGTGCAGGTACAGCAGGTCCTCGACCTCCTTGGCCGAGACGTTCTCGCCCTTGCGGATGATCACGTCCTTCAGCCGACCGGTGATCACGACGTTGCCGCGCTCGTCGATCCGGCCCAGGTCGCCGGTCCGGAAGTAACCCTCCTCGTCGAACGCCGCTGCGTCGAGGGACGCGTCGAGGTACCCGCGCATCACCTGGGGGGCCTTGGCTCGGATCTCGCCCTCCTCGCCGGGGCCGGCGACGGCACCGTCCACGGTGACGAGCTTCAGTTCGACCCCCGGCATCGGCTTGCCCTCGCTGGACGCCAGTTCGTCGTCGGTGTCGGTCGTCGACGCCATCGTCAGGATCGGCGCCTCGGTCAGCCCGTAGCCGGACAGGACGGGAGCGTCGAAGACCTCCCGCATCTCAGCCACCAGGGCCGGTGGCTTGGGTGCACCCCCGCCGGGGAATCCACGCACGTCGGGGAAGACCCGCTGGGGCTGGGAGCGCTGGTACGCCAGGTAGGCCTGGTGGAACACGGTGCCGCTCCCCGCCAGCGTGACGTTCTCGCGGGCCAGGACCTCGGGGGTCTCCTGGGGGTGGAACCCCTCCATCAGGATGTTCGAGCACCCCGACTGCAGGCTGGCGAACAGCCAGGTGATGCCACCGATGTGGGTGAACGGGAACACGAGCGCGTTGCGGTCACCCTCGTGCAGCGCCAGGCGATCGCCCATCCCCCTGGCCACTGCGGAGATCGAGGCGTCGGTGTGCTGGGCGCCCTTCGGGTCGGCGGTGGTGCCGGATGTGTAGAAGAGCCACCGCACCGGCTGCTCTTCGGCGTCGGCCGCAGCGGTGATCGGCGGGAGCGACCCCGGGTCGCCCTGCGGGAGCGTGCGGTCGGCGACCAGGACCCGCATGCCCTCGACGCCACCGGCCACCTCGGTCGCCATCGCCTCGAAGTCGAAGCCGCGCCAGACCGAGGGGACGACCAGCAGGGACGAGCTCGCCTGCGAGGTGATGAACCCCACCTCGCGCTCACGGTAGATCGGCAGCATCGGGTTCTGGACGGCGTCCAGCCGGCTGAGCGCAGCGACCAGGACCAGCGATTCGATCCAGGTGGGGAGCTGCCAGGACACGACGCTCCCCGGAACGACACCCTGTGCCAACAGGCCGGCGGCCGCACGCTCGGACTCGAGCCAGAACTCGGCGAACGTCACCGTCCGCATGTCCTCGTCGACCGCCATCAGCGCGTCCGGGGTGGCGTCCACCCGCTGTTCCATCAGTTCCCACAGCGTCCGACCCTGCAGCACCGTCGACCCCCTCGGCCTCGTCGTGTCCGTTGACCGGCGCAGTCTAGGAACGGTCGGAGACCCGGGCCGACCTGTCCGCTGAGGCCGCCCCGTCGCCGAGGCGCGACCGGGCGATCAGCCCGGACCGGTCGGGGGAATCGTCGAGGTGGGGACGACCACCGTGGTGGACGTCGTCTGCGGGACCTCCAGCTGGACGCTGCCCGTCCCGCCGTCGCCCAGTCCGAGGAGCACGCCGAGGAGCCCGATCAGGGCCAGGACCGCGAAAACGGCCAGGAAGACCCACGGGCTGAACGTCCGGGGCTCGGCCGGTTCCGAGCCTCCGGAGCGTCGGCGGGCCACGACCGGACCGGCTACAGGACCGCGACGGGGGCGATCGGGGTGCTGCTCGCTCCGACGAGCGGCTCGGGCGCGGCGAGCAGGAGCACATCACCCCGGCCCTCCTCGGCGCAGGCCTCGGCCAGCGCCTCGAGGTCCCAGTTCTGGCCCTGCAGCATCCCCATGTCCCTGATCTGGAGCAGGTGGACCGCCAGACAGTCCGACCAGTCGGCCTGCGTGGGAGGGAACGCCTCGTAGGCGTAGGTGTCGGTGAAGGCCCCGGCGACGTCGTGGCGGTGCATCCACTCGACGGTTCCGGCCGACAGGCCCGGCAGCGAGTGCGCCGTCCCGACGGCGTAACGCATCCGATCGCCCCGGTGGTAGTGCCGCATCATGCCGGTCCGAACCAGGACGACGTCCCCGGCGAGGACCTCCACCCGGGCCAGTTCCGCAGCGGCGTCCAGGTCGTCCTCGCTGACGGCGTACCCCGGGTCGATCTGGTCGAGGCACTCCACACCGTGGACCCGGGGGATGTCGAGCAGGACGCCGCGGGTGACGATCTGTGGGAGCCGCTCCGCGCCGAGCACGGAGGCCCCGTACTGGGCCGTCACCGCGGTCGTCGGGTATCCGTTGTAGAGCCTGCCGCCGTACGACACGTGGCACAGGGCGTCGATGTGGGTCCCGGCGCACGTGGACATGAAGACCACGTCGTCGGTCCCCTCCCAGATGCCCGGTGCGTACTGGTCCCGCTCGTTCAGCGAGGTCACCGTGAGGATGGGGTTGTACCGCCGTGCGGGCTGGCCGACCTGGATCCCGTCGGCGCGGAGCTCGACCGCCAGGCTGATGCGACGACCGGACCGGACCGACGCCGTACCGCGCCTCGCTGCCTCGGGCGTGAGCAGGTTGCCGCACCCGAGCTGATCGTCATCGCCCCAGCGCCCCCAGTTGGAGACGCGTCGTTCGATCTCGACCAGTTCGGGGGGCAGCGACACGACCGTCAGTCCTCGAAGACCATCACGCCGCGGGCGAGCTTGCCCTCGTGGAGCTCCTCGAGGGCCTGGTCGAAGCCCTCGATCGGGTAGGTGGCCGTGACGAGCTCGTCGAGCTTGAGCCGACCGGCCCGGTACAGATCGACCACGAGCGGGATGTCGTGGGCGGGACGGGCCGAACCGTATCGGCAACCCATGAGCGACTTGTCGTTGTACATCGTGTTGACCACGAAGCTCGCCTCGGTGCCCATCTTCGGGACGCCCAGCATCACGACGCCCCCGCCGAAGTCCAACAGGTCGGTCGCCGTGCGGATCAGCGCCGTCGATCCCACGCACTCGAACACCCAGTCGACCCCGTACGGCCGGATCTCCTTCACGGCCTCGACCAGATCGGTGTCCGGTCCCGGACAGATGAAGTGAGTGGCCCCGAAGGCCCGGGCGATCGACTCCTTGGCGGGGTTCGTGTCCACGGCGATGATCGGCAGCGAGTCGCTCAGGGCCAGACCCTGGATCACGTTGAGGCCGATACCGCCGACACCGATCACCACGGCGGACTCACCATGGGTGACCCGGGCCCGGTTGAACACCGCACCGACACCGGTCAGCACGCCGCATCCGATCAGGCAGGCGCTGGTCAGCGGCACGTCGTCGGGGATCGGGATGGCAGACGTGGCCGGCACGACGGTCGACTCGACGAACACCGAGGTGTTGGCGAACTGGAACGCCTTGTCGCCGCCGACGGTGAACGGCCGGGAGAGCTTGCCGAGACTGATCCGACAGAACGTCGGCTTGCCCCGGGCGCACGCAGCGCAGGTGCCGCAGTTGCCGAGCGTCGTGAGCACGACGTGGTCACCGACCTTGGTCGACGACACGTCATCGGCGACCGCCTCGACCACCCCGGCGCCCTCGTGACCGAGCACGGCCGGGGTCGGGAACATGATCGTCCCGTCCATGACGGACACGTCCGAGTGGCACAGTCCGGCGGCGGCCAGACGGACGCGGACCTCACCCGGGCGGAGGTCCCGGACCTCGACGTCGTCCCGCAGCGCGGCCTGATCGCCGTCCCACACGATTCCCTTCACACCGACCCCCTCGAGTCACGGCGCTGCGTCCCGCGCCGGGCTGGGAGCGTACCCGGTCGCACCGGGGCCGACGGGTCCGGCGCCCGTCACCCCTGGCAGCTCGGGCCGCTGGCGACCGTCCGGGATGTCTTCCCGCTGTTGCCCGCGCCGTCTGTCGCCGTGGCCGTGAAGGTCACGCTCGTGGCGGGCTGCGGGAAGGTGACCGACACCGAGACCGAGGAGCCCCCCGACTTGCTGCCCGAGATCGCTCCCGACCACGACAGCGTCGTCGACTGGATGCCCGACGCATCGGAGGCCGATGCGGTGAAGGAACCCGAGGAGCCCCACGACACACACGACGGCCCGCTGATGCTGACCGACGGCGGTGTCACGTCGGGCGGTTCGGTCGTCGTCGTCGTGGTCGGTGGCGGCGGAGGTGGTGGTGGAGGAGGCGGGGCAGGTTGCGGCGGTGCCGTCGTCGTGACCGGGGCGGAGGCGCCCCCCTGTCGTCCGCCCTGCGCCGAGGCGGTCGTGGGTGCGGGCCCGGCCGTCGTGGTCGTGGTCGGAGCGCCCGGAACCGGGCCGGCGGGAACGGCCGCGAACGGGTCGACCGGGCCCGGGAGGAGGGGCACCGTCGTGGACGGTGGAACGGTCGTGGTGGTCGCCGGCGGCACGTCGGACGGCGCCGAGACGATCTCCTCGACCTCGCCCCGGTCGAGGAGTGCCGCACCGCCGCCCACGAACAGGACCACGATGGCGAGCGCAGCGACGACCATCGGCCAGCGCCGCCGCCCCGGGCGGTGCGGGGGGAACCCGTCGGGCCGCCAACGGCCACCCTGCGGCACGCCGACCCGGGCGGGCGCCTCCGACAGGAACCGCTCGCGCGCCGAGATCGGGGCCGCCAGGACGGTCGACTGGGCGGCGAGCGCCAGGCCGGTGCCGGTGAGCACAGCCTTGGGGACACGGGCACGGAGCGACGAACACTGCTCGCAGCGGCAGATGTGTCGGGCGAACCGCTTCCGCCACAGCACGTTGAACCGACCGTCCCAGGAGTCCGCCACCTCGTCGAGACCGTCACAGCGGGTGCGACCGGACCGGGCGATGAGCAACGCCGACATGGCGGCCTCCAACCGCTCCTTCATCCGGTGGACCAACTGGTAGCCGTGGTCCCGGTTGACGCCGAGGGCGTCGGCGAGTTCCTGGCCGTCGAGGCCCTGCGCCAGGTGCAGTTCCAGGACCATCCGGTCACGATCGTCGAGGCCGGCGGAGGCGTCCTGCAGCAGCCCTGCCAGATCGGCCTGACTGGCACCCGCCTCGATCCCGACCTCACCCGACTCGTGACCGAGCGGTGCGAACACCGCGACGTCGTCGAGCTCGTCGAACGAGGCCAGGTCCTGTGGATCGACCTCTGCATCCGCCAGATCGAGCCCGACGCCACCCACCGCCGACAGCGACACCTCCCGCGAACGGTGCCGGGAACGTCGGTACACCTCGTGGCGGGCGATGGCGTACAGCCACGACCGGACCTTCTCGTGATCGCGCAGCTGACCGAGTCGTTCCGCAGCGGTGAGGAACACCTCCGAGGTCACGTCGGCCGCCGCGTCGTCGTCCCGGAGCATGTGGGCGCACATCGAGTGGATGCGATCGGCGTAACGGTCGTAGAGCGACGCGAGGGCAGAGGAGTCCCCCGCCAGGATGCGCTCGACGAGCGCCGCGTCGGTGAGTGTGGACATTCGCTACGACCTCGCCTGGTCGGACTCCCGGGACCGGAGGCCCCCCAGTCTGCACCAACCGGGCCCGTCGCCGAGGGCGACCGGGACACACCCGCCGCGACCGCCGAGAAACGCACACCCGCTCACGATCGCCGGTTGCGCAGGCGCCGCAACACCGCGGGTGGCCCGGCGAGGAGGCTCCCCGAGCAGAGGAGCGCAGCACCCAGCAGCGGCAGCATGGCGCCGGGGTCGAGGACGATCTGCAGCACGGTCGGACTCCTGGTTCCCAGCGGCTGTCTGCCGCTGTCCCTCGCAGCGGCTGTCTGCCGCTGTCCCTCGCAGCGGCTGTCTGCCGCTGTCAGGATCCGGGAGTCGCGGGGGTGCAGGATCTGACGCTTTTCCGGCCGGTCCGCACCGACCGGTCCGTTCTCACGCTCAGCTGGGCCAGACGAGTCCCTGGATCTCCGAGTAGGCGAGGAGGCCGTAGCTGCCACCGTCCCGGCCGGCGCCCGACTGCTTGAATCCGCCGAAGGGCGCCTCGTGGTTCCGCTGGATCGTGTTGAGCCCCACGACGCCGGAGCGGAGCTGGGTGGCGATCGACCACGCCCGGGAGGTGTCGCCGGAGAAGACGTAGCTGTAGAGACCGAAGTCGCTGTCGTTGGCGATCTCGACAGCC